>NC_016604.1:6110227-6415739 GCF_000230895.2 Mycolicibacterium rhodesiae NBB3
CGGCACCGGTCAGCGACGATGCTTCTTTGACGTTCCAGCGTTCGGAGATGAACCCGGTGCCGAAGCCCAGTTCCTCACCGCGGCGCGCCTCGTCCATCAGTCCGGCCGGTCCCTCACCGCCCGCACCGGCGAGAAGGTAGTAGCCCAGCTCATCGAGCACGCGTTCGCTCACGCCCAAACTCCTTGTTTGTAGCCGCAATTCCAGACTTCTGAGATTCTGCCATCGACAACGCGGAAGATCTCCATGCTGCTCACGGTCGTCTCCGTACCGTCCTTCAGCTTCATCGGTGACTGATAGACGATGGCAACGTGCTCGTTGTCTTCGCCCGCGACCACCAGGTTCAGGTCGAAGCGAATCGATTCGAACATGTCCCAGTGGTCCACGATGCGCGCGACGGCTTGATCGTGGGTGAGCGTCGTCGACTCGCCGACGTCGTGGCGAATCACGCTGTCGCCCATCAACTCCTCGGCAAGATCGAATCGCCGCTCGTTCCAGACGACGAGGTTGTACAGCTCGACCACCTCGCGGGCGGACCGGGTCATTCGAATACCTCCAGTGCTTGGATCTCGTCGATGGCGGCGAGCGCTCGATCGGTGAGCGTGAGGCACAGTCGGCGTGACCGTTCGGGCACGACTTCCCACGTGAGCAGGGCGACGACGGGCATCAGTACCAGGTACACCGCGGCGAGCCTGTAGTCGCGCCACGCGGCGTCGAATCCGTAATCGACTCCGCGGCCGGCCAGATGGCCCAGATACTCACGGAGCAGGGTCTCGTCCTGGCCGGTGCGGGTCTCGATGGGTAAACCCTGCGTGACCAGATAGGCCAGATCCGCAACGCCGGACCCGCGGGCGGCGAACTGGAAGTCCACCACTTTGAGTGCGTCGCCGTCGAAGAACAGATTGTCGGCGCGGATGTCACCGTGTATCAGCATGTCGTGTTGGGTCAACGCGGACAGCGCGGCGGGTGCGCGATCCGAGAAGTGCTCGAAGAACTCGACAAGCCCCGGCGGTACCGCACCATCGTTCTTCTCCAGGTACAACTGCCATCCGTAGCCGAAAGCCGGCACCATGGCTTCGCGGATCATCGGGTTGTCAATGCTCGGAAACTGTTCCAGCACATCTCGGTTGGCCGGTTGGCATGACCACGCGTGCAGTCCCGCCAGCGACTCGAGACATATTCGTGCCCGTTCCATCGACAGCCCCGCCAAGTGATCGGCGTTGTCCCAGCCGGCGAGGTCCTCGAGCAGCAGTACGAAGTCGACACCGTTGTCGGCGATCCGGGCGACATGTGCATCCGGGGTAGCCATCGGCGCGCGGCCGGCGATGTGCTGGTAGAAGGCGACCTCTCTGCGATAGCCGCCCATCAGATCCATCGCGCCACGCGCGTCGGATATCGCGGGCAGTTTCGCGATCACGGTCGCCGGGACGCCCTCGCCGGTCAGGTGCAGCCGGTACAGCAGCGACGAGAAGCCACTGTCCATGGCGATCTGCTCGGCGCGGACATCAGTGACCTCAGAGCCCAGCGCGTCGGTCAGCCATTGCGCGTTCACCGCTTCGATGCCGTCGGGAACCAGAGTCGTGCCCGCACTCACCACTGAGTCCCTCCGCACCATATTTGACGGAACGCAACTAACATAGTTGTCGCTCGTCTAATATGCAATGCGTGCCCTCTCCCAGTCGTGGCCTGACACAGCCGGAACGGGTCGAGATCTCGAGTCGGAGGCTGGTCGAGGCGGCAGCTGAGCTGATCGTCGAAAAGGGCTGGGAGGCAACGACAGCAGCGGAAATAGGTCGGCGGGCGGGCTACAGCAGAGCGATGGTCCATGCCCGGTACGGCAGTAAAGACGCAATTCTCGACGCGTTCTTCCTGCATGACTACGTCAAGCAACTCAGTCCCGACCCCGATCCCGACGCCACAGGGCTGCAGGAGGCTCTCGGTCACTTCGATCGAGTTCAGCGATTGTTCTCCGAGGACCAGGACTTCTTACGCGCGATGTTCGTCGCCACCTTCGAGGGAGTCAAGACGACTTCGCCGCTGCGACAGCGCGTTCAGCGTTGGCTCCAACGCGGCGTGGACAAGGTCGAGGCAGGGCTGCGACGGGGCGTCGACGACGGATCGGTTCGCAATGACGTCGACATCGACCGTGCCACCAGCGATCTCAGCGCGGCCATCTTCGGCGCTGCGTACCTGTGGACCGTGTTGGCCGATGGCTACGACCTCGATCGCGAGCTCGGATACATCCGCGATCGGTTCACTCGCGTGTACGGCTCGCCTGCTCGCTGACTCCACGCAGGAAGCGCTCGGAGGCCCGCTGGACACCTCCTGCGAAGAGGTGTCCGACATGGCTGCCCGGATGCCAGTACAACTCGCCGCCCCACCGTTCGTGCAACTGTTGCGCGGGATCGCGCATCGCCATGCGGTCGTGCCATGCGCCGACGATGAGACGTCTCGGCGGGGACGGAGTCGGCTCGACGTCGAGGTGATCGACGACGGATGCCACCGAAGCCACATCGTCGGACTGCAGCAGCTCGATGGTCTCACTAACCGACGGCCCCCACCGGCCGAGGTGCTGAGCGATCATCGAGTTCAGTCCGAAGATCGGTGTGTAAACCGCTACGCCGTCGACCTTTTCGAGATGTGCCACCAGCGCAGCGACCGGACTGCCCATGGACACTCCCGACACCGCGATCGCACTGGCCTGCGGCCGCAGCCATCGGACCACCGCGCGGACCTCCGAGACCACCCGCATCATTCCCGCGACATTGTTCAGCGGATCCATGTTGGGATACGCCGGCCACGAGTTTCGACGGGCACCGTGACCGGGTTGGACCGGGAGCGCGATGTTGAAGCCCAGTTCGTCCTGAATCCGGCGGGCGCGCGAGAACAACAGATCGATCGGTTGCCCTTGACCGGCGCCGTGCACCCACACCAGCCAGGGTCGCTGGTCCTCACCCGTACGGCACAGATGTACGACGGCGGTGGCGGGACCGCCGAGACCTTCGGCCGCCAGCGACTGCGGTAGCCGCGGATCATGGTCGAACCTCACCTGTTCATAGGCCAGGCGGCCGATCCGGCGCCGACGAACAGACTTGATTCGCAATGGTTCTGGCTCCGCGTTGGCCTCCGCAACGCTGAGGCCGGACAACTCGTCGACCGCCGCGGAACAGGCATCGATGGTCCGTTCGAGTTTGGGCGGCGGAGCGGTCAACGTCATGCCGGACAGGGCAAGTTCGTCGAGCACCACCTCACCGAGCTGACGGGCTCCTCGCTGCGACGCCGGTTTCCAGTCATTGGAGCCCGCGACCGCCGCGTGCGCCCGCGGCACGACTCCGGCGAAGTCGCGGCCGATGAGGCGGGCGCGTTCGGATGCCCTCATCCGAGCTTGAATCCGGTGTAGCCCGCATCGGCTATCTCGTCGCATCTCCTTCGATACTCCGGGATCCCGGCCGTGTAGCCCATGTACATTCGTTTCTTGCCGGGGACGTTGCCGCCGTTGTACCAGGAGCTGCACGACGGATCGACCAGAACGGTGGGCGCCACCAGCGCGGTGGTGTGCTCGATCCATTCGTGCTGCGCATCGGGCAGCGCCTCGATGGTGCGGTAGCCGTTGTCCCGCAGGTAGGCGATGCAGTCGCCGATCCACTCGATGTGCTGTTCCAGTGCCGCGACGAAATTCGTTGCCGCCGAGGGGCTTCCCGGAGCCTGCACGATGAACAAGTTCGGGAAACCCGCGACCGCTATCCCGAGATAGGTATACGGACCCTCGGAGCTCCAGAAATCCGCCAACGACAATCTGTCGCGGCCGTGGACGTTGATCCGGGTGAGCGCTCCCGTCATGGCATCGAAGCCGGTCGCGTAGATGATCACGTCGAGATCGTGATGCCCCTGTTCGGTACGGATGCCCGTCGGCGTGATCTCGACGATGGGTCCCTTGCGGAGGTCGACCAGCGTCACGTTGTCGCGGTTGAAGGTGTCGTAGTAACCCTGGTCGATGATCGGGCGCTTACAACCGAAAGGATGGCTCGGCGTCAGAGACGCCGCCGTTTCGGGATCCTTGACAATGCGGGCGACGGCCTCGCCGTAGAGTTTGGCAGCCATCCGGTTGGCTTCGATGTCGAAAAAGACGTCGCCCCAGCTGAGTGCGCCCATGACGCCCCCCTCTTCGATGGCACGCAGTTGCTCCTGCCGCGATGCCGCCTTCAACGGTGGCTTCGCCATCATGTCGAACAACACCGAGAAGGCGCTCAGCCGTGCCGCCCCGACCGCGTGTTGCCGCTGCGCGGCGCGGATTTCGGCGTAATTGGCCTTCAGCTCATCGAGCTCGCCGTCGTCGAACGGTCGCACCTCCCACGGCAAGGTGTAGGCCGGCGAGCGCTGGAAGACCGTGAGGTGCTCGGCCTCCTTCGCGACGACCGGAATCAGTTGGACTCCCGTCGAACCGGTGCCGATGACCCCGACCCGTTTACCCGACAGGTCGAAGCCCTCCTTCGGCCAGTGGCCGGTGAACAACGACGCTCCGGTGAACGTTTCCATCCCCGGAAAGTCGGGGTCGAGCGGCACGGACAAGATCCCCGACGCGGCGACGACGAACGAGGCCACCAGCGACTCGCCGGACTGAGTCTGGACCATCCACTCGCCCGCCGCCTCGTCGTACGTCATCGCGACGACGCGGGTGTTGAAGCGGATGTCGCGGCGCAGATCGAGTTTGTCGGCGACAAAGTGGAGGTACGCCTCGATCTCCGGCTGGGCGGGCATGGTCTCCGTCCACACCCACTCCTGCTGGATTTCGTCGGAGAAGCTGTAGGAGTACTCGATGCTTTCGATATCGCAGCGTGCGCCCGGATAACGGTTGAACAACCAGGTGCCGCCGACGTCTTCGGCTGCCTCGAGCACGAGGGTCCGTACTCCGAGTTCGCGTAACCGGTGCAACGCGTACAGGCCGGAGAATCCGGCGCCGATGACGATCGCATCGAATCGGGAAGGGCTGGGCTTGGTCACGTGTCGGCACCTCGTGTTCGCTCCGACGGGAGATACTGTAACGATTACAGTATCAGGGCGGACCTCCCCGGGTGACGGAACAGACGCCGATCAGCGGTCGGCGCCGGCCAACGTGCCCGCGCCTGCCATACGTTCCTGACGGC
Source organism: Mycolicibacterium rhodesiae NBB3 (assembly GCF_000230895.2). The sequence continues at coordinate 6,115,370 of NC_016604.1, forward strand.
GCCGGTCGTAGTGCGCGGCCTTTTCCTCGACGAGGTCGAGGAAGGACGCCAATTCGTCTCGCGCACGCGACCCTTCGCCGTCGAGGTCGTCACGTTCGAACACCCGCCAGAAGCGCAACACGGGACGCACCACGTCGTCCAGATGCGAACGGAGATCGTAGATCCCCGCCTTGGCGATCGTCAGCGCGTTGTCGGCGAATCCGGGCATGGTGCTGCCCGGCATCTGGAAGTTGATGACCTCGCGGGCGACGGCGACCATTGTCGCGTTCGGCGCGATGTCGAATGCAGCTTCGACCAGATTCCGGTAGAAGACCATGTGCAGGTTCTCGTCGGTGGCCACCCGGGTGAGGAGTTGTTCTGCCACAGGACAACCGGACGCCTTACCAGTGTTGCGATGGCTGATCCGGGTCGCCAATTCCTGAAACGACACGTAGGCCAACGCCTCGAGCATCGTCTTGTCACCGGAGTCGTAGCCGGCCTTCATGTGCACCATGCGGCCCTGCTCGAGCGCCACCGGATCTACGCCTCGCGTGACGATGAGGTAGTCGCGTATTGCGATGCTGTGCCGCGCCTCTTCGGCCGTCCACTGACCGACCCATTGCCCCCACGGGCCGTCGGGACCGAATCGCAGCGCGATCTCACGGTGATAGGACGGCAGATTGTCCTCGGTCAAAAGATTGACGACCATCGCCGCCTTGGCCACGTCGTCGAGCGGCGAATCCTCGGGCACCCAGTCCTCACCGCCGAGCAGCGCGAAGTCGCGACCGCGGCTCCACGGCACGTAGTCGTGCGGATTCCAGGCTTTCGCGGCGGCGAGGTGGCGGTTGAGGTTGGCCTCGACCACCGGTTCCAGCTCTGTGAGTAGTGCACTTTGGGTTGTCGCCATCAAGACTCTCCCTACCTACGGCTACGTAACCTACGCTACCGTAGGTTAACGGAAAATCAAGACCGGAAAATGGGGACCGCATGCGGAGCCCCCGGGCTCGTCGCCGCAAGTCCAAATCGCCTAGCCGACAATTTGTTTCGCGCCGTTTGTAACGCCATGGCGTCAAACCCGCCGAAATCGCGCCATCTGGTTACACACGGTGAACCGTGCTCCCGCATTCCTGCAGACGGTTATTGTCGAAACCTCTACTGTAATATCTTCCGTTAGCTCGACTGTGCCGTCTGAGGAGGCGACGTGAAGGTCCCGTTCACCTGGAAAGTCACCGGCTGGTTCATGGTGGGCTGGTCGGCCGAATTCCCTCAGAGCGAGGTCCGTCCCCTTCGGTATTTCGGTGAAGATCTCGTCGCCTACCGCGATGACTCGGGCGAACTGCATGTCATGCAGGCGCACTGCAGGCATCTCGGTGCGCACATCGGCCACGGCGGCAAGGTCGTCGGCGACTGCGTCGAATGCCCGTTCCACGGATGGCGCTGGGGCCCCGACGGAACCAACCGCTACATCCCGTATCAACCGGACCGACCCAATCGCGCGCTCAAGCTCCGGGTGTTCCCGGTCAACGAGCAGTACGGCTGCGTATTCCTCTGGCATCAGCCCCAGGGCAAAGAGCCGCAGTGGGAAATGCCGGACATCTTCACGTCATTCCCGCAGTTCGAGACCGATCCGTCCGCGTATTACCGTCCGTACCCGGAGTTTTCACGCCGCACCGAGAACGAGCCGGTGCACCCGCAGATCGTGGCCGAGAACGGACCGGACAGCTCACACTTCCATTACGTGCACGGTGCCACCGTCACACCGGTCAACCTGGAGTGGAAGATCGTCGACGAACAGTGGCAGTTCCTCACCGGCTGGCCGGACGCGCGCAGCGACGATCCGAACAAGATGGCACTGCACATCCACAGCCACATGTTCGGGCTCGGCGGCGCGATCAGCGTGTTCGAGGGGTCGTCGAATCACCGGCTGATCTTCGCGGTCACCCCGGTGGAAGACGGACTCTCGACGATGTTCTACTCCATCTGGTGGCCCAAACTCGATGGTGAAACATCCGACGTCCCGCCAGACGAGGTGCGTGAACGAGTCGAGCGACAGTTCCTGGGCACGGTGTGGGAGGACTTGGACATCTGGCGCTACCAGGAGTACGTCGAGAATCCTCCGCTGGCGAAAATAGATGCGAAACCGTATATGGCGCTGCGGAAGTGGGCGCAGCAGTTCTATGAAATTCCCGCCACCCCGCCTGGCGAGGTCCCAGCTTCTGTATGAGAATCGACCTCGCTGAGCTCGCCGCGCCCGCGCATACCGCGATCGTCACCCAGGAGTGCCAGGGTGCCGTCGTCGGCCCGAACGCCGGTCTCGCCGCGCTGGCGCACGAAGCCCGCCGGGAGGCCTTGCCCAACATCGAGCGTCTGCTGCCTGCAGCGCGGCAGGCAGGCGTGAAGGTCGTGCACTGTCTCGTCCAGCGCAGGCCCGACGGACTCGGCGGCAACCACAACGCGAAAATCTTCGCGATCGGCGACGGCTCGGGAAGCGAGATGGCCATCACGCCGGGGACACCGGGCGCGGAGCTGCTCCCCGAACTCGGCCCCACGCCAACCGATCTCGTCCTACGTCGATGGCATGGAATCGGCCCTATGGGCGGCACCGACCTCGACGCCGTTCTGCGGAACCTCGGCGTGACGACGATCGTCGCCGTCGGCGTCTCGGTGAACCTGGCCATCACCAATCTCTGCATGGACGCCGTGAACAAGGCCTACCGCGTCGTGCTGCCGCGCGACGCGGTGGCAGGCATCCCCACCGACTACGCCACCACGATCATCGACAACATGCTGTCGCTGCTCGCGACCATCACGACCACCGACAAACTCCTCGAGGTGTGGAAGCAGCCGTGACCGAGACCCAGCGCGAAAGCACGGCCTTTCCCGAGATCAAGCCCGTCGACACCGGACCTGAGCTGGGCCGGTTCATGACCGCGATGCGGCGCCTGCAGGACATCGTCGTATCCACCAACCCGGACGACACCTTGTGGGCCGACGGGGCCGACCAGATCGAGGAACTGTGCGCACGCCTGGAAGACCATCGTGCTCCGCAGGGGGTCGCTCCCGCCGGTCGCGGCCCCCACCTGCCTGGCCTCGGGCACCCCTTGATGCCGCCGTGGACGATGACGGAGTTCGGGTCCGATGGCGTGGTGATGACCGGACATTTCAGCCGCTTCCACGTCGGCGGCAACAACGCCGTGCACGGTGGCGTCATACCGCTGTTCTATGACTGGCATTTCGGGATGATCGTCTCCGCCGCGGGCCGGGCCAACAGCCGCACCGCCTACCTGCACGTCGACTACCGCAAGATCACGCCGATCGACCAACCACTTGTTTCTCACGGTCGGATAGATTCGATTGATGGGAGGAAGGCCTTCGTCACCGCGACGATGACAGACTCCGAAGGCAACGTCCTCAGCGAAGCCAACGGCCTGATGCTCCGCCTGCTCCCCCACCAGCCATGAGAGGCACGATGTCCGACACCGATGCACAGCAGTTCACCGTTCCGGGCGCCGCCGACGCCGTTGCCGCCGTGATCGGTGATCGCGACTTCATCGTCCAGGGCGACCGCCGCTACACCTACGCGCAGATCCTGGAGCGGTCCAACCGGCTGGCCAGGTATCTGCACTCGCGCGGACTGGGCACCAAGACCGAGCGCTCGGAGCTTGCCGGCCACGAGGTGGGCCAGGATCTGCTGGGCATCTACGCATACAACGGGCCCGAGTACGTCGAGGGCATGCTCGGTTCATGGCGAGCCAGGGTCGCCCCGTTCAACGTCAACTACCGCTACGTGAAGAGCGAGCTGCAATATCTCCTCGAGGATTCCGGTGCGAGCGCGTTGATCTACCACGCGTCGTTCGCGCCTCGCGTCGCCGACGTCAAGCGCTCGCTTCCGCGCCTTCGCGTCCTCATCCAGATCGCCGACGACTCGGGCAACGACCTGGTCCACGGTGCGGTCGATTACGAGTCGATCGTCAGGTCGGGCTCGTCGGCGCCGCCGCCGGTCGAGCCGTCCCCGGACGATCTCTACGTCCTGTACACCGGCGGCACCACCGGAATGCCCAAGGGTGTGCTGTGGCGTCAGCACGACATCTTCATGACGTCGTTCGGCGGTCGCAACATGGCGACCGGCGAGCTGACCCAGTCCTACGACGAGATCGCCAAACGCGTCCAGGAGAACCCGGGCACAAAGATCTTCACGCTCCCGCCGCTGATGCACGGCGCCGCACAGTGGAGTGTGATGACCGCGCTCACCACCGGGCAAACGGTCGTGTTCTCGGAGAACCCGAGCCGGTTCGACGCCGACGAGGTCGTGCAGACCGTCGAGAAGGAAAAGGTGTTGGCGGTGCAGGTGGTCGGCGACGCGATGGCACGCCCACTCGCCGACGCCATCGAACGTTCGTCGGCTGATCTGTCGTCGATGGCCGTGGTCGCCAACGGCGGTGCGCTGTTGACCCCCACCGCCAAACAACGGCTGATCGACGTCAAACCCGGCCTGATCGTCATGGACGGTGTGGGATCCTCCGAGACCGGAATCCAGATGAGCCACATGTCCACCCCCGGTGCGGTGTCGACAGGCAAGTTCACTGCCGGACCGGACACCTTCGTCGCGTCCGAGCAGCTCGACTCGATTCTCGAGCCCGGCCATGACGGCATCGGGTGGCTGGCCCAACGCGGTTTTGTACCACTGGGTTACAAGGGTGACGCAGCCAAGACGGCCAAGACGTTCCCGGTGATCGACGGTGTGCGGTTCTCGATTCCGGGTGACCGCGCGCGACATCTCGTCGACGCCGGAATCGAACTGCTGGGCCGCGAGTCTCAGACCATCAACTCCGGCGGAGAGAAGATCTTCGTCGAGGAGGTGGAGACCGCACTGTTGTCACACCCCGCTGTCAAGGACGTCGTCGTCTCCGGTCGCCCGAGTGAGCGGTGGGGCCAGGAGGTCGTGGCCATTGTGGCCCTCGTTGACGACGCGAATGCGGACGCGCAGGAGCTGATCGACCACGCGTCGAATTCGATTGCCCGATACAAGCTGCCCAAGGCCGTGGTGTTCCGGCCCGTCATCGAGCGCAGCCCGGCGGGCAAGGCCGATTACCGGTGGGCCAAGGAGCAGGCGATCAGCGGGAGCGCATGAGCGACGCTTGCGAGCGAATCATCGGCGCATGAGCGACGCTTGCGAGCGAATCATCGGCGCATGAGCGACGCTTGCGAGCGAATCATAGGCGTCGTAGTCGACGACGCGTGCGGTTGCGCGCCATTCGCAGTGCGACGCGTGAGCCTGCCTGCATCGACCCGCCGAACGGCGGCGCTGCGCGACCAGTGATGGTGAACGGTAGGTCGGTGCCCACCACGGTCCGGTAGTGGCTGAAGGTGTCGAATCCGGCCTTGCCGTGGTAGGCGCCCATCCCGCTGCGGCCGACGCCCCCGAACGGCGCAGCCGACGGAATCATCTGTGCAGCAAAGTCATTGCGGGCGACGCCACCGCTTCGGGTGTTGCGGACGAACCGGCGGAAGTCGTCGCTGTCCGGCCCGTACCAGTACGCGACGAGCGGTGCCGGCCGCTGGTTGATGTAGTCGATGGCATCGGCCACCTGCGAGTACGGCCGCACTACAAGGACTGGACCGAAGATCTCCTCGTTCGCGATGCGCATGCGATCGTCGACGTCACGCACGATCGTCGGTGCGACCTTGCGTGATCCGCGGTCGGGCAGGACCTCACCGCGTGGAACGACGCTCTCGACGGTCGCGCCGTTGGCCCGCGCGTCGTCGATGAGGCCGACGACCCTGTCGAAGTTGGCCTCGTTGACCGAGGAGCAGTAGTCGTCGTTGTCGACGATCGACGGGAACATATCCTCTAGGACGTTCCTGGCGATGCCGACGAACGCGTCAACTCGTTCATCAGGCACGAAGACGTAGTCCGGGCACACGCAGACCTGGCCGCCGTTGATCATGCGGCCCTGCGCAATCCGTGTCGCCGCACGGGTGAGGTCGGCGTCGCGCGACACCACGACCGGGTTCTTGCCGCCCAGTTCCAGCGTCACTGGAACGAGATGATCGGCGGCCGCGCGCTGCACGCGGGCGCCGACGGACGGCGAGCCCGTGAAGAACAGGTGATCGAACGGCAGTGCCGAAAAGTCCGCAGCGACGGCGACACCGCCGGTGATGACGGCCAGTTCGGTTTCGTCAAAGTAGTTCGGGGCGAGCGCCGCCATCAAATCAGCGGTCCGCGGCGTCACTTCCGACATCTTGATCATGACGCGGTTGCCCGCGGCGAACGCCGCCGTTGCCGGCAGCACCACCAGATTCAGCGGGAAGTTCCACGGTCCGATGATTCCGACGACGCCCAGGGGCGACGGCTGCACCTCGGCCCGCAGCCCGAACAGCCGCGCGGCGCGCATCAGCAGTGTCGTTCGCATCCATTGCCGCACATGTGATCTGGTGTGTTCGATCACCGAGATCATGCCGAGTATTTCGGTGAACAACGTTCCCGCCCGTGGGCGCGTACCGAAGTCGGCCCCCATCGCGTCGACGAAGGCATCGGTGTTGTCCAGGACCAGCGCCAGCAGTCGGTCGATGCGATTGCGGCGCACGTCAGCACTCGGGGGACCGTCGGCGATGAACGCCCTTCGTTGACGCTCCAGCACCGCGGACATTCTTTCGCGCGTATCCACGGCGGCGCTCTGCATGCTCGTATTCATCGCATCACCGTCTCCGAAGTGATTGTCTGGACCACCAGAATTGTTTACTGTCGAGCTTACTGTCGACCATTCGATGGTACGACGACAGTGCGCTGGGCCGGAAGGATTGAGTGCGAATGGGCAGAATCGTCGTCGTCGGCGCTGCATCGGGAATCGGTGCCGCCCTTGCGAAACACTTTCACGCCAGTGGCGACCACGTGCTGGCCGTCGACCTCCGCGAACCGCAGTCTCCGGTCTCCGAATACCGGCAATGCGATCTACGCGACGCCGAACGGATCGGCGCGGTACTGGCTGACATCGGCTCCGGCTGGGACATGCTCGCCCATGTCGCGGGAATCCCGGGTACCGCACCGGCTGCCGACGTGCTGAACGTCAACTACCTCGGCATGCGGTTGATGGCCGAAGGCATGCTGCCGTTGCTGCGTGAGGGAGGATCGATCGTCACGGTGGCGTCGACCGCTGCGCTCGGCTGGGATCAGCGCATCGATGTTCTGAGCGAGTTGCTCGAGCTCACCGACAGCCAAGCCGTCGCACAGTGGCAGGCGCGCCAGGATCCGGCGTATCCGGTGTACAGCACCTCCAAACAGGCGGCGATCCTGTACACCAAACGTCTTGCCGGACCCGCGTGGGCCAAGTACGGAGTCCGTGTCAACACCGTGAGCCCGGGGCCGGTGCAGACGCCGATCCTCTCCGACTTCGAGGAGACGATGGGCAAGGAGGTCCTCGACCTGTGTCGCGCTACCGTGGGGCGCCACGCCACCGTCGACGACGTCGTTCCCGTGATCGCGTTCCTCGGTTCACCGGACGCCCGCTGGATCACCGGCCAGGACATTCACGTCGACGGGGGCTTCCTCACCTCGATGACGGCTGGGCCCCCTGTCCAGCTGATATAGTCTACTGTAAGATTTACAGTACCGTTCGCAGGAACGCGCCCGACCCGAAGATGCGGAGCAGTTGTGGAGAGCTCGGTGCACACCGTCACGGTCGAGGAGGCGGCTGACCTCATTCGTGACCCCTACCCCCTGTTCGCCAAGCGGCGGCAGGAATTCGGCGTCTTTAAGGGCAGTGTCATGGACTGGTCGAAGACACCCGAGTCCATGATGCCCGAACACCTCTATGCCGCAGTGTCTTTCGACGCGGTGAACCGGGTGTTCCGGGAGAGCAAGGTGTTCAATTCCCATATCTACGACAGCACCATCGGGCTGTTCATCGGCCCGACGATCCTGGCCATGGAGGGCAAAAGGCACTGGGAGCACCGCAATCTGGTGTCGGCGGCGTTCAAGACCAGGTCGTTGTCACGATGGGAACCCGAAATCGTACGGCCGGTCGTCAACGGACTGATCGACGAGTTCATCGACGTCGGCCATGCCGATCTGGTCAAGCAATTCACCCTCGAGTTTCCCACCCGGGTGATCTCGAAGCTGTTGGGGCTCCCCGAAGAAGACCTCCCGTGGTTCCGCAAGCGCGCCGTCGAACTGATCAGTTACACCGTGAAATGGAAGCGCGCCTTCGAGGCGTCCGCGGCTTTGAAAGAGTACTTCCTGCAACAGATCGAGCAGCGCAGAAGCAAGCCCACCGAGGACATCATCGGCGACCTCGTGAGCGCCGAGATCGACGGCGAGAAGCTCACCGACGAAGCCATCTACTCATTCCTGCGGCTGTTGCTGCCGGCCGGGCTGGAGACCACCTACCGGTCGTCGGGCAACCTGCTGTTCCTTCTGCTGACCCATCCCGAGCAGTTCCGCGCAGTGCAGGCCGACCGCGACCTCATCGGGCCTGCGATCGAGGAGGGACTGCGGTACGAGACTCCGCTGACAACGGTGCAACGCTATGCGGCCGAGGAGACCGAACTGGAAGGCGTCACCCTTCCGCAGGGCGCGGTCATCGACGTGTGCATCGGATCGGCGAACCGCGACGAAAAGCGCTGGGAGCGCGCGGAAGAATTCGACATCCACCGCAAACGCGTGCCGCACATCTCCTTTGCCGCCGGTGAACACACCTGCATGGGCCTGCATCTCGCTCGTATGGAGACCCGCGTCGCCGTCGAATGTCTGCTGGACCGGATGACGGATTTCCAACTCGTCACTGATGACAACCCGCATATTCACGGCCAGCCGTTCCGCTCCCCGACCGCGATTCCCGTGACGTTCAGCGCTGCCGGTTGAGCTGTGCGCGCCCACACTCGCAAGCGGCGTGACCGCGGCTCGATCAGCCCCGACGAAATCCTCACCGGCGCTTTCGATGTCGCCGCACTGGTGTCGATCGACAACTTGAGCATGCCGGTGCTTGCCAAGCATCTGGACGTCGGCGTCACCAGCATCTACTGGTATTTCCGGCGCAAGGACGACCTGCTCGACGCGATGACCGATCGCGCGCTGACGCGCTTCGAGTTCACGGTACCGACCATCGACGCATCCAACTGGCGTGACTCGCTTCGCGCTCACGCCCGAACAATGCGCGGCCACTTTCGCGACAACCCGATCCTGTGCGATCTGGTCCTCATTCGCGGCCACTTCGGCGGCCCTGCGGTGCGTGGGGCGCTCCAGAAGATCGAGCAACCGGTCGCGGCGCTCGTCGAGGCGGGCCTCGATCGCACGCAAGCCGCCGCCGTCTACGGGGCGATCTCTGTGCACACCCGCGGCTCGGCGGTCTTGGAGCGGATTCAGGCCAAGACCGAGGGCTTTCCCGCCCAACGCCCAATCGGCCAGCGCTATATCGGGTTCGCCGACGATATCGACTATGACTACATCCTCGAGAGCATTCTCGACCACGCCCAAACCCTCATCGATCAGTGATTTCGGTGCGCCTGCGATCGCTGCGCGAACGTGAGCGCACCAAAATCACTCATCTGAAACCATTACCGTAGGTGAACACGACGACGAGAGAGCCGACTTGATCAAGGTGATGGAGGGCGTGCGCGTCCTCGAGGTTGCACAGTTCACGTTCGTCCCGGCAGCGGGGGCGATACTCGCCGATTGGGGCGCGGACGTCATCAAGGTGGAGCATCCCATTCGCGGGGACACCCAACGCGGCTTCGTCAACATGGGCGGCTTTCAGCTCGACCCGGAACGGCATCCGCTGATCGAACATCCAAACCGCGGTAAGCGCAGCGTAGGTATCGACGTGTCCACACCCGGCGGGCAGGAAGTGCTCCACGAGATCGCCAGGACCGCCGACGTGTTCCTGACCAACTACATGCCCGCACAGCGCCAGAAGAACAAGTTCGACGTCGAACACATCCGCGCCGCGAACCCGAACATCATCTACGCGCGCGGCAGCGCCTACGGAGACAAGGGCGCCGAACGCGACACCGGCGGATTCGACGGCACCGCGTTCTGGACACGCAGCGGCGTTGGCCACGCGCTGACCCCCGAGGAGATCGGCGGGGCGCTGCCACAGGGCATTCCGGCGTTCGGCGATTCGATCGGCGGCATGAACATCGCGGGCGGGATCTCCGCGGCGCTGTTCCATCGCGAACGCACCGGCGAAGCTGTCGAGCTCGACGTATCGCTGCTGAGCACCGCGTGGTGGGCCGCCGGGGCGAGCGTGACACAGGGCATGGAGACCGGCGAGACGATGCGCTCGCTGATGCCGGGAACCACCACGTCGGTCAACCCGTTCATGGCCAATTACCTGACGTCGGACGGGGGGACGATCAACCTGTGCATCGTCAGCCCGACCGGTTACATCCGGGATGCGTTCGAACATCTCGGATTACCCGAGCTCGCGGACGACCCGCGCTTCTGCGACGTCATGCCGCTGATCCAAAATGCCGAAGCGGGCGTGCAATTGATCGCCGAGGCGATCGCCGCCAAGCCTTTCGAATACTGGCGCCAGCACCTCAAGACCATGAAGGGCCAGTGGGCACCGTTCCAGAGCCTCATCGATCTCGCCTCGGACGAGCAGGCGATCGCCAACGACATGATCGTCGAAGTCGAGGCCGCCGGTGGCGGAGCGCCGTTCAAGGTCGTACGCGGCCCGGTCCAGTTCAACCATGAACCGTTGGAGACCACGCGGGCCCCGCAGGCGTCCGAGCACACCGAGATCGTACTGATGGAACTCGGGATGGACTGGGATCGCATCGAAGAGCTCAAGGACGCCGGCGCGATCGCCTGAGTCGTCGCGCTAGGGGCTGACGGGATCCTGCGCGGTGACCCCGTTCGTCGAGACGTGCGGGGTCCAGAGGGCGCCGTCCCAGTACCGCAACTGGTGACGCCGGTAGGGATCTGGATACCAATTCGGGGCTGGCCCGCCCTGCGATGGCGCAGCGGACGGCGATGAGCCGCCCGGCTGCAGCCAAGGTGCCGGCTGGTATCGACCCGACTTCAATTCCGTGAGCCACTCTGCGGTCGATCCACCACATGTGATGGTCGTGCCCTCCAGCTTCGGCCATCCAAGGGAGATTCGTTTCTTTTCGATGTTCATCGTCTGGTAGTCGACGGCCTGCAGATCCTGAACGGTTCCGTCCTCGTGCCGGCCGAACCACACCCGGCGGTTGGTTGCGGCTAGCAGGCGCACCTTCGCCTTGGTCCCGCCGAATCCCACAGTCGAGTACCCGGACGTTTGCCTCACGTCGATGAGCGCCTCGTCGGCGGCGACATTGTGCGCGATTGCGCCCATCAGCTCGCGGCCCGCTTGGTACACGGCCGGGGCGGCTGCTTCTCGCGCCATGCGGTCGCCCACGTCACGGTCGGCCGCATTGTTCGGCTTCAGGTGCGCATCGGTCACCCGACGCGCCACCAGTTCGACTTGCTCAGATGTGATCGCCATGGCGAAGCCCCTCCCCCGGTGCCTGTTCAACCCCCGGGTTTAAGTTACGACGCCCTTGACCGTTGTATGCCGATTTCACGACAACGCTGTCCGCGCGACCAACACGTGCTGGCGGCCACCTAGCGTTGACTTCCCCGGCTGCGCGTGGGTCCAGCGCTCAGGCCGTCTTCACTCGACTTTTTGCGGCCTGGACGCGGAGTCACACCTTGTCGATGCGCACGGGTACGCCTGTCAGCCAGGCCATTCCGGACATCGACTCGACATCGTTCGGCTCGCTGGACGTCAGCCGGTTGACGTTCGCACCGCCCGCGCGGTTGGCCAGCTGCCAGCCTCCGGTGCCCTTGTGCCCCCAGCCGTGCGGAATCGCGACGACGCCGGCGACGAGGTCCTTCGTGGCAGTCACCGGCACGGTGATCTGACCGTACGGCGAGCTGATCTGTACGACGTCTCCGTCGGTGATCGCAAGTTCGGCGGCGTCGTCGACGTGTATGAGCGCGTGGTGGCGACGGTCGCCGCGCATCAGCATCGGCGAGTTGTGCATCCACGAGTTCTCCGACCGTGGCTCTCGCATGCCGATCATCCGCAGCGGGAAGCCCTCCGGATGTGCACTTTGAGAGAGCTTGGCAACCTCGTCGGCGATGTCGGAATGGACCAGCTGGACGCGTCGCGACAAATACGCGACGGCGGTGCGCAGCACGCCGGTGCGGATGTGCGGGGACACCACCACGCCGTGCGGGTGGCGTTCGGTCAGCCCCCGCAACGACAACCCACCGCGGCGAAGCCCGAAACGATCCCCGCCCTCGGACATTCGGACAAGCGCGTCGATCATCAGGCGCGGGCTGAGAGTCTTGCCGAAGGCGCTCAATGCTTTTCGCGCGGCGCCGAAGGCCGCGAATGCGGGCACCTGCCGTCCCAGCCGGCGTGCGAGATCGTCGACGATGTCCCATTCCGAGCGCGACTCCCCCGCGGGGGCCACGACAGCCTCGGTGGCCTGGCGAAACGGCGTGGCCTGGAAAGCCTGAAAGGTGTACGGGAAGTCGTCGCGCTCGTACATGGTGGTGACGGGCAGGATGTAGTCGCACCGCGAAGTCGTCTCGGTGACGTAGAAGTCGAGTGCCACCGAAAGATCCAAGGTTCCGAACGCCGCCTCGAGTTCGTCTCCGTTGGGCACCGACAGCACGGGATTGCCCGCCGATACGAACATCGCCTTGATCTGGCGATCACCCGGTGTCGTGATCTCCTTGGCCATCAGCGCGGCCGGCTCGGAGCCGATGGCGCTGGGGATCCCGCCAATGCGCGATCGCTTCCGGCTGCGGGACCTGCGCATCACGACGCCCATCATGGTGTTCTGCCATTTCTGGCCAACGGTCTGCATCGAACTGAAGACCGATCCGCCTGGCGCATCGAGGTTTCCGGCGATCAGGTTGACCGCATCGATCAGATACGTGGTGAGCGTGCCGTAGCGGCCGACGCAGGTGCCGAGTCTCCCGTAGATGGCGGCGCGCTCCGTATGGACGAGGTCGCGCGCGAGCGTGCGGACGCTCGCAGGATCGATGCCGGTGTGAGTCGTCGTTGCCTCGGGCGTGAACGGTTCGCTCAGCGATCGCAGCCACTGCACCCCGTCGGCAACGTCACTGACCCTGGCGACATCGACAAGGCCTTCGGAGAACATCACCTGCAGCAGCGAGAGCAGCAGATAGGAATCCGAGTCGGGAACAATGCCGAGCCACTCGAAAGCGACGGCGGTCTCGGTGCGGCGCGGATCGACGACCACTACGCGCCCGCCTCGCTTGACGATGTCGTGCATACGGTCCTTGATTCGCGGCGCCGTCAGAAAACTGCCGTGGGAGACGACCGGGTTCGCGCCCATCATCACCAGCAAGTCGGTACGCGTCAGATCGGGAATCGGGACCGACGTCGGCACACCGTAGAGCAGCTGGCTGGCGATCAACCGGCTGTTGGTGTCCTGTGACGACGCGGTGAAGTAGTGGCCGTGCCGTCCCAGGCCCTTGATGAAGAGCAGCGCCGCGAAGGTGTGGGCGTAGCTGAACGCCCCCGGGTTGCCCATGTACCAGCCGACTCCGCCGGAACCGTGCCTCTGCAGCACGGCCGACAACCGCGCCGCGATATCGGTCATCGCTTCATCCCATGTGACCGCTTCGAAGCCGTTCGGCCCCCTGCGCAACGGTGTCGTCACCCGATCCGGGTCGTTCTGCACCTCGGTGAACGCGATGCCCTTCTGGCACGCGAACCCCGCCGACAGCGGATGTTCCTTGTCCGGACGCAACGCGACGAGGCGGCCGTCCTCGACGGTCGCAACCATGCCGCACAACGGCTCGCATATCCGGCAGAACGTGGGCTTGTGTTCGATCACCGGTGCCACGCCGACTACGATACTGTAATAGTTACAGTTGAGATAGGCTGCGGCCCCGAATAGGGAGAATCATGACCAACGACGTCGCCATCATCGGTGTCGGCTTGCACCCGTTCGGCCGCTTCGAGGGCAAGTCCGCGATGGAAATGGGCGTCGACGCCATCTTCGCCGCGGTCGCCGACGCCGGGGTGGAGTGGAAAGACATCCAGGCCGCCACCGGCGGCAGTTGGACCGTCGCCAACCCGGACGCCATCGTCGGCATGGTGGGGCTGACCGGAATCCCCTTCACCAACGTGTTCAACGCGTGCGCGACGGCGGCCAGCGCCGCGAAGGCCTGCGCGGACGGAATTCGGCTGGGCGACTACGACATCGGCATCGCGATCGGTCTGGACAAACACCCCCGCGGCGCGTTCACCGAAGATCCGGCGCTGGTGGGCATGCCAAGCTGGTACGCGGAGAACGGCCAGTACCTCACCACGCAGTTCTTCGGGATGAAGGCCAACAAGTATCTGCACGACCACGGCATCTCGCAGGAGACACTCGCCAAGGTCGCGGCCAAGAACTTCCGCAACGGCGCGCTGAACCCGAATGCGTTCCGCCGCAAGCCCATCGCCGAGGAAGACATCCTCAACTCGACGATGCTGAACTATCCCCTCACCCAGTACATGTTCTGCGCACCCGACGAGGGAGCCGCGGCTGTCGTCATGTGCCGCGCCGACATCGCGCATCGCTACAGCAATAAGCCCGTGTACCTGAAGGCGGTCGAGGTTCGTACCCGCACCTACGGCGCCTACGAGGTCAACACGACGTTCGCGCCAGTCGATCACGTACCCGCGCCCACCGTCCACGCCGCCAAAGCCGCCTTCGAAAAGGCCGGCGTGGCGCCCGAGGACGTCGACGTGGTCCAGCTGCAGGACACGGACGCCGGAGCGGAGATCATCCACATGGCCGAATGCGGGTTCTGCGCCGACGGCGATCAGGAGAAGCTGCTCGCCGATGGTGCCACCGAGATCCACGGCGCGCTACCCATCAACACCGACGGCGGTCTCATCGCCAACGGCGAACCCATCGGCGCCTCGGGCCTGCGCCAGATCCACGAACTGGTGCGCCAACTGCGCGGCGAGGCGGGCGATCGGCAGGTGCCCGGCGAGCCGAAGGTCGGTTTTGCTCAGCTCTACGGTGCGCCCGGCACCGCTGCGGCGACCATTCTCACGAGGTGACGGCGACGATGTCGAAGACTGTGGTGATCGGGGCATCGAGCGGCCTCGGGCGATGCATCGGCGTGGGGCTTGCCACGAAAGGTGCTCACGTGGCGCTCCTGGCCCGGCGCATCGAGCGCCTCGAGGCTGCGGCACAGGAGGCTGGACCGCGCGCTATAGCTGTCGAATGTGACGTCACCGACGACGTGTCCATCCGCGCGGCCATAGACCGCTCCGCCGAAGCACTCGGCGGGATCGACAACCTCGTATACACCCCTGCAATCGGGCCTCTCGTGCGCCTCGTCGATACAGAGGCGGACGCCTGGCGGCGCATCTTCGACACCAATGTGATCGGCGCGGCGCTGGCCACCGCGGCCGCGATTCCACACCTCACGGCGTCGGAAGGCAAAGTGGTCTATCTCTCCTCAGATGCGGGAACGTACGGCCCGCCGTGGCCCGGCCTCGGCGCGTACGGGGTGAGCAAGTCGGCTCTCGAGCGACTCACGGAATCCTGGCGCGCCGAACATCCCAGTGTCGGATTCACGTGTTTGGTCGTTGGCGAGTGCGCCGGCGGCGAAGGTGACGGTCAGACGGGAATGACCACTGGCTGGGACATGGAGCTCGCGTCGAAGACATTCCCTTTGTGGGTATCGCGAGGCTGCATGCCGGGCAAGGTGATGCCGGTCGAGGATTTGATCGAGGTCGTGCACACAATCCTCAGCACCAACTCGGCGACGTCGATGCCGATGGTGATCGCCCGAGGCGCGCCTGGCGGTGCCGAGACCCTCGCGAACTGAAAGTGACCATGACCCAGTTCACCGAGGCGCCGATCTTCGACGCCGACCAGCACATGTACGAGACGCCGGAATCGCTGACGAAGTATTTGCCTGATAAGTACTCGCGCGCTGTGCAATTCGCGCAGTTCGGCAGGCATACGCGAATCGTGATCAACAACAGGGTCAATGACTTCATCCCCAACCCGACATTCGAACGGGTCGCGGCGCCCGGCGCACACGAGAAGTTCTTCGCGGGTGAGAACAGCGAAGGCCTCACCCTGCGCGAGATGCAGGGGCCCGCCATCGATGCGCCTGCCGCGACGCGCAATCCCGTTGACCGGGTTGCCGAATTGGACCGTCAGGGCGTCGTCGAGGCATTGAACTATCCGACGCTGGCCAGCCTGATCGAGCACGCCACCGCCGACGACCCCGAGCTGTCGTTGGCCGTCGTCCACGCACTGAACCAGTGGATGCTCGAGCAATGGACGTTCAACTACTCCGACCGCGTGTTCTCGACGCCGATCGTCAACCTCTCCGAGGTCGACGGTGCCCAGCGCGAGCTGGAATATCTGCTCGCCAACGACGTCAAGGTCCTATTGATAAAGCCCGGTCCGGTCAACGGCATCCGGGGCTGGCGTTCGCCCGCTCTCCCGGAGTTCGACCCGTTCTGGCGTGACGTCGAAGCCGCCGATCTGCCAGTCGTACTGCACGCCAGCTATCCCCCACTCGACGACTACGTCGGCAAGTGGGAGCCGCCGTACACGCAGAACTTCATGGCGCAGAGCGCATTCCGATGGATGGTGTTGGGCCACCGAGAGATCTCCGACATGATCACCGCCCTGATCTGTCATGGCACGCTGACCAGGTTCCCGAAGTTGCGAATCGCGAGCGTCGAGAATGGCAGCTCGTGGATTTTCCCCCTGTTCAACGACTTCGAGGAACTTTACAAAAAGATGCCGCAGAATTTCGCTGAGCATCCGCACGAGGTCTTCCGTCGCAACATCTGGGTGAGCCCGTTCTGGGAAGGCTGCGTGTCAGATGTCGTGACGACTGTCGGCTGGGACAAGGTGCTGTTCGGCTCCGATTACCCGCACCCCGAGGGCCTCGCCGAGCCGAAGGGTTTCTGGAAGTACGCCGAGGGTATGGACGAGCGGCGCACCTACGATTTCATGGGCGACAATGCGCGGCGTTTCATGGGACTGCCGATCGCCAACCCGGATCCTGCGGCGGCCAAGCCGCCTGTACTGTCGCACGCCTGACTATTTGCGCATACCGCCGCTGACGGTGATGTCGTCACCAGTGACGAAGGACGATGCCCTACTGGCGAGATACAGCGCAGGTCCGACGATTTCGCTCACACCCGCGACACGCTTCTGCGCCGGCCCTTCGGCGAGCATCGCCATCGTGCCCGGCTGTTGCTCCTCGAAAGACGTGATCATGTCGGTCGCGAAGGGACCGGGACTGAGGATGTTCACCCGAACTCCCCACGGCGCCCATTCGTTGGCCATCGAGACGGTCAGATGGCGAAGCGCCGCCTTCGACGCACCGTAGGCAACCGAGATCGGCGTCGAAGCATAGCCTTCCATCGACCCGACGTTGACGATGCTGCCACCACCCCCGTCACGCATCACCGGCGCGACGCATTGGCTCATTCGCAGCGCGCCTTCGACATTCACGCTGAAGACACGCTTTTGCAACGTGGGGTTGATTCCCGCATTGTTCACGAGTACGTCGATCCGGCCGTAGGCATTCGCGACCTCGTCGACGAACGCGGGGACCGCCTCCCAGTCACCGACATGACACGCCAGCGGAAGCACGCTGTTACCGGTCGTCTCCCCGATCTCGGCCGCCACCGCGTCACAACGGTCCTGCTTGCGGCTGGTGATCACCACCGATGCCCCGGCGCGGGCGAATCCCTCCGCGATCGCACGGCCGAGACCGCGAGTCGAACCGGTGACGATCGCCACCTCTCCGGTGAGGTCGAACAACGCGATCGGATCATTCACGATCGGCGGGCTACGTCTTCCGCATGATCGACGTGAAACTGCGCCGCCTTGCGGATGGACTCGGCGGCGGGCCGCGGGTTCCACCCGAGTTCGCGCGTCGCCTTGCCGTGATCCGCGGGTGATGTGGTGTGCAGCAGCCGCACACCCGTCACGTCGATGACGGGATCGCGTCGCAGCAGTCGGGACACCACACCGTTGACCCACCCCGCGGCGTACATCACCGCGAGCGGGATGCCGAAGCGCGGCGGCCGCGCACCCACCCCGTCAGCAGCGGTCGTCAGCAACTCCCGCATCGGCATGTAGGTCTCGGAGATGATGTAGCGCTCGCCGACCCGCCCGTGCTCGGCGGCCAGCAGGAACGCGTCGGCGACATCTTCGATGCCGACGACCTCGGTGGACACCCCTTTGACATAGACCGGAAGCTGGCCGTGCGCAGCCAATTTCACCATCAGTCCCTGATTCGGCTGCCAGTCGTGCGGTCCGTACGGGTTGGACACGTTCAGCGCGACGGCGGGCAGTCCTCTTTCACGGGCGTAGCGCAGGACCAGATTCTCCGCCTCGAGGCGCGACTCGATATAGGGACCGCCGATGCCCGGCCAGTTGAACGCATCGTCTTCAGTCGCCGGACGGCCTTCGCCGATGGCGATCGTGCCGATGGTGCTGCAGAACACGAACCGGTACAGATCCGCTTCGATGGCGATGTCCAGCACCCGTTTCAAGCAGTTGACGTTGGTTTCGAAGAGCGGTGCTGGGTCACGCAGGTGGAATCGCGTGTCGACCACGCAGTAGTAGACGACATCGCGGTCGGCCATCGCGCTGCGCAGGGCCTGCTCGTCGTACAGGTCGCCGTAGCACCGTTCGACGGAGAGGTCGTCGATACCAAACGTCTTGCTGGACTTGCGGAGATATACCCGCACGTCGTCGCCGCGCTCGACGAGCTTACGAGTGACGTGGGAACCGACGAAGCCACTCGCACCCATGACGAGCGCCCTGCGGGGAGGAGCCAAGTTACGACGCCTTCTTCGCCGCCGGCGCGTACGCCGGCTTGCCCAGGCCGAGTGCGTACTGCGCGATCATGTTCCGGAACACCTCGAGCGTGCCACCGTAGATGCCGACCAGCGGCGCGAACCGGTAGACGTACTCCGCCGCCCCGTCGTCGGCAGACCCGTCCGTGCCGATCGGCAGCGATGCGGCCGTACCCAGGATGTCCATCAGATCCGGCGAGATGTCGCGCATCGTCTGGGCGAGGGCGACGCGTCCGAAGATGCTCGGCGCACTCAGCGACGCCTCCATGCGGGCGACGCTTCGCCCCAGCCGGTATGCGACCGAACCATCGTCGATCAGGCGGCGGCCATCGGGGCCTGTCTCGCCGACCTTGGCGGCGGCCTTGTCCACCGCGGCGGCCATGAAGCTGGCCTGGTGCATCATGATCGACACGTCCTGCAGACCGTCCTGCGCGGCGGCTACCGCACCGTGTTCGACGTTGAGAGGTTCGCGCACCACGGTCCAGCCGTCGTTCACCTCTCCCAGCCGGTACTTGTCGTCGACGCGAACGTCGCTGTAGTAGACGATGTTCGTGCGGTCGCCGTCGACGGTGCGGACGCCCTGGATCTCGATGCCCGGTGAATCCAGCGGCACGAGGAACATGGTCAGGCTCTTGTGCTTCGGTGCCGCGGGATCGGTATTGGTGATCAGAAAGACGTACTGGCAGTTGTGCGCGCCGGTGGTGAACATCTTGGACCCGTTGATCACCCAGCCGTCGCCGTCGCGCACCGCACGGGTCTTACACGTGGCGACGTCGGAGCCACCTTCGGGTTCGGTGTATCCCAGGCATAGCCGGGCGTGGCCGCTGTAGACCTGCGGCATCACTTCGGCCTTGAGTTCGGGTGAGCCGAACTTCTCGACCGAGTGCGCGATCATGGCGGTCGTGCCCGAGGTGACCCACGGCACGTGGGCGCGTCGCTTCTCCAGTGCCCAGATTCGCGCGCGCAGCCTGTTGAAGCCACCCTCGGATTCGGGCTTCCACTCCTTTTCGAGATAGCCCGCTGCACCGAGCGCCAGGTGCACGCCCGCGTCGAAGTTGTCGCCGGTCTCGCGGTCGCGGCGGATCACCTCATCGGTGACGTGGGTGCGCAAGAAAGCACGAGTCTCGTCGAGGAAGGCCTGATCGTCGTCGGAGAGTTCGACCCGTGAGAAATCCATGGCGGTACCTATCTGCTTTCCCGTGCAACGACGATCTCGGCGACATACTTGGCGGTGACGCCCGGATCGCCGCCTGCCAACGACCATCCGCGGGCGCGAACCAGGTATGCAGTGGCGGCAGCTTCGGCCGACACGCCGAGCCCGCCTTGGACGTGGACCGCCATCGTCGCCGCCTTCGACGCCTCTTCGGCCATGAACACGAACGCCGACGGGGCCAGTTCCGGCCGCTCGTCGGGCTCGTTGTCGAGGAACCAAGCTGCCCGACGCGCCAGGTTGCGTCCGCCCTGGACGGTGATCGCGATGTTCGCCAGTGGATGCGAAATGCCCTGCAGCGTGGAGATCGGGACGCCGAGCGTGTAGCGCGACTTGGCGAACTCGGCGGCAATGGTCATCGTTTCCTCGACGAGGCCGACCAGTGCGGCAGCGCTGAGCACGCGCCATTCATCGAGCGCCCGTTGGTATTCGGCCAGCGCCTGCGGGCCGCTGCCGAGTACGGCGCGATCGTCGGCGGCGGCAGGGTCGACCCACGCCATCGGCAGCTTTCCGATGTTGTCGACCTTGACCGGACGCGTCCCGAAGGTCAGGCGCACGACGTCGTCGCCGTCGCGCACGATGATGTGGTCGGCGATCGAGCCGGTGGGGATCAAGCGAACTCCGGCAAGGTTGTCCTGCCGGGGATCTAGAGCGACGAGCTGCTTTCCGTTGACGACGTCCGGCTCGACCGTGCCGAGCCGTGCCATTAGCCGCGCAGCGCAGACGTGGTCGATCCACGGCACCGGCGCGAGCGCCCGCCCGAGTTCCTCGGCCACCAGCGTCAGGTCGACGAGCGTCGCTCCGTCACCACCGCTGGACTCCGGCAGTGACATGCTCGTGGCGCCCATGGCACACAAGCGCTCCCAGAGGCTCTTGTCGAAGCCGGATTCCTCAGCGGCACGGACGGTCTCGATCGGGCAGTGCGTCTTGAAGAACTCGCGGTACGCCGACTGCACCGCCTCGTGGTCCTCGGACAAGCTGTAGTCCAGCCTCCGCAGTTCGTAACGGTCCATCGTCACTGCTCCTCTCGGGGCCCGAAGAAAAATTCGTTCGCGTTGTTGAAGAGGTAGTTGTCGAGCGTCTCGGCGGGCAGATCGAGCGCCCGGGCCTCAGGCACCACCCGGTGCATTCGCAGCACCGGCCAGTCGGAGGCGAAGATCACCTTGTCCGGGCCGCGGGTGCGCATGTAGTGCAGCAGGCTGTCCGGCAGCCGTTTCGGCGACCACGCCGATGTCATCAAACGCAGGTTCTTGTACTTGAGCATCAGCCGGATCGCGACATCCCACCACGGATCGGCCCCGTGGATCATGCAGAGCTTCAGCTCTGGGAACCGCACGCACACACGGTCGAGGTGAATGGGGTTCTGCACCTCACCGGGAATCGGCGGTCCCGGCAGTCCGGTGTTGATGCACAGTGGCAGACCGAGTTCCGCGCATTTGGTGTAGAGCGGGTAGTAAACGGCATCGCTTGGCGGGTACTGACCGTCGCCCCAAAAGCTGGGCCCCACAGCGGTATACGCCACCGGCAGATCGCGAACGACTGCACTCAATTCACGCAGCGAGGGCATCGGCCGCAGCAGGTTGACACCACCCATCGCGAGCGCGAACTTGTCGGGCCGCTGATCGACGAACTTGCGGGCCGTCACCGAGGGCTTCGTCAGGTTGTCCATCAGGATGGCCTTCTCCACCCCGTGCTCGTCCATCTCCTCGAGCAGCTGCGGTAGCTCGACCTGATCATAGAGCGACGTGGGTCCCTTGAAGTAGTCGTCGCGAACCTTGAGCATGAACTCGGGCTGCTTCTCGGTCTCCCCAAAATGGACGTTGACCAGGCAATCGATTGCCTTCGGGCTCATACCGACGCCTCTTGCGTCGCAGTGGATTTGGCCCAGCGATAGTCCGGTTTGCCGTTTCCGAGCCGGCGGACCTGATCGACGATGATGAACTCCTTCGGCGCCTTGAACCGGGCGAGGTGCGACGTGCATCGGTCGTGAAGCAGTTCGGGCGTCACATCTGCGCCGGGTCGAAGCGCCACCAGAGCAACCAACTCTTGTCCCCATCGCTCGCTGGGCCGCCCGACCACTAGCGCGTCGACGACCCCGGCACAGGCGCGCAACACTTCCTCGACTTCTTCGACGAAGACCTTCTCGCCACCGGTGTTGACCACCAAAGAATCTCGACCGAACAACTGCAGCGAGCCGTCATCAGCGAGTGAGCCGCGGTCACCGGAGATCACCACCCGCTGTCCGTCGACGACGGGAAACGTCTTGCGAGTGGCGGCCTCGTCGTCGAAATAGCCGAGCGGGATGCGCCCGGCGCGCGCCACGAAGCCGACCTCCTGCTCCCCCGGTTGCAGGAAGCGACTGTAGTTCTCCGACAGGACCAGCGCGCCTTCCCTGAGCACGAACGTGTCCTTCTGCTCCCCGCGCTGGCTGCGCCCGAAGCCGACGTTTCCCGTCTCCGACGAGCCATAGCCGTTGATCAGCGTGATCTGCGGCAGCAACTCCAGAAGTGCCTGCTGGTGTTTCGGATTGGTCGCGGCGCCGCCGGTGCCGATCGCGTACATCGACGACAGGTCGTAGAAACCCTTGCGCAGTTCCTCCACCAGCGGCCCCGCATAGGCGTCCCCGACCATCGTCATCATGCCGACCCTCTCACGCTCGGCCGTCTCGAGTACCGCAACCGGGTCAAAACGCGTCTTGTCGTAGAGGACGATCGGCAGTCCGTTGAGTAGGCCCGCGAAGGCCGTCCACATGCCCGCCGCATGCATCAGCGGAGACACGGCGAACCACGGTTGACCTTCGAATCCGAGCTTGGCGTGGATCTCGTCGACGGATTCGTGGTCGGCGCCGTTCATGGACACCACGTAGGTGTCGCTCTGACGCCACATGACGCCCTTGGGCCGCCCGGTGGTCCCACCCGTACAGACCATCATCACGTCGTCAGGCGATGGGGAGATCTCTTGATCCGTATCTCCCTGGGCCAGCGCGTCTTCCAGATCGACGGCTCCGGGTAGTAGCGGTACCGAGCTGTCGTCGTCGACCGAGATCAAGAGGTCCGCTGAAGCGGGAGGTAGGACATCGGCGAACGTGGGTCCGAATGAGCGGTGGTAGATGACCGCCCGGGGCTTGAGATACTCGAGTAGCTCGGCCACTTCGCGGGGGGCGTAGTTGTAGTTGACGTTCACCGGAACGGTTCGGGCCTTGAGCGAACCGATGACCATGTCGGGATAGAGGTCGTTGTGCATCAGCAGGGCGACACGGTCCTGTCCGCATTCCCAATTCGCCAGGTCGGCGCGCTCGGTGTGCGCGCCCAATCCGTGCCCGGCCAGGTAGTTGGCCAGCCGGCGGGTCCGCTCCGCAGACTCGGAGAACGTGCTGCGGCGCGTACCGCAGACGGTCATGAGCCGGTCGGGAACGGCGTCGGCGATCGCGTCGAGCACCGCCCCGATGGTCCATTCGCCCATGACTAGGCGGAAGCCTTCACGTTCGCGCCGAGCAGCTCTAGTGCGTTGTCGCGCATGACCTTCCGGGTGTCCTCATAGCTGAACTCGGGGAACTGCGGGATGTCGGCGGTGAACGTCATCGGATCGGCCAGCCCCTCGCCGTGCGGCCAGTCGGAACCGAACAAAATCTTGTCGACGCCGATGGTGGCGGCGAGCAGCTTGACGTCGTCCTCGTAGTACGGGGCGATCCACACGTTGTTCTTGAGCTGCTCGACCGGATCCTCCTTGAAGTGATACGGCGCGGTGTTGGCGGCTTTCTTGAGCCGCTTGATCAAGCGGTAGACGAAATACGAGCCATTCTCGATGCTGGCCACCTTCAGCTTCGGATGCCGGGTGAAGACCTGGTGCACGATCATCGAGGCCATCGAGTCGTGAATCGCGCGATCGTCGAGCAGCACCTGATCCAGCGGATCCTTCTTGCCGAAGCCCTCGAAAGTGGCCTTTCCGCCCCACTGAGCCGCGATTGCGAGATAGCCGCTGTCGGACAGATGGAAGATGACCGGGACGCCTGCCTCGGCGAGCCTGGCCCACACCGGGTCGTGCAAAGGGTCGCCCAGCGAACGCGGCTTGACCACCCCGGGTACGGGCGCGGGACGTACACATACGTTCTTGGCTCCGCGGCTGAGGACGAATTCGACCTCTTTCACGGCCTTGTCCGGATCGGCCAGCGAGATGATCGGCGCCGACAGGAAGCGGTGGTCGGGACGGTCGAAGCCCCAGTCCTCGTCCAGCCACAGGTTGAACGCGTGCACCGTGGCCATGGTCGCTTCGATGTCGTGCTTGAGGGCCTCCTCCACACCGCACGCGAAAGTCGGCAGCATGAAGACGGTTTCGAGGTTCTGCTTGTCGAGGATCTTCACCCGCGCATCGCGGTTCTGGTACTCGGGATGGTCGGACAGCCGGTCGACCTTCATCAACGATGCCGGGTCGACGCCATCGGGGATCTCACCGCGGAAAAGCAGGTCGAGGCAACCGGGTTCGATGATCGGGTCGAAGGTCGGGTTCGGGATGAAGTGGTTGACCACGCCGCCCATGACGGCGAAGGTGCGTTTGCCCTCGGTGAGCATCTGCACGCCGCGGCGCTTGAACTCCTTGGGCAGGTGGCGGGTGCACGAGTCGATCGTCTCGTAGTAGTGGTTGTCGACGTCGATGGCCATGTAGTCCAGGGTCATGGTTCCTGTCCTTTCAGACGCGGGAAGTTGGGCTGGCGCTTTTCGAAGAAGCTCGTGATGCCTTCGATGAAGTCGGGCCGCTGCATGGAGTCGTGCATCAGCTTCTCGGCGTCGTCGCTGGCGTCGAACACGTCGCGCATGGTGTCTGCGTACACCTGTTGTTTGATAACCGCCACCGAACTGGGCGCACAGTTGGCGGCGATGTCCTCGGCGTAGGCGATTGCCCGCGCCAGCAGCTCTTCCGGCGCCACCACCTCTTTGACCACGCCGAGTCGCTGCGCCTCGTCGGCGAGGAACACCCGGCCGGACAGCAGCAGGTCCAGGGCGACACCCTGGCCGACGATGCGCGGCAGGATCCAGGAGATGCCGTATTCCGCGATCAGTCCGCGGCGGGCGAACGACGTGGTGAACTTCGCGCCCTCGGCGGCGAACCGCACGTCGCACATCAGGGCCATCGTCATGCCCATCCCGGCGCACGCGCCGTTGATCGCTGCGATGACGGGTTTGCGCATCGTCGTCGTGAAGTGCGGATGGCGGGCGCCGACGAGCTTTCCGACGTCGGTGTCCGCCGCGGCATCGACGGTGGCGGCGCTGATCGACGTGAGGTCACCCATGTCCGCGCCCGCACAGAACGCGCGGCCCTTGCCGGTCACCACGATCGCGCGGACATCGAGGTCGGCTTCGGCGTCGTCGAGGCGTCGATAGAACGTGGTGGCCAGGCCCCCTCCCCAACCGTTCATCCGGTCGGGGCGGTTGAGCGTCAGGACCGCGACCCCGGTATCGAGGACCTCATAGAGCACCGGGTCGTCCTGGCCGGAGGCAACGGGCTCGGCGACGCGATCTCCAACGCTCACCCGTCAGCCCTCCTCAGGGGGTGTCGAACTGCATGTATGCGCATACTGTACACCTATCGGTAACGCCATCTACAACCGTCCCGCGAGTCACCCGCCGACCAGACCAAACCGCCGATACGCAGCGTCGATCTGGGCTTTGGCCACCTTCGGCAGCTCGGCCTGAGGCGGTCGTGAATGGGGGTATGACCCGATCGGCAGACCAAGCACGGACGCCGCGTATTTGAACGCGCCTCCCCAGTGGGTGAAGTAGTCGGGCCGGCCGGGATAGCACGTGAACCACGAGCGCATGTCGACGCCGAACTGGTCCATGCCGGACTTCGCGGCGTAGTCGATCGCGTCGGACAGCTGGTCGCTCCACACCAGCGCCCAGTACTCGGAGAGCACGGGATGCTGCGGTGTCTCGTATAGATATCCGGCCGTTCCCAACTGTGCCGGCCCGACAATCCCGGCACGCAGCCACCCGGCGCGGTAAACCGTCGTATCGCATTCCCAGATCGCCAGTCCGGGGGCCAGGTCGTGGAGCAGCCGGCTGGCCGCAGGCCGGAAGGCGCCTTCCTTCGTGGCGCACACGGCGGGAATCTCTTCGTAGATCCGCGCGCTCTCCGCGGGTGTGAGCACATATCCCGACGATGGTGAGTTGAACATGCCGAGCGCGATATCGCTGCGGTCGGCGACGTATCGGAAAAAGTTCAGCACGCCTTCACCGCCGTGCGCCTCCATCATCGGTGTCTGGATGTACACGATGTCGGCGCCCGCATGCTGGGCGTGCAGCGTCAGCTCCAGACAGTCCTTCGCCGACGTCGCCGCGGTGCAGGCCTGCACTACCACGTCGGGGTCGGCTGCCCTGCCCTCGTCGATCGCAGCCTCCAGCAACCGCTTTCGCTCGTCCATCGTCAACGACCAAAACTCCGCGATGCCGCTGGTGCACCAGAGCATCGGGTGACCTAGCTCGCCGACGCAGTAGCGCACCAGCGTTCGGTAGGCGTCCCAGTCGATGTCGTCGCCGTCGTCACCGCAGAACGGCGTGTACAGGGAGTTTCCGATGCCCCGCAGATTGCTCCGGGCCCAGTCCCGCGCGTCTTTGGCCGTCGCCACCGCTGCCTCCTGTAGGTGAAGTCAGTTTCGCCGATGAACGAGAACTGCGGGAAAGAAACCTATTTCGTTATGACAGTCAGGTTCCGGTCCACTTCGGCGCGCGCTTCTCCGCGAACGCGATCGCACCTTCCTTGGCGTCATTCGACGAGAAGATCGGAATGATGTACTCCAGTTGCTTTTTCCACATCTCGTCTTCGCTCCAGTCGGCGGACTTGACGAGAATCTCCTTGGTGGTCGCCACGGCGAGCGGACCGTTGGCCGTGATGCGTTCGGCCAATTCGATTGCGCCGTCGAGCGCTTCGCCGGGCTCGGTGAGTACGTTGACGAATCCCCACGCCTCACCCTGCTCGGCGGTGAAGCTCTCGCCGGTGAGCGCCAATTCGAGGGCCTTCTGGTACGGAATCCGCTTCTGCAGACGGAGCAACCCGCCACCCGCGGCGACCAGACCGCGCTTCACCTCGGGGATGCCGAATTTCGCCGACCGCGATGCCACCACCAGATCCGTCGCCAGCACGACTTCGGTGCCACCGGCGAGCGCATAGCCCTCGACGGCCGCGATCAACGGTTTTCTCGGAGGCCGTTCGGTGAAACCGATGCCGCGACCGGGAATCGCGACCATCTCACCCGCGGCGAAAGCCTTGAGGTCCATGCCGGCACAGAAATTGCCGCCGGCCCCGGTGAGCACCGCCGCCGACAGGTCCTTGTCCTCGTCGAGTTCGTCCACCGCGTCGGCCAACCCCTGGCTGACTGCAAGATTCACCGCGTTTCGCGATTCCGGCCGATTGATCGTGATGACGAGTACGCGCCCCCGGCGCTCCGTCAGGATTTCCTCCGACACACTTCGCCTTTCGCTTCTCTTGCTAGAAACACTTACTATAGGGCTTACAGTAGAGAAGCGAAATGGTGGGCACGGCACCGACGGAACGGCGACACACCTGCGTAGATGCAGATCAGAGCCGAATTGCCGGTACATTCAGTGCACCAATCGATTGTGATGGAGGTGCCGAGGGTGGCAAGGCAGGCGACCGCCGAAAAGCGTCCACGGCGCGAGCGCGGGTCGATCAATCCCGACGACATCATCAAGGGTGCGTTCGAACTCGCCGAAGAGGTGGGCATCGACAACCTGTCGATGCCGCTGCTCGGCAAGCACCTCGGGGTCGGGGTGACGAGCATCTACTGGTACTTCCGCAAGAAGGATGACCTGCTCAATGCGATGACCGATCGCGCACTGCGCCAGTACGTTTTCGCCACGCCGTACGTCGAGGCCAAGGACTGGCGCGAGACGCTGCGCAATCACGCTCGGTCGATGCGAAAGACGTTCCTGGGTAACCCGATTCTGTGCGACCTGATTCTCATCCGGTCGGCCTTGAGTCCACGCACCGCCCGCCTCGGCGTGCAGGAGGTGGAAAAGGCGATCGCCAGCCTGACGGAGGCCGGCCTGACGGCCGATGACGCCTTCGACACGTATTCCGCGGTGTCGGTGCACGTTCGCGGTTCGGTCGTGCTGCAACGCTTACGCGAGAAGAACCGCGCAACTGCCGAGGGGCCCAGCGACATCGACGAGGCGATGGCGATCGACAGCGATTCGACCCCGTTGCTTGCGTTGGTCACCGAGAAGGGCCATCACCTCGGCGCGGCCGACGACAACAACTTCGAGTTCGGTCTGGAGTGCATCCTCGACCACGCGGGCCGACTGATCGACGAAGCCAAGAGCACCCCGGCCAAGAAGTCCGCGCGCAAACGCTAGTCAGCGATTTCGGTGCGCGTACGGTCGCTCAGCGATCGCGAGCGCACCGAAATCGCATAGGTGACTAAACTTCGACGACGACCGCGCCGCCCTGGCCACCACCAGCGCACATCGCAGCCACACCGATGCCGCCGCCACGACGTCGAAGTTCGTACACCAACGTCGTCACCATGCGCGCACCCGAAGCGGCAATGGGATGGCCGAGGCTGCAACCACTTCCGGAGAAGTTCACCAGTTCCTCGTCGATGCCGTACTCGCGGCAGGCCGCGATCGGCACCGATGCGAACGCCTCGTTGATCTCCCACAGCGCGACGTCCGACGGCCGCAAGCCGGCGCGATCGAGCACCTTGCCAATCACCTTCACCGCGCCAAGACCGCAGTCACGGGCCGGGACACCCGCTGCGCCCCAAGCCTTTACAGTCGCCATGACGGGAAGCTTGTTGGCCTCGGCGTAGCCACTCGCGACGAGCGCCACACCAGCGGCGGCGTCGTTGGTGCCGCTGCTGTTGCCCGCGGTGATCGAGAAGCCCTCGATCTCCGGATGCAGCACCTTGAGCCCGGCGAGCTTCTCGACGGTGGTGTCGCGGCGGGGATGCTCGTCGACACTGAAGTCCACGACCGAACCGTCGAACTGCTGGATCTTCATCGGGATGATCTCGTCACTGAACTTGCCCGCATCCTGTGCCGCGACAGCCCGATGATGTGACCGTGCCGCCCACGCGTCCATCTCCTCGCGGGAGATACCCGCCGACTGCGCGGTGTTCCAGCCGACGGTGATCGACATGTCCTTGGCCGGTGCGTCGGGGGTCTCGACGTGGGTCGGCGGCATCCACCGCTCCTCGAACTTCAACTCGGGGCCGGGGATGCGCCAGTTCGTCAGCGGCGTCATCGACAGCGATTGCACACCGCCTGCGATCAGAACCCGCTCCATGCCCGAGCCGATCTGCGCGGCCGCGTTTCCGATCGCGGTCAGGCTGCCGGCGCAGTGCCGGTTCACCGACTGACCCGGAACGTGATGCAGCCCGGTCGCGTCAGCGGCGTAGCGCGCCAGATCTCCGCCGCCGTAGTGCGATTCGGCGAAGATGATGTCGTCGATGTCGGCGGGGTCCACACCGGACCGGCGGACCACCTCGGGCAGCACGGTGGTGATCAGTGTCTCGGGCGGGGTGTTGACCAGCGTCCCCTTGAAGGAACGGCCGATTGCCGTCCTGGCTGC
This sequence comes from Mycolicibacterium rhodesiae NBB3, assembly GCF_000230895.2. The sequence goes on from NC_016604.1 coordinate 6,144,989, forward strand.
ACCGACGATGACGGGTGTGGACATGTTTTCAACCTCGGGTTTCGGCTTGGGTGACTTTACAAAAGTAGCAGAGAGTGTTGCTTTCCCAGTAGGTGAGGGTGCTCACTCCGGCTCGGGCACGTGGAAGTGCTCGTCGCGCAGCCGGAACGCCTCCTTGGTGCCGTGCTGCGCACGGGTCTTGACGAAGTTGAACTCACCGGGCGCGAACTGCAGGTTTGTCCCGTAGGCGTGGAACAGATAGCTGGCCACCTCTTCTCCTTGATAGGCCTGGCTCTGCTCGACGAGGCGGAACGCTTCCTTGGCGATGACGACGCCATCGGCGGGCATCTTCGCGGCCTTCTCCGCCCAGTACCTGGCCCTGGCGGTGACCGAACCGGGGTCGCAGGTCTCGGTGAACACTCCTAGGTGCTCGACCGCGCCTGCCTCGATGATGTCGCCGGTGAGCAGGAGCCGGCGCGCCAGCACCGGACCGAGGCGATGGAAGAACATGTGCAGGCTGCCCAGCGCGGGACCGAGGAAGCGGGTGGCCGGCATGCCGATCTTGGTGTTGCGCCCGATCACAGAGATGTCGGTCATCAACGCGATCTCGAAACCGCCGCCGAGCGCGTACCCGCTGATCTCCCCCACCGTGACCTTCGGGAAGCCCATCAAATTGTGATAGAAGCCGAACGACTTGCGGTCGACCGTCAGACGACGTCGTTGGCTCGGGCGACGCTTGGCCTTGGGCGCTCTTTTTTCCGAACCCGAAGTATCGCCATACCAGCCGTAGGCGTTGTTCATATCGGCCCCGGTGCTGAACACACCCTCGGCGCCGCGCAGCAGCACGACTGTCAGATCGTCGTCCTCGGCAACCTGGTCGAGGTAGCGTCCGACGGTCTCGCGCATCGCCGCGTCATAGGAGTTGCGTTGACTCGGGTTGTTGATCGTGATCGTCGCGATGCGTTTCTCCCGGTCGGCATCGAACAGTACCCGCTCATCGGTGGTGGTCATCGGTAGTCCTTCACTCGATATTCGAAATCAGTTTGGCCTCAATGGTTTTGTCGGCTCCGACCGCGAGCGTATTGCGCCGTGCGACGGATAGATGGTCCTGTGCCAGCTTCACCGCGCGCGCCTCGTTGCCGTCACGGATGGCGTCGACAAGGCGCTGATGGTCGCGAAGCGCGGCCCGCATGGTCTTCTGCTCCATCGGATCGCCCTCGTCACTCCACACCGAGGATTCATGGGCCGACCAGATCAGCTCCAGCGAGCCGATGAGCAGAATCATCGGCTCGTTGCCACATCGCGACACGACGGCCTCGTGAAAGCGTCGCGCATTCGGCACATATCTCGCCAGGTTGTCGAATTGCTCTGTCTGCGTCTTGATCTCCGCTTCGAGGTAGGGAACGACCTCGGTCATCCGGTCTTCACGGGCGGCGCACATGCCTGCACAGATCGGCTCGAGATGGATCAGTGCACCGCTGACGTCCGCAGGCTTCGCCGATCGCGACTGCAACACCATGCTGATCATGTGCGCGGTGCGCTCCGCCGACGGCGGGTGCACCACCGCCCCACCCATGTTTCCGCGCCGCACGGAGATCAGGCCATCGGTCTCGAGAATGTGGATGGCCTCGCGCAGCGCAGGCGGGCTGACGCCGAACTCGGCGAGCAGCACGTCCTGCGAGGGCAGTACGTCGCCTTCGGCGATGCGTCCGGACAGAATGTCATTGCGCAGCCGTGACGCGACGATCTCGGCAACCCGTGGCTGACGGATCCGCTGCACGCTGGTCATCCTTCCGCCACCCGCCGGTGACCGAAGTCGAACACGCTCAGCTTATCGGGAGATGATGCGGCCGTGCTGAATTCACCGGTGCACAACACCTCATCACCGAGCAGCAGTCGCGCCGTGGACGTCACCCGGCCGTCGGCTTCCGCGCGAGCCACGTCGAAGCGGAGCTCGACCAGAACCGGGGTCGGTCGACGGAACGTCACCGTCAGCGACCGTGTCTTGCCGGTGCGTCCCGACGCGCAACTCTGGTGCTGGGTGATGCAGTCGAAGAACACCGCCAGAAAGCCTCCGTTGACCAACCCCGGCGGCCCCTCGTAGACAACCGGAAAGGTGACCCGCCCTGACGCGGTGTCGGCGTCGAGGTTGTCGAAGGTGTATTCCGGAAAGCATGGGTTGTACGCGCCGACATCGAAGGCGTGATCCAGATACACCCGTTGGGTTTCGGTGCTCTGCGGTCCGATGCGCGGCGTGGGATCCAGCGGTGCAGCGGTTGCCAGCTGCTGTTCCCATTCATCGATCTGGGCGACGATGGCGTCGACGGTGGGATGTTCGTGTTCCAGCGAGAGCAACAGCCCGGTCAGCCGCCGCAGCCCCCCGGCCGCCGCCACCGTCTGCGGCAGCGGTTGTTCACCGAATCGGGGTGCACCCTGGGCCATCGGTCCCCTTTCTGCTGCCGCTTGTTCCGTCAGCAGGCTTTCCTTGCTAACTTGTACAAGATAGCAATACTGTATCTCCAACCGTATAGCTAGGGAAGGGTGCAGACAGCGGTGACTGACGACGGGGCGGTGACGACCTCCCGAGCCGACGGCGTTCTGCACGTCACGCTCGAGCGGCCGTCGCGGCGCAACTCGCTGAGCCCGGCGATGGTCGACGCGTTCGTCGATGCACTGACCGTCGCCGCCACCGACGACTCGCTTCGCGCCGTCCACATCCGCGGCGGCGGTACCGATTTCTGCGCCGGCGTCGACTGGGTCGCGACCAACAGTGGTGAACGGCCCCGCACCGGCAACCTCGTCCGGCGCGTCCCGCACGGCGCGCATCGTGTCATCGAGCTGGTCCACACGATTCAGCTACCCGTCGTGTGCAGCGTGCGCGGATGGGCCGCTGGGCTCGGCTGCAACATCGCACTGGCCGCCGATTTCACGGTCGCAAGCGCGGAAGCCGTCTTCTGGGAACCATTCCTGGCCCGCGGATTCAGCCCCGATTCGGGTTCGACGTGGCTGCTGCCCCGGTTGGTCGGGTTGGCTCGCGCGAAGAGCATGCTGCTGCTCGGCGAGAAGGTGAGCGCGTCCGACGCGGCGGACTGGGGCCTCATCCACCGGTGCGTGGACGATTCCGAACTCGACGACGTCGCCGCAGAACTGTTGACGAAGTTGGCCTCCGGCCCCACCGTGGCGATCGGCCTTGCCAAACAAGCCATCCACTACGGGCAGCACGCCACGCTTCCGCAGACGATGAACCAGGAGCTGTTCAACTTGGAGCTGTCGTGTCGCACCAAGGATTTCAAGGAAGGGCTCGCGGCGTTCCGCGAGAAGCGCGCGCCGGAGTTCGGTGGCCGGTGACCACCACGGAAAAGGACTGATCCCATGTCATTTGACGACATCCTCTACGAGGTCGACGGGCACAAGGCCACGATCACGCTGAACCGGCCCAGCGCGCTCAATGCGCTCAGCCCTGCCATGATCGCCGAACTGCGCACCGCCTACGACGAAGCCGAGAACGACGACAACGTCTGGATCCTGATCGTGACCGGCACCGGGCGCGCATTCTGCACCGGAGCCGATGTCGGGGAGATCCCCGAGGACGGCCGGGTGATCTACGAGCGGCCGTACCTGTCCACCTACGACCAGTGGGAGGCACCCCAAGAGGGCACACCGCCGTTCCGCCGCATGGCCAAGCCGGTACTGACGGCCATCAACGGGTTGTGCTGTGGCGCAGGGCTGGATTGGATCACCACCGGCGACATCGCGATCGCGTCGGACAAGGCGACGTTCTTCGACCCGCATGTGAGTATCGGGCTGGTGGCCGGCCGGGAGATGGTGCGGTTGGCCCGAGTGTTGCCCCGCAACATCGCGCTCCGCATGGCGTTGATGGGCAAGCACGAGCGGATGAGTGCAGATCGCGCGTATGAGCTCGGGATGATCAGTGAGGTCGTCGAGCACGACAGACTGCTGGAGCGCGCGCATGAGATCGCCGATGTCGTGAACTCGAATGCGCCGCTGGCGGTTCGTGGTACGCGTCTGGCCATCCACAAGACACTCGACCTGCCGCTGCACGAGGCAGAGATTCTGGCCGAGACGTTCCGTGAGCGCGTCGTCCGTACCGATGACGCCGACGAGGGGCCGAAGGCATTCATGGAGAAGCGGGCCCCGAACTGGAAGTGCCGATGACCTCGCACGGCTTCGAGACGATCATGCTCGACGTGGATCCGGTCATCCACGTCGCCACCATCACATTGAACCGACCGGATTCGCTCAACTCGTTCAACAGGACCATGTGCGAGGAGATGGCGCAAGCATGGCGCGCGGTCAAGCTCGACGATGCGGTGAACGCCGTAGTCGTCCGCGCGGCCGGCAGCCGGGCATTCTCCGCCGGCCTGGACATCAAATCGCCCTACGGCCAGCCGGACAACGTGTGGAACCACGAGGATCCAGGCGAATATCTCAGTCCCAAGTGGCAGAAGATGTGGAAGCCCGTCGTGTGCGCCGTGCAGGGTATGTGCACCGCAGGCGCCTTCTATTTCGTCAACGAATCCGACGTCGTCATCTGCAGCGAGGATGCGACATTCTTCGATTCACATGTCAGCGCCGGCCTGGTGTGCGCGCTGGAACCGATCGGGCTGATGCGCCGCGTCGGACTGGGTGAAACGCTGCGAATCGCATTGATGGGCAACGACGAACGGGTGAGTGCCGACACCGCGCTGCGGATAGGCCTGGTGACCGAGATCGTCTCCACCGACAGGCTGTGGGCCCGCGCCCACGAGATCGCAGCATCGATCGCGGCCAAACCGCCAACGGCGACCCAGGGCACCGTCAAGGCGATCTGGGAATCATTGGACAAGCCCTACCGCGCAGCGATGGAACAGAACCTGATCTACACCAGGCTCGGAAATCCGCTCGGACAGGCCGAACTCGCCGACCGGTCCCCCGGCGACAGGCCGGCACCGAGGCTGCGCTGATGGCCGCGCATCCCCTGAGCCGGCGCATCCGCGATGTGCTGAATCTGCGACCGGACGGCCCTGCGGTGGAGTTCGACGGCGCATGGCTGACGCGAAGCGAGGTCGCCGAGCTGGCGCGCCGCATCGAATCGCTCGACAGCGCAGACCGCCAGGTCGGAATCCTGTTGCGCAACACACCGGCTCACATTGCGGCGTTCCTCGGCGTGCTCATGGGCGGGGGGACGGTCGTCGTCATCAACCCGTCCCGCGGTGACGACCGCATCAGGTCCCACATCGAGTCCCTTCGGTTGCCGATCATCATCGGCACAATCGACGATCTGAAGACATTGGTGGTGTCGACAGCACAGACCGCGACCGTGGCGATCGCCGGACTCGACGACCCGCCTGTTGTCACCGCCGCCGAACAGCCAGCAGAGGACACCGGCCGGGCCGGTGTCGCGGTGCGGATGCTGACCAGCGGTACGACCGGTCCGCCCAAGCGAATCGACCTCACCTACGACATGCTGGCGCGCAGCGTGATCGGCACCGACTTCGACGTCGCACCGTCGCCGACCGAGGCACGACGCGGTGTCGCGATCGTCAATGCGCCGCTGGTGCACATCGGCGGCGTGTTCCGCGTCCTGCAATGTGTCTGTGAAGCACGGCCATTCGCGCTGCTGGATCGCTTCGAGCTGCAACGGTGGACCGATGCCGTGCGCAGGCACCGACCGCAGGCGGTGTCGCTGGTTCCTGCCGCCCTGCGCACGGTGCTGCATTCCGACCTGACCCGCGACGACTTGAAGAGCATCCGCGCCGTCACCTCGGGTACGGCGCCGCTGTCTGCCGAGGATGCCGACGCCTTCACCGACAAATTCGGCATACCCGTTCTGACGTCCTATGCCGCAACGGAGTTCGGTGGCGGTGTCGCGGGGTGGACGCTGGCCGACTACCAGACGTACTGGCACACCAAACGAGGCAGCGTCGGCAGGGCCACGCTCGGCGCGCATCTGCGTGTCGTCGATGACAACGGCGCTCCGGTCGGCGACGACCAGCCGGGGCTGCTCGAGGTGAAGCCGGGCCAGCTGGGGCCCAGCGGTGGGTGGATGCGGACCACCGATCTGGCACGCATCGACGCGGACGGATTCCTGTGGATACTCGGCCGCGCCGACCAGGCGATCATCCGGGGCGGTTTCAAGGTCATGCCCGACGATGTGCGCAGCGCGTTGGAGACCCATCCGGCGGTCCAGGGTGCGGCGGTGGTCGGGCGGTCCGACCCACGGCTCGGCGAGACGCCGGTGGCGATGGTCGAACTGCGCGAGTCAGCAGACGTCGATACCCTGCTCGAGTATCTGCGAACGCGGTTGGCCCGCTATGAGATTCCCACCGAAATTGCGATCGTCGAGCAGATTCCCAGAACACCGTCCGGCAAGGCTGACCTGACCGCCGTTCGTGAGCACTTCACCACCGTCGAACATGCCTGACACCACCGTCGCAGGCATACTGCGCGAACAGGTGCGTAGCCGAGGCGACCAGCCACTGTTGGTCTGCGACCAGGACCGGCTCAGCTACGCCGACGCCGATCGCCGCTCCGCTCACCTCGCCCGTGGACTGCTGACCCTCGGCGCGGGCAAGGGCACACACATCGGGGTGTTGTACCCCAACGGCGCCGCGTGGATCGTGGCGATGCTGGCCGCGGCGCGCATCGGCGGTGTCGTCATTCCGGTCTCGACATTCGCCACCGCTCCCGAGATGGCGACTCAGCTGGCCCACGCCGACGTGGAGATCCTGCTTTCCGCAGACTCCCACCGCGGCAACGACTATCGTGCCCGACTGGCCGAGATCGACAAGGCAGAACTCCCGCTCCTCCGCCACGTTCTGATCGACACCGAACCGCAGAGGCTCGCCGACGAGTCCCTGCTCGAGGCGATGGAGGCCGACGTCGACCCCTCCGATGTGCTGGCGATCATATACACCTCGGGGTCCACCAGCGCCCCCAAGGGCGTGGTGCACACGCACTCGTCACTGATCGAGCACCAGCGCGTCCTCAACGGAATCCGCGGGCTCACATCAGAGGACAAGCTGTTCTGCAATTCACCGTTCTTCTGGGTGGGCGGCATCGCCTTCTCGATCCTGGCGTGCATGCTCACCGGCGCCACATTGGTGTGTTCGAACGCCGTCGATCCGGGCGAGACACTCGACCTGCTGGAAGCCGAAAAGCCGACCATGACCAACGGTTTCGTCGCCGGCATTGCCGCCCTCGCCCGACACCCGAGTCTTCCCCAGCGCGATCTCTCCTCCATGCGACGCGGAAACCTGTACCCCATCATGTCGCCGGATGTTCGGCCCGAGGACCCCGAGCTGCGGCACACGATGCTCGGGATGACCGAGACCGGCAGCGTCATCACGATCAGCGAGGACGAAACCGACCAACCCGAGCATCGGCGCGGATCGTTCGGCAAACCGGCGCCGGGCTTCGACACCGCGATCGTCGATCCCGACACGGGTGAGGCCGTCGAGGTCGGGCAGATCGGCGAATTCTGCGTCCGTGGACCGTTTCTGATGCAGCGGTACTACAAACGCGCCCGCGAAGAGTGTTTCGACGCCGACGGTTGGTTCCACACCGGCGATCTGGTCCGTACCGACGCTGACGGCTTCGTGTACTTCATAGGGCGCCGCGGCGCGATGATCAAGACCGCGGGCGCCAACGTGTCACCCGCGGAGGTGGAGAAGGCGATCGCCAAAGTCAGCGGTCTGGTGGCACACGTCGTGGGACTGCCCGATCCCGACCGCGGTCAGGTGGTCGCCGCGGTCATCGCGCTCGACGACGGCACCGACTTCGACGAGTCCGCGCTGCGTGAGGGACTGAAGGCACAGCTGTCCGCATACAAGATTCCGCGCCGCTTCGCCGCGGTGCGCGGTTCGGATATCCCGCTGATGTCCAGCGGCAAGATCGACTTGCCACGCCTGACAAAGGTGTTCGATGGCTGACACGATCGACAACCTGGTGCGGATGCATGCCGCGCAGAACGCGGACAAGCCGATGGTGGTCGACACCGACAGCCGAACCACCTACGGGGAACTGGATGCGGTGACCCGTGATCTGGCGGCGGCCTTCGTCGCAGCGGGTGTCAGTAAGGGCACCCGGGTTGGGTTGATCATGCCCAACTGTGTGCAATGGGTGCAGATCGCGGTCGCGCTGACCCGCATCGGTGCGGTGCTGGTGCCGTTGAGCACACTGCTGCAGCCGCCCGAGCTCGTCGCCCAGTTACGGGTCGCTTCCGTGCAGTATCTCGTTGCGGTGCGCGAATTTCGCGGTCATCGCTACCTCGACGACGTCGCACCCGAGCGGTCGAATCTTCCGGCACTACGCGAGGTGTGGGACGCAGCCGCCCTTCCCGCGGTCAGGGACGGGACGGTCGACGCGATAGCCGCGACCGTCACTCCGAGCGACACACTCGCGATCATGTTCACGTCCGGTAGCAGCGGCCCTCCCAAGGGCGTGCTCCACTCGCACGGCAATGCCCTCGGTGCGGTGCGCTCGGGTTTGGCAGCGCGCTGCATCGACTCCGACACCAGGCTGTACCTACCGATGCCGTTCTTCTGGGTTGGCGGATTCGGTAGTGGGGTGCTGTCGGCACTGCTGGCCGGGGCCACGCTGGTCACCGAGCAGATCCCCCGGCCCGAGACGACGCTACGACTGCTCGAACGCGAACGTGTGACCCTGTTCCGCGGCTGGCCCGACCAGGCGGAGGCTCTCGCACGCCAAACCGCCTCTGTGGCAGCCGATCTGTCGTCGCTGCGCCCGGGCAGCCTCGAGGCACTGCTCCCCGCCGACCAGCGAGCCCGACCCGGTGCGCGGGCGAAGTTGTTCGGCATGACCGAGTCGTTCGGTCCCTACTGCGGGTATCCGGCCGACACCGATATGCCACGATCGGCATGGGGCAGCTGCGGAAAGCCGTTCGACGGCATCGAGGTTCGCATCGTCGATACCGACGACGGCACACCCGTCGCGCACGGTTCGATCGGCGAGATCCAGATCCGCGGCCCGCACGTCATGCGTGGAATCTGTCGTCGCACGCATGAAGACGTCTTCACGGTTGACGGGTTCTACCCCACCGGTGACCTCGGCCACCTCGACGACGACGGCTTCATGTTCTACCACGGTCGCTCCGACGACATGTTCAAGGTCAGCGGCGCGACGGTGTACCCCAGCGAGGTCGAGGAGGCGCTGCGCACCATCGACGGGGTCGACGGCGCCTTCGTCACGCAGGTGGACGGAGCCGTCGGCGCCGTCGTGATCTCGGGCCTGGGGGCCGGCGACCTTCACGCCGCGGCACGAGAGCGACTGAGCGCGTTCAAGGTTCCGACCGTGTGGCTGCCGGTGGAGTCCGACGACGCGATTCCCCGCAAGGCGACGGGGAAGGTCGATGTCCGCGCGCTGCAGCAGATGCTGCGCGAGGGTTAGGTGACCACGCCGCGCGCCGTGAGGTGCTCGATCAGCGGCTGCGCGCCCTCCGCAAGGTGCTCCGACATCGCCGTGCGAGCGAGATTTTCGTCGCCCTTCTCCAGCGCATCCAGCACTCGACGATGATGCTCGTTGGACTTCTCGGGCCAGCCCGCGATGATCGGGAAGACCGACTCCGGCGCGTAACGGGTGATCTGCGACATCAGCTGCGCGAGCTTCGGGGAATCCGAGGCGACGTTGATCGCACGATGAAACTCGTGGTTGAGCTTGACCGCCCGTTCGTCGTCGTCGGCGGCGTAGGCGTCCTCGAGGTCGGATTGAATCTGCTGTAGCTCACGCAACTGGTCGTCGCTGATGTTCACCGCTGCGCGCGCGGCGAGTTCACCACCGATGTAGGCCTGCACGTCGGACACGTCGGTCAGGTCGCGGCCGGTCACCGGCAGTACGACGAACCCGCGGTGCGGCTGCTGCGCAAGCAGTCCCTCGGCCTTCAGTTCGAACAGCGCCTCACGCACCGGCGTGACACTGATGCCGAGGTCCGCCGCGAGTTGGTCCAGCCGCACGTAAGTTCCTGCGGCATAGGTGCCGTCGAAGACGCGCTTACGCACGATGCGCGCGACATCTTCGGCCAGTTGGGTCCTGGCCAGCGCCTGGGGACTCTCGGGAGCAGACATGGGTCAGATCCGGTAGTCGGCGAGCAGTCGCTTGCTGATGATGTTCTTCTGGATCTCGCTCGTCCCCTCACCGATCAGCAGGAACGGGGCATCACGCATCAGCCGCTCGATCTCGTACTCTTTGGAATAGCCGTAGCCACCGTGGATCCGGAAGCTCTGCTGGGTGACCTCGGCGCAGAACTCGCTCGCAAGGTATTTCGCCATCCCCGCCGCGACGTCGTTGCGTTCGCCGGAGTCCTTCAGCCGGGCGGCGTTGACCATCATCAGATGCGCTGCTTCGACCTTGGTGGCCATCTCGGCCAGCTGGAAGGCGATGGCCTGGTGTTCTGCGATCGGTTTGCCGAACGTCTGCCGCTGCTGCGCGTAGCGCACGGCGAGCTCGAACGCGCGGATTCCCACCCCGCAGGCCCTGGCGGACACGTTGACCCGGCCCACCTCGATGCCGTCCATCATCTGGAAGAAACCCTCGCCGGGTGCTTCGCCGAGGATGTCGGTGGCCTGCGCGACATAGCCGTCGAATATCAGTTCCGTGGTGTCTATTCCCTTGTAGCCGAGCTTGTCGATCTTTCCCGGGATCGTGAGGCCGGGCACGACTTCGCCGAAGCCCGTTGGCTTTTCGACGAGGAATGCGGTGAGGTTTCGGTGCGGCTTGTCGGCACCTTCTTCGGTGCGTACCAGCGCGGCGACCAACGTCGAACTGCCGCCGTTGGTCAGCCACATCTTCTGGCCGTCGATGGTGTAGGTGCCGTCGTCGTTGCGTTTGCCCCTGGTGCGGATCGCCGCGACGTCGGAGCCGAGCTCGGGTTCGGACATCGAGAACGCGCCGCGCGTTTCACCGGTCGACATCCGCGGCAGGTAATGCTGCTTCTGCGCGTCGGTACCGTGCTGGCGGATCATGTACGCCACGATGAAGTGCGTGTTGATCACCCCGGACACACTCATCCAGCCGCGGGCCAGTTCCTCGACGCACAGCGCATAGGTGAGCAGGGACTCCCCCAGTCCGCCGTACTCCTCGGGAATCATCAGCCCGAACAGACCCATATCGCGCATCTGGTCGACGATCGCCTGCGGATAGGTGTCCGCATGCTCGAGTTCCTGGGCGACGGGGATGATCTCCTTGTCGACGAATTGCCGGACGTTCGCAATGATCTCGGTCTGAAACTCGGTCAGGCCCAGCGTCTGCGCCAGCCTCGTCACGACGCAACCCGCTCGAACACCGCGGCCAGGCCCTGCCCGCCGCCGATGCACATCGTCTCCAGCCCGTAGCGTGCGCCGCGGCGGTTCAGCTCACGAGCAAGTGTGGCCAGCATCCGCCCTCCGGTGGCACCGACGGGATGCCCCAGGGAGATACCGGAGCCGTGCACGTTCGTCCGGTCATGATCTGCGGCGGTGAACTCCCACGCGCGCATGACTGCGAGAGCCTGCGCGGCGAACGCCTCGTTGAGTTCGATCAGGTCGATGTCGCGAAGCGACAGTCCCGCCTTCGCGAGTGCCAGTTCGGTCGCGGGCACCGGTCCGATGCCCATGACGTTTGGCGCCACCCCCGCCGACCCCCAGGACACCGGCTTCACGAGCGGTGTCAGGCCGAGTTGGTCGGCTTTTTCGGGTGTGGTGACAATGCACATCGATGCGGCGTCATTCTGTCCGCTGGCGTTGCCTGCAGTGACCGTCGCGTCGGGATCACTCTTCAGCAGCACGGGTTTCAGCTTGCCGAGCGACTCCGGGGTGGTGTCCGCACGCGGGTGTTCGTCGGTGTCGATCAATTCCTCACCCTGACGGGTGCGGACGGTGACGGGAATGATCTCCTCGGCGAGAATGCCGTCCTTCTGCGCGGCAACGGCCCGTTGATGCGAGGTCACCGCCAGCTCGTCCTGCTCCCGCCTGCCGATCGAGTATTCCCTGCGCAGGTTCTCAGCCGTCTCGAGCATTCCTCCGGGTACCGGGTAGTGACGCCCACCGGCTGTCGTGCGTCCACGTGCCAGCGCGTCGTGCACCTGCACGCCGGACCGGGCTCCGCCCCAACGCATGTCGGTCGAGTAGAAGGTGACGTTGCTCATGCTCTCGGCACCGCCGGCGACGACGAGATCGTTGTCGCCGTTCGCGACCTGCAGGCACGCCTGGATCACGGCCTGCAGACCCGAGCCGCATCGGCGGTCGACCTGCATACCCGGCACGGTCACGGGTAGACCGGCGTCGAGCGCCACGACCCGGCCGATGGCCGGTGCCTCACTGCTCGGATAGCAGTGCCCGAGGATCACGTCTTGCACGGCAGCGGGCTCGATCCCGGTGCGTTCGAGCAGCCCCTTGAGTGCTGCGACTCCGAGATCGACTGCGGTCAGCGACTTGAACATGCCGCCGTACCGGCCGATCGGGGTGCGCACCGGTTCACAGATGACGACGTCGCGACTCATACGTGCCGTCCCCCCGTCACCTCGAGCACGGTGCCGGTCATGTACGACGAAAGATCGCTGGCGAGGAACAGCGCGACCTTGGCCACTTCGGCCGGCTCGCCGGCGCGGCCCATCGGCACCTCGTTCAGCTTCTGGTCCCAGATGTGTTGGGGCATGGCCTCGGTCATCGCGGATCTGATCAGGCCGGGCTGAATCGCGTTGACCCGCACGCCGAGGTGCGCGAGCTCCTTGGCTGCCGCTTTCGTCATCCCGACGATGCCTGCCTTGGCCGCCGAATAGTTGGTCTGGCCGATCAGGCCGACCTTGCCCGAGATCGACGACATGTTGACGATCGCCCCGCTCTTGTTCTCGCGCATGATCGCGGCCGCGGCCTTCGTTCCGTTCCACGTGCCCTTCAGGTGCACGGCGATGACCTGATCGAACTGCTCCTCGGTCATCTTGCGCAACGTTGCGTCGCGCGTGATTCCGGCGTTGTTGACCATGATGTCGAGGCCACCGAACGCTTCGATGGCCGCCGCCACAAGCGCGTCGACCTCATCGGCTTTCGTCACATCGCAGCGGACGGCCTGCGCAACCTGGTCACCCCCCAGTTGCTTTGCCGCGGCCTCCGTGGCCGCGAGGTCGAGATCGCCGAGCACGACACGCGCACCTTCAGCGATGAACTGTTCCGCGATCGCATACCCGAGGCCCTGCGCGCCTCCTGTGACGACGGCGGTCTGACCGGTCAGCAACGACACCTGATCTCTCCTCTGTGCTGGTCGGAGCCCGATCGGGGCCCTGTCAGACCCACATCATATTTCATATATGATTTCGCGAAGCCACGGGGTTATCCCTACGAGCTGGGCCCACGCCGCAAGGCAGGGGAACGCAAAACTGCCCTTTCGCGCGGCAGACGGGCAGATTTGCGTCTGTCCCCAGCTGCGCGGGGGCCCACGTACAACCGGAACCGGAGCACGTGCCGATGACGACGACCGAAGTCAGTGACGACGATTTCCAGGAGATCCTGGCGCAGACACGTCATTTCGTGCGCACCGCCGTGGTGCCGCGTGAGCAGGAGATCCTCGCCCACGACCGCGTGCCCGACGACCTGCGCGAGCAGGCCAAGAAGATGGGGCTGTTCGGATACGCGATCCCTCAGGATTGGGGCGGCCTCGGCTTGAATCTCGCGCAGGACGTCGAGCTTGCGATGGAGCTCGGCTACACGTCGTTGGCCCTGCGCTCGATGTTCGGTACCAACAACGGCATCGCCGGACAGGTTCTCGTCGGGTTCGGCACCGACGAGCAGAAGTCGCGCTGGCTCGAACCGATGGCCACCGGCGACGTCGTCGCCTCCTTCGCGCTGACCGAACCGGGCGCGGGGTCGAACCCGTCAGGGCTGCGGACCAAAGCCGTTCGCGACGACGCGGACTGGATCATCAACGGCCAGAAGCGCTTCATCACCAACGCCCCGACCGCGGACCTGTTCATCGTGTTCGCGCGCACCCGTCCGGCCGACGATCAGGGCGCCGGCATTGCGGTGTTCCTGGTACCCGCCGACGCCGACGGCGTGGTGGTCGGCGCCAAGGACGCCAAGATGGGCCAAGAGGGTGCGTGGACGTCAGACGTCAACTTCGACGATGTTCGGGTGCCCGCGTCCGCTCTCATCGGTGGCAGCGAGGACATCGGATACCGCGCCGCGATGATCTCGTTGGCGCGCGGTCGCGTCCACATCGCCGCGCTCTCCGTGGGCACCGCGCAGCGGGCGCTCGACGAGTCGGTCGCCTATGCCGCTACGGCGACGCAGGGCGGTACGCCGATCGGCAACTTCCAACTCGTGCAGGCAATGATCGCCGATCAACAGACCGGAGTACTCGCCGGACGCGCACTGGTGCGCGACGCGGCCCGGCGGTGGGTCAACAACGAGGATCGCCGGATCGCGCCGTCGGCCGCCAAGCTGTTCTGCACCGAAATGGTCGGTCAGGTAGCCGATCTCGCGGTGCAGATCCACGGCGGCAGCGGTTACATGCGGGAGGTGACCGTCGAGCGCATCTATCGCGACGTACGTCTGCTGCGACTGTACGAGGGCACCAGCGAAATCCAGCGCCTCATCATCGGGGCCAATCTCGTCAAGACCGCACAGAGGGAGAACACATGAGCGCGCGCCTCACCGGCAGGGTGGCCTTCATCACCGGAGCCGCACGGGGTCAGGGCCGCGCGCACGCGGTTCGGATGGCCAACGAAGGCGCCGACATCATCGCCGTCGACGTGGCGGGTGCATTGCCTCCATCTGTGCCATATCCCCCGGCCACACCGGAGGATCTCGCCGAGACGGCGCGGCTGGTCGAAGCCACCGGGCAGCGAATCCTGACCTACGCCGTCGACACCCGCGACCACGACGGGCTGCGCAAGGTCGTGGATGAAGGTGTCGCCGAACTCGGCCGTCTCGATGTCATCGTCGCCAACGCCGGGATCACTGCCCCGCATGCCTGGAACGAGATCACCCCCGACGAGTGGCGAGACGTCATCGACGTCAACCTCACTGGCACCTGGAACACGGTGATGGCCGGAGCCCAGCACATCGTCGACGGCGGTCGTGGCGGGTCGATCATCCTGATCAGCTCCGCGGCGGGAGTCAAGTTCCAGCCCTTCATGATTCATTACACCGCGAGCAAACACGCCGTCACCGGGATGGCCCGGGCGTTCGCCGCCGAGCTCGGCACGCATTCGATCCGCGTCAACAGCGTGCACCCCGGTCCCGTCGTCACCGAGATGGGTTCGCCGGAGATGGTCGAGGCGATCGCCAAGGCCGCCGAGATCGTCGGCAACAACGCACTGTTGAACGTGCTGACGCCGTTCCTGCCGACCTGGGTGGCTCAGCCCGAAGACATCGCCGACGCCGTGTGCTGGTTGGCCAGCGACGAGTCGAAAATGGTGACAGCGCAGGCGATATCGGTCGATCAGGGCTCCACGCAGTTCTGAGTTCCCGGGTGTGAACGAGGACCGCGAGCTCGCTCGCGGGAAGAGATCTAGGCGAGGAAGCGCACGATCGACTCCGCCACCGCGGCGGGCTTCTCCGACCCCTCGATCTCCACAGTCGTCGTCATCGTCGCCTGTGCGCCACCATCGAGTTGATCGACTTTGGTGAGCTCGGCGCGCGCACGGATCTTGGCGCCCACTTTGACCGGCGTGATGAAGCGGACTTTGTTGTAGCCGTAGTTGATTGCCATCGTGATGTTCTTCACCGTGTAGAGCTGGTGGGAGAAGTGCGGAATCAGCGACAGCGTCAGCAGCCCATGAGCGATGGTGCCGCCGAACGGTCCGTTGGCCGCCTTGTCCGGGTCGACGTGGATCCACTGATGGTCGTCGGTGGCGTCGGCGAACGTGTTGACGCGGTCCTGCGTGACCTCGAGCCATTCCGTCGGACCGAGCTGGCTGCCTTGCGCCGCGACCAACTCGTCGAGACCACTAAAGGTTTTCACTTCGACTCCTTCTAGAAGACCACTGTCTGATTGCCGTATCGGATGATCCGGTCCTCACAGTGCCACAACACCGCCCGAGACAATACGAGGCGTTCCACATCGGCGCCGAGCCGAACCAGATCCTGGACGTCCTGACGATGATCGACGCGCACCACGTCCTGCTCGATGATCGGCCCCTCGTCGAGGGCTTCGGTCACATAGTGTGCCGTCGCACCCACGAGCTTGACGCCACGCTCTTTGGCGCGCCGATAGGGTGCCGCCCCGAGGAATGCCGGCAGAAACGAGTGATGGATGTTGATAATCGGGCACCCGATCTCACCGAGGAACTGCGGGGTGAGGATCTGCATGTATCGGGCGAGAACCACCAGATCGACGTTGCCGCGCAACAGGTCGAGCTGTCGGCGCTCGGCTTCGTCCCGGATCTCCTTCGTCGCAGGTACGTGGATGAACGGCACGGAGAAGGCCCGAACCTGGTCGGCGAGGTCCGGATGGTTGGAGATCACCATCGCCACCGACATCTGGATCTCGCCGCGCCGGTTGCGCCAGAGCAGGTCTAGGAGACAGTGATCCTCCTTGGAGGCCAGGATCGCCACCGTTTGGGCTTCGACGCTTCGGTGAGCCTGAAGTCCATCTCGAACCTCGCTGCCACCTCGTCGGCGAATTTGCGTTCGAGCTCATCACGCGCCGCTGCCAGACCCGGAAGGTGAAAGATGGTGCGCTGCATGAAAGTGCCGCCGGACTGCTCCGTGGCGTGCTGGTCCAACGACACGATGTTCGCCCCGGCCCCGGCCAGGAATGTGCTGACGGCCGCGACCAAGCCTGGCCGGTCGTCGCATCGGAGCAACAGCCTGCCGATGTCCTTGGCCGGGAGGTCCCCACGCCCGGCCCGCGGGTGTTCGCTGGCCACCTAGATCAGCGTGTCACATCGACAGCGCGCTCACGCCGATTCTTCGGCCGACCAGACTCCACCGGCCGGCCGCTTCAGAACGGTGAGTGCGGGCGACAGGATCAGCTGAGCTCGGTTGCCGCCCGCGCGACGAGCGTCATGCATGGCGTCGGTGGCCACCGAGAGCACCTCGTCCAGCACGTCGTACGGAGGATGACCCGCCAGCGGGCTCATCGCCGTGCTCACCACGCCGATGCTCGCGGTCAACCGACTGGGACTCGACGCGACCGTGGCACGCACCCGTTCCACAAGAGGAGACGGATCATCCGTGTTCAGCACGTCGGCGATCAGGAACTCATCCTCGGACACATGCGCGATCAGCGCGACTTGGCGAACCGTTTCCCGCAGTCGCTGTCCGACCGCCACGCGCGCCCGGTCAGCGGCTGCGACACCCGCCATATCTCGATAGAGCGAGAAGCTGTCGAGATTGACGACGGCAACCATCAGGTATCGGTCACCGCCCCGATCTCGAGAACTCATCAACGTCGCGGCCTGCTCCGCGAAGGCGCCGTGCGTGAGCAGGTTGGTGAGCGGTTCGAGGTCATCGAGCCGCACATCGCTGGTGATCGATCGCAGCAGCGTCCGGCAGGCGAATACCGTGAACACGTTCACGAGTCCGACAAGAAGGGCACCTGTTATCGCCAGCACCGAGTCGGTCTCGGCGACCCGCACCGCCAAGGCGACAACGGTGGCGGCGCCGACCACCCACATGGACACCAGCAGCCGCACGGAATGGAACAGCGCGACGAAGCCGCCCAGAATCGCAAACGCGGTCGAGCCCAGCAGACCGACGACTGGATTGGTCGTCATCACGCTCGCGGCCGCGATGTAGACGGATCCGATGATGACGCAGGCTTCCGACGTGACCCGCGTCGGCCAGCGCTTCCTCAGCCACACCCCTGCCATCGCGACGCTGCACACCGCGCCGACGACGGCGACGATCCGGCCCCAGAAATAGGACGCTCCGGCGGGGCTTGCGGTCGTGAACAACGGAATCGATCCGGCCGAGATGATCATCCCGGCCACCACGAGGCAGGTCCTCGTCTGCAGTCCGCGCGCAGCCAGAAACGCCGTCAACCAGTAGTAGTGATCGCGATTGCGTTCGGTGCGTCCGCCCGCAGCCATCACCGGTCACACCCCACGATGCCACCCGGGACCTGCGCGCATCGGCCAATGTTAACGCCTATTGAGAGGACACGCTGTGAGTCGAAGCCGGCACCCAGCACACCGTGATGAAGAGTTCGACGTCTTTTATTTTCGTGGCGTTGCCGCAGTGTTTTATCCATGTAGAAAGTTCCACTCCAATCCTGCAAAGAGATCACGACCGAATGCTTGCTGAGGACGCACTCACGTCGGAGTCGCCGACGTTTTGAATTCGTCCGCTGCGCAATATGAGCGCGGTTAATACGGCGCCGGATACGAACAACAAGCCGGCTATGTAGAAAGCCACGGTGTAGCCGTGGACCGCCCCGGCCTCCGCGACGGCACGTGTGGGCGAACGATGGTTGTCGATGTAGCGCGTGAGAGCCGTGGTGAAGATCGTCGACAGGGCGGCGGTGCCGACCGTCCCGCCGATCTGCTGGCTGGTGTTGACCATCGCTGAGGCGACACCTGCGTCGGCTGTCGCGACCCCACTCGTCGCGGTTGCCACCGCCGGCGAGAATGCAAGCCCCATGCCGATGCCGAGTAAGACGATCGGTCCGAGGATGTCGTGCCGGTAGGTGGCGCCCACTTCGAGTTCACCCAGCCATGCCATGCCCGCCGCTGCCACGACCATGCCGATCGGGATGATCGGGCGAGGCCCGACCTTCGGCATCAGAAAGGTGTTCGCCAACGCGGCGGCAAGTCCGATCCCGACGGCCATCGGCAGAAACGCGACGCCGGTGGCGAGCGGGCTGTAGCGCAGATCGCGCTGCATGAAATAGGTGAGGAACAGAAATGCCGCGAACATCGCGCAGAACGTGATGGCGATCGTCAGATACGCGCCGCCACGGTTGCGGTCGGCGATGATCTTCAGGGGCAGCAGCGGTGTCTGCACCTGAGTCTCGACGATGACGAACACGCCGATGAGCACCGCCGACAGGGCGAGCATGACGACGGTCAGCAGCGCGCTCCAGCCGTGGCTCTCGGCGTGTGACAACCCGTAGACCAGGCAGAACAATCCACCTGTCGCGGCGGCGGCACCAGGCCAGTCGAGCTTGACCCGGCGCTGGGTTGGGCTCGCGCGCACGACGATCAGCGCACCGAGCGCGGCGGGTAGTGCCAGGGCCATGTTGACGTAGAGACACCACCGCCACGACAACCACTCCGTCATCGCACCGCCGAGAAGCAACCCGACGACCGCACCGCTGGCGGCGATGGCCGAGAACACGGCGAACGCTTTGGCACGGTCCTTCGGAGCGGTGAACGTGATGTTCAGGGTGGACAGCGCGGCCGGCGCGAGGATGGCGGCGAAAACACCTTGCGCCGCCCTTGCCGTGATCAGCATCGCGAACCCTCCCGCGACACCGCCGACAGCTGACGCGGCAGCGAAGCCGAGCAATCCGATGATCAGGGTGCGACGTACCCCGATCCGGTCCGATAATCGCCCGCCGAGCAGCAACAGGCTGCCGAACGCCAGCGAGTAGGCCGTGATCACCCACGGCCGGCTCGCGATGTCGAAGCCAAGATCGTCCTGGGCGGACGGCAGAGCGATGTTCACGATGGTGATGTCCAGCACCACCATCAGCTGTGCCACTCCAATGACGGCCAGTACGGACCACCGCGGAGTGGGCGGCACAGCCGTTGGGCTGGAACCACTTCGCGGCGACGCCATCTCGACGCGATACCCCGTGACTCGATTGCTCATGTTCTTCCTGTCGATTGGCACAGGCCGTCGCCGGCAGGCAGTGCGGTGCCTACGCTTTGCATCCTCAGGCGGCCGGCGCCAGCACCACAGCGGAGTTGTGACCGCCCATACCTAGCGACGTCTTGAGAGTCACCGCACCGGGTTTCAGCGGCGTGGGTCCGTCGAGCAACCGAGGATGTCCTGGCGCGACGGTCGGGGGCGCAGGCACGGTGCCGTGGGCATAACCGAGTGCAGCGGCAGCCAGCTCGACGGCCGCGGCAGCACCCTGGCAGTGTCCGACCAATTGCTTGACGGAGTAGATGTGCGGTGCGCCGTGCAGCACCTCGTCGACGATCTCGCCTTCCGCCTTGTCGCACTGCGCAGTGCCTGGTCCGTGCGCATTGAGATAGGCGACCTGGTCGGTGGACGTGTTCGCGGCTTTCAGCGCATTACGCACGCACCCGTCGATGTAGGTGCGCTGCGGGTCGACCGACGTCAGGTGGTAGGCGTCGTGGGTCATGTCTCCACCCAGCACGTCCACGTAGCCACGCTCGGCGCGGTTCGACAGGACGAACGCGACGGCCGCCTCCCCTGCCGGGAATCCGCGGCTGCCCTCCTGGAACGGACGGCAGGCGTCCAGCGGTTCGACGTCGACGACAGCAACACCGAGACGCACGAAGTGCTCGACGTTCTCGGGTGTCAGTGAGAGGTCCGTGGACACGAAGACGACGTCGTCGACGTATCCGCTGTCGAGCCACATCTTTGCGGTGATCAAGCCGGCGTTGCCCGACGAGCACATCGCGGAGACGTTCATGGCGGGGCCGTGGAAGTCGTACTCCTGCATCAGCATCGACACCGGCGTGGACGGCATCAGCGTCAGATAGTCGCGAATCCTGCGGTGCGCAGCGTCCTTCAGATAGAAGTCGCGCCACCCTTCGACCTCGCTGACCACCACCGCATGCAAGAGGCCGACCCGTGCGCCGGGCACCCAGCCGCGATCGGCCGCGTCGGTGAGTGCCTCGCGGGCAGCCCCGCGCATGGCGCGAGATGACCTGCTGAGGCCGTCCAGCGGGTCACCTTCGTCGGCCACTCGCGCCACCCACGCGTCCTCGTCGCCGGACGACCCGTATCCGCCAACCAGCTTTGCGGCGGGCTTTCCGCTGAGCAACCCATTCCACAGCTGCTCCGCGCCCCAGCCATACCCCGTCACTGCGCCGATCCCGGTGATCGTCATCGGTCCTGCCATGATGTGTCGCCTTTCTATTTCCGGTTTCAAATGCTCGTGCGAAAACTTCCCGTTTAATTAACGCCTACATCACCGTTATTGACCAGGCAAAATGTCAGCTGAAATATGGGGTGGGAACGGCGGGATGTACGAGGTTAAGCTGCGTGAAGCCAGCTAATTCGGAGATTGAGGGGCCGTTGATGGCGGTCGAAGCCGACGACGTGGGTACGACAAATGCGTCCTCCGTCGAACAGCGGTATCGACAGCTGCTCGAACACAGCCCCTATCCGATGTGCGTCCACGCCGACGGACGGGTCGTCTACGTCAACCCGGCCGGTGTCAGAGACATCAACGCGAACAGCGCGGATGACGTTGTGGGACGGATGATCACGGATTTCGTCGACGCCGAATCCATCGCACCGATGTTGTCCCGCATCGCCGCGCTGCACGAGGAGGGCGACAGCTCACCCCCGTCGGAGGCGGTGATGCGGCGCCTGGATGGCAGCCCGTTAGAGGTCGAAGTCGTCTCGGTGTTGACCAATTGGAACGGCAAACCCGCATACCAGGTCATCTTCCGCGACTTGACGATGCAGAAGGCCGCCGAGGAAAGCCTGCGGTATCAGGCCGCGCTTGTGACGCACGCCACAGACGCGATCATCGCCACGACGTTGGACGGCGCGGTCACGAGTTGGAACCCGGCAGCCGAAGCCATCTACGGACGCTCTGCGAAGCATGCGCTGGGGCTGCCGATCAACGAAGCCGTCGGCGCCGCCATCGATCCGGCCGCGGTCATCGCCGGCGGAGGCGTACGGCATGGTGTCCATCGCGCCGCGAACGGCACGGCGCTCATCGTCAGGGTGTCCGCCGCCGCCATGGGCGAAAACGGATATGTCCTCGTCTGCTCTGATCAGACCGCACTACGACGCGCCGAGCGCAGATTCCAGACTGTCGTCGACTCGCTGGTCGAAGGCGTGGTGGTGCTCGACTCCAATGGTCAGCCCGAGTGGATCAATCCCGCCGCCCGCCGCATTCTCGGGCTGGCCTCCAGCCGCGTCCTGGAGCGCGACGTCGACCCGTCGGTCGTGTTCCCGCTGTACGACTCCGATGGCGCATCGCTCGACAACTGGCACCAATTCTTCGTCAGGGGTCTGAAAAGCGGCCTCGCCAACCCGCACGACATCGTCGGTTTCGACCGTGCTGACGGCACCCGGCGCTGGCTATCGGTCAGCACCCGCCTGCTGGACCCCTCGGAAACCGGACAGCAAGCGCTGCTGGCGTCGTTCACCGACATCACCGACCAACGCGACGCACAGCTTCAGCTCAGGCACCAGGCCCACCACGACTCGCTCACCGGACTGCCCAACCGGGCGTATGCCGAAGCGCAGGCGACCGAAGCACTGCTCGAGGACCCACCGACGCTGGCGGCGGTCATGTTCATCGACCTCGACAACATCAAGACCGTCAACGATGCGTTCGGCCATCACACGGGTGACACCGTGATCAAGGCTGCGGCGCAGCGGTTACGGGCCACCCTGCGCTCCGAGGATCTGATCGCCCGCCACGGCGGCGACGAATTCGTCGCGCTACTTTTCGGCAATGCGGACCACACCGCACTGAAGCGTCTCGCCGAGCGGTTGCACGCCGCACTCGCCACCCCGCTGGACGTCTCCGGAATCTCGTGCAGCCTCACCGCCAGTATCGGCGTCACCGAAGTGAGGCCGGGTGATCGGCGTGACGCGGCGGAGATCCTGCGCGACGCCGACGCCGCGATGTACAAGGCGAAAGCCCATCGCGCCACCACACACTTCTTGTCGTCGCCAAGCGGCACGGACCCGCGGCTGAGGGTGCATAAGTAAACGGCGGTTCTGCGCCGCGAGTCCGAGCCCCACGTGTTCCCCACTTAATTAACTAGGTTTACTCTGTGCCTAGCGTCCTGCAGAAGGGGATCTCTATGGACCTCACGTTCTCGGCCGCCGACATCGCATTCCGCGACGAGGTGCGCGAGTTTCTCAACGACAAGCTGACACCGGAACTGCGTCGTGCGGGTCGCCTCATGACCAGCGTCTATGCCGATCATGAGGCGAGCATGGAATGGCAGCGGATCCTGCACGAGCGAGGCTGGGCGGCGCCGGCCTGGCCGGTCGAGCACGGCGGCTGCGACTGGAGCCTGACCCAGCACTACATCTTCAGCCGGGAGTCCCAGCTCGCGGGCGCACCCTCGTTGTCACCGATGGGGATCCGCATGGTCGCTCACGCGCTGGTGAAGTTCGCCACCGACGAGCAGAAGAAGTTCTTCCTCCCCCGCATACTGACCGGCGAGGTGTTCTTCTGCCAGGGCTACTCCGAACCGGAGGCCGGCTCCGACCTCGCGGCCCTGTCGATGGCGGCAGTCGACGACGGTGACGACCTGGTGTGCACGGGCAGCAAGATCTGGACGACCCACGCCCGCGAGGCGAACTGGATGTTCGCGTTGGTGCGCACGTCGAAGAGCGCGAAGAAGCAGCAGGGCATCACGTTCGTCCTCATCGACATGACCTCGCCGGGTATCCAGATTCGGCCGCTGGTCATGACGTCCGGCGAAGAGGTGCAGAACCAGGTCTTCTTCGACGAGGTCCGGGTGCCGAAGGCCAACGTTCTCGGCAAGATCGACGAAGGCTGGACAGTCGCCAAATACTTGTTGGAGTTCGAACGCGGCGGCGGTGCATCATCACCCGCCCTGCAGGTGATGGCCGACGAGATCGCCACCGTCGCCGCCGACCAGCCCGGCCCCGCAGGCGGTCGGCTACTCGACGATCCCGCGTTCGCGAAGAAGCTGGCCGATGCCCGGATCCGCACCGAGGTGCTGGAGATTCTCGAATACCGGGTGCTCGCCGCGGTCGCCGAGGGCAAGAATCCCGGCGTCGCCTCGTCGATGCTCAAGGTGATCGCCACCGAGTTGAGCCAGACCCTGACCGAGCTGGCGATGGAGGCCGCCGGGCCGCGCGGGCGGGTGTACCAACCGCACGCGACCTACCCCGGCGGGCCGGTG
Organism: Mycolicibacterium rhodesiae NBB3; assembly: GCF_000230895.2. The sequence goes on from NC_016604.1 coordinate 6,168,945, forward strand.
ACCGAATACGAACCGCCGGCCGACGACTACATCAGCGGTGAGGAGTGGCAGGCGGTCGCGCCACTTCGCTACTTCAACGATCGCGCCGGCTCGATCTACGCCGGCAGCAACGAGATTCAGCGCAACATCCTGGCCAAAGCGGCTCTCGGACTGTAAGGAGCAAGCGATGGACTTCAACTTGAGCAAGGAACAGGAACTGCTCCGCGACGGGCTGGGCAAGTTCCTGTCGACCAGGTACGAACTCGAAAAGAGCCGGGCGGCGGCCAAGACCGGGTCGGGATGGCAACCCGACATCTGGCGCGGCTTCGCCAACGAACTCGGCATCCTCGGCGCCGCCCTGCCGGAGGATGTCGGCGGGATCGGTGGCGGACCCGTGGAGATCATGGTGATCGCCGAGGCGCTGGGGCATGCGTTGGCCGTCGAGCCCTACGTGGACACCGTGGTGGTGGCCGGCGGCCTGCTGCACCGGGCCGGTGGACCGGTCGCAACCCCACTGCTGGAGAAGATCGTTGAGGGCACCGCCGTGGTCTCGCTGGCCGCGGCCGAGGCATCGTCTGGCGAGAACTGGCAGGACGTGTCGACCACCGCCGAGCGTGACGACGATGGGTGGACGCTGCGCGGCTCGAAAATCGTTGCCATGAGTGCACCATTGGCGACTCACCTTCTGGTGACCGCACGCAGCGAGAGCGGAATCTCACTGTTCGTCGTTGATCTCGACGGTCCCGGCGCGGGTATCGAGTTGCATCCCTATCGCACCGTCGATGACCGGCGCGCGGCCGACATCGACTTCGACGGACTTCGGCTGCCGGGCGACGCGCTGCTGGGCGAGGAAGGGCAGGCTTGGCCGTCGATCGCAGCGGCACGCGACGAAGGCGCAGCGGCAGTGTGTTCCGAGGCGGTCGGGTGTATGCGAAAGGTGTTGGCGGACACCGTCGAATACGCCAAGCAGCGCCATCAGTTCGGACAGCCGATCGGCAGTTTTCAGGCGCTGCAACATCGTATGGTCGACATGTACATGGAGCTCGAGCAGGCTGTCGCGGCCGTGTATCTCGCGGTCCTCAACATCGAGGCCGAACCCAAGGTGCGCGCGCGGGCGGTGTCGGCGGCCAAGGCCACGATCGGGCGCGCGGCGCGCTTCATCGGCCAGCAGTCGGTGCAGCTGCACGGCGGCATGGGTATGACGGAGGAACTCGCGATCGGCCACTACTTCAAGCGGCTGACGGCGGTTCAATTCGAGTTCGGGTCGACGGACTATCACGTCGCCCGGTATGCGGAGCTGACCCGCTCCTAGTGGCGATTTCGGCGCGCATACGACCGCTCAGCGAGCGTCGACGCACCGAAATCGCAGGTAAGTAGGGTGAGTGTGTGAGCTCTCGCGGGTGGATCCTGTTCCTCGCGATGAGCGTCATCTGGGGCATCCCCTATCTGCTGATCAAGGTCGCCGTCGAGGGTGTGTCCGTTCCCGTGCTGGTGTTCGCCCGCGTCGCCGTCGGTGCGGCGGTCTTACTTCCGCTGGCCCTGTCGCGGCGAACGGTGGAGATCGTGCGCGGGCACTGGAAGGCGCTGGCCGGTTTCGCGTTCTTCGAGATCATCGCCGCGTGGTGGCTGCTGTCTGACGCCGAACGCCACCTCACCAGCTCGATGACCGGCCTGCTGATCGCCGCGGCGCCCATCATTGCGGCGGTGCTTGATCGACTCACCGGGGGCGAGCGACTGGGCACCAAACGGATCCTCGGCCTCGCCGTCGGCATTGCCGGCGTAACCGTTCTCGCGGGCCCGCACCTGGGCGGCAGCACATGGCCGATCGTCGAGGTGCTGTTGGTGGCCACGTGTTACGCAATCGCTCCGCTGATCGCCGCGCGCTACCTGGCCGACGTCCCGGCGCTCCCGATGACCGCGGTGTGCCTCGGCTTCGCCGCAGTGGTGTACGCGGGACCGGCCGCCGCGACCTGGCCGTCCGAGATGCCCTCCACTCGTGTGCTTTTGGCACTGGCGGGGCTCGCACTCATTTGCACGGCTCTGGCGTTTCTCGTGTTCTTCGCGCTGATTCGCGAGGTCGGAGCGGCTCGTGCGCTGGTGTTCACCTACATCAATCCGGCGGTGGCGTTGGCGGCAGGGGTGATCGTGCTGAACGAGCCCCTGACGCTGTGGAACGTCGCGGCGCTCGTACTCATCCTCGTCGGTTGTGTGCTCGCCACCCACCGTCGCGCGGCCGCCCCAGCGCGAGCCGGGAGCGAGCCGACGCATGTCGGCCCGGCTAGCCCCTGCGCGCCTCGTCGACGTACGCCGTGATCGCGTCGGTCAGCGCACGCAATTCGCGGCTGACGTCGACAGGGTCCGGCACCGCCATGGTGGCGACCATCGCACCCATCAGGGTGGTCCACACGAGATTGCCGACCGCATCGGCGCGCTCGGGTTCGAGTCCCTCGGCGACATAACGGCCGAGATCGGTCAGTGTCGCGAACAGGCCCAACAGATGACGTTGGTCCACGTCTGCGCGGCTGGCTCGGGTGGCGATCAGAATCTCCAGCGCCGCAATCGATGTCGGACTGAGGAAGGCGTCCGCGACAGTGTTGACGAGGAGTTCGGTCCTCGCTCGTCCGACATGTGAGCCCAGTATCGGCTCGACCTCTCGCAGCTTGGCCAGCAGCTCGCTGAAGCCACTGTCGACGACGGCCATCAGCAGACCGTCGCGGTCACCGAAGTGATATTGGATGACCCCCCAGGTGACGCCGGCCCGCTCGGTGATGTGCTTGGCACTCGCGGCGCCGAATCCCTCCTCGAGCACACAGCGCACCGTCTCGTCGATGACCATCGCCCGCGTGCGGTCCGCGCGAACCTGCTTGCCGTTCGCGGGACGTCGCGGTGTGACGTTGGAGGTCATGGTCGTCCGGATGTTACGGCGGAGGGGAAGGCCGGCGAGACAAAGCGTTGGACCATCTGCCGTTCGGTCTCAGCATCGTTGACGGGCCAGTACATCAACGCCAGCACGACCCGGACGATCCACTGTCCGGCCTGCGAATCGTCCTCGGCGAGGCCGTTGATCTCACGAGCAAACCGCGCGACAACCGGAGATTCGGTGAACCAGGAGATCTCCTGAGCCTTCACCGAGGACATCATCAGTCGCCCCAGAGGATCAGAGCGGATCTCCTTCAGCGCCACCAAAATCGCGGTGACAATTCGTTCCGAACCCGTCAGATGGTCAGATGCTTCGCGGACCGTGTCGATGATCCGGGCGGCGACGCGGACGAGAACGGCCTCACGAATCTCGTTCTTGCCGCCGGCATGGCGGTAGATCGTCGCTCGTGAGCAGTGCACGCGCGACGCGAGCGCGTCGACGTCGAAGGCGTCCAACCCGCCGGTGGCGATCATCTCGGTGGCGGCGGCATAGATACGCTCGGCAGCCGCGGTTCGGCGGTCGTCGCCCACCAGCCAGTCCGTGCGAGGCATAAAACTGATGATCTCATGTTGAGACAAAAGTGCGCGTATATCTCACTGATTGTGCTGGTGGAGCCTCTGGTGTGCGACAGCCGCTGCCAGTGCCCGCGAGCTGCCTTTTCATCTTTCCATCCGCCCGTTGACGCGATGAATCGCACGCGTTCAGCCTTGAGTAATGACGGTGCAAGAGGGTCAGCTCGGGCTCGCTCTGTTCGACGATGACTACATCCAGGATCCATATCCCCTCTACGAACGGATGCACGCCGACGGCCCGGTGCACGCGATCGGCGACTCGGGGTTCTACGCCGTCTCCGGATGGGATGCCATCAACGACGTGATCGCACGGCCACAGGATTTCTCGTCGAATCTGACGGCAACAATGACCTACGAAGACGGGAAGGTCGGCCGGTTCGCCTTCAGTGAACTCGGCAGCGAGTTGCAGGCGCTGGCGACCGCCGACGATCCCGCCCACGCTGCCCACCGCAAGTTGCTGTTGCCGCAACTCGCCGCGCGGCGGATCAAGTCTGTTGAAGAGTATGTCGGCGAGATCGAAGCCCGGTTATGGGACGAATACGTCCACGACGGACGCATCGAGTGGATGTCGGCGATGGCCAACCGCCTGCCGATGATGATCGTCACCCGCCTGATCGGCGTACCCGATGTGGACACCGAGCAGCTGATGCGGTGGGGTTATGCCGGCACCAAGACGGTCGAGGGTCTGGTCAGTCAGGATGAACTCAACGAGGCGGGTGTCGCCGTCATGGAGCTCGCCGTCTACATCAACGAGCACTTTCAGCTGGCCGCCGACGACCCCAAGGACAACCTGCTCGGTGATCTCGCAACCGCCCGCGCCACAGGGGATTTGACCGATGCGACGGCACTGAACATCATGGCGACGTTGTTCAGTGCCGGCGGTGAGTCCACCGCGTCGCTGATCGGGTCCGCCGCACACCTGCTGGCTTCACAGCCGGCGATCCAGCGGGAGGTTCGCAACGATCCGGATCTTTTGAGCGCGTTCCTGGAGGAAGTGCTGCGATTCGAGCCACCCTTCCGGGGGCACTACCGTCACGTCGTCAATGACACTGCTCTCTTTGGAGTCGACCTACCCGCCGAATCACGCCTGGTGTTGCTGTGGGGGGCTGCCAACCGGGACCCGTCACACTTCGACGACCCCAACGAGTTTCGCCTCGACCGGGTGGGGAGCAAGGGGCACATCACTTTTGGCAAGGGCGCGCACTTCTGTGTTGGAGCTGCGCTCGCCCGGCTGGAAGCGAAAATCGTCATCGGTCAGCTCCTCGAGCGCACCTCGTGGATCGAGCCCGTCGACACCGGCAGGTGGCTGCCCAGCCTCCTGGTGCGCCGGCTCGAGAAGCTCGAGCTGGCCGTGACTCAGCCCGTCACAACCTGAAGCGGCCGGCGAACCCGCGCAACGGCAGATCGGCGCTCGTGATCAGCCCTGGTGCGGCGGCGACGACCGACGAGATCGCGCTCAGGGCGGGCATCCCGGTCACGGTCATACCGATCGAGGCGAAGTTCGCGGGATCCGACAGGTCGACACCGGGCTTCGGAAAAATCATGTGCTTGTTGTACACACACGGGTCGCCCTTGATCTGAGTGATGTAGCAGCCCTTGATATCCCAACTCGGATCGGTGTGTGGCGTCATCTGCCATTCCAGGTGGACCTCGACCCTGGGAACACCGTCGACCATGCCCTGATACTTGATGTAGTTGCCGCCGAGTGATCCCTTCGGGAGCAGATACCACCCCAGGTCGACGTCCTTGGTGCACGCTCCGAGCTCGTAGCTGAACTTGACCTCGTCGAGTTGCAGGTCGAAGCAGTCGGCCATCATGAGCACGCTGTCGGCGAAGACGCGGGTGTACTTCTCCAGCTTGCCCGGAATGCTCGGATCGTCGACGGGCAGACCGTAGCCGACCTCGATCCAGGTGTCCTTCGAGTGGTGACACGACACGTCGACGGACTCGATCGTGGTGACGTTCTCGATCTCGGCGACGTCAGCCGAGCACACCACTCCGAGAATCTGGTTCAGACCGGGATTCATCCCGGTGCCGTAGAACGAGGAGCCCCCCTTTTCACACGCCTCACGAAGAAGCTGCGAGACGGGTTTACCCGATGGATGCGGGTGGTTGGTGTCGCGGTGCCAGCCGGTGATCCAGTCCGCGGTGGTGACGATGTTGATTCCCGCCTCGAGGACTTTCACGTAGAGGTCCTCGTCGGGGAAGACGCCGTGAAAGGTCAGCACGTCGGGTTTGGCGGCGATGATCTCCTCGATCGAACCGGTCGCGATCACGCCGTTCGGCGCCACCCCGGCCAACTCGCCTGCGTCTTTCCCGACCTTGTCCGGTGAATAGCAGTGCACACCTATCAGCTCGAGGTCGGGACGGTCGGCGATTCGCTTGATCATCTCGCTACCGACGTTGCCCGTCGCGACCTGGAACACGCGGATCGGCTTGCGGTGTGCGGTCATTCGGTTCGGCCTTTCTGTGCTGCGTAGACTTCGGCGGCGCTGCCGCCGATACCGTCGGGATAGAACTGCTTGGCCCAGTTGCGAATCGCAGTGAACCCCTCCTGCTCCGAACCGGCCAGTGCGGGCGGATCGGAATAACGTTGATACCGCCAAATGTCGATATCCTGTGCAAACTGCCGGATGACTTCCTGTCCGAACTCGCGAGCCTTCATCTCGGCGCGCTCCGGATTCTGTGTCGGCTGGCGGCCGATGTACACCATGAAGCGAATATCTGATGTGCTGTCATCGACCGGCGTGACAGCCGAGATGGTCCTATTGTCGATCATCCCAAAGCTTTTCGTCACCGCGATGCCGAGGCCGCCGTTGATCGCCTCGACTCTGCTGTCGATGTCGTCGATGTTTTGCTGGTCGTCACCCTCGAACGTGATCGTGAAGTCGACATAGGACACCGCGTCGTCGAAGTCGTGCCGGGTGAACACGGGCACGATCGGAGTCTGGTGGACGAACTTGAAATGCGCGAAGTCGACACCGTTCTCGAGCACGTACTGCGGATGCATCTCCAACGCTTCGCGATACAACCGCTGCTGCGGGTAATAGTCGTCGCGACTGCTGCCGTCGTTGAAACTCGAGAAGACGTCGGGCGCCTCGAAGAACGGGTCGCGCCGCTCGACGTCATGCCAAATGTAGATCGCCTCGTTGCGCTCCACGTTCGGATAGGTGCGAATGCGTCTGCCCCGGTTCGGCCGGTCCTCGTAAGGGATGCAGACGTTGCGGCCCTCGTGATTCCACTGCCAGCCGTGGAACGGACACTGAATGACGTCACCCTCGACGTGACCGCCGTGACCGAGATGTGCGCCGAGATGCTCGCAGTATGCGTCCATGACGGTGAGCTGACCGGACTCCGCCCGCCAGGCAACCATCTCAGTGCCGAAATACGTCATCCGGTGCACGTCGCCGATCTTGATCTCGTCGGACCACGCGATCTGGAACCAACCGGTCGGCTTCATCGACAGAGGCGGCTTGGCCATGGCAGAAATCATAAAGTACTCAATGTAAAAATGCGACCAGGCTCTACGCATGTACTCGGCGCGGTTTAATGGGCCGTGCCCAATCGCGTGCAGACCCTCCTCGGCGTCGACTATCCCGTCGTTCAGGCGCCGATGACCTACATCGCCCGCGCGGAATTGGCCGCGGCCGTCTCGGAGGCCGGCGGCCTGGGAATGATCGAGACGCTGACGCCAGAAGGCCGGGCGGACCTGCTGCGCGTCCGCTCGCTGACGGATCGGCCGGTCGCGGCCAACCTGATGATCCAGGGCTGGAAGGGCGACCCGTCGATCGTCGACACCCTGGCTGCGGCAGGCGTACGGCACGTGTTCACCTCCGCGGGCGATCCGGCGTTGTTCACCGCGAGGCTGCACGACTCGGGCATGACGGTGGTGCACGTCGTCGGATCGTTGCGAGCAGCGCTGAAGGCGGTCGACGCGGGAGTCGACGCTCTGGTGGTCGAGGGTGTCGAGGGCGGCGGCTTCAAATCGGCGCTGGGGGCATCGACGATGGTGCTGCTGCCCCTCGTCTCCGCACATGTCGACCTGCCGATCATCGCCGCAGGCGGAATGTGTGACGCGCAGTCGGCGGCGGCGTCGCTGGTGCTGGGTGCCGAAGGCGTTCAGATGGGCACTCGGATGCTGGCCAGCCGAGAGTCGTTGGTGCACATGAACTTCAAGGATGCGATCGTCGCCGCCAATGACGCCGGCACGGTGCTCCTCGACATTCCAGGCAATCCGACCATGCGTGTGCTTCGCACCGGCCTCGCGGCGCGGGTGGCCGCGCACGACCCGAACGCGAAACTGTTGGGGAAGGTCACCGAGCTCTACTTCGGCGGCGATATGGACGCCAGCGTCGCCAACACCGGCCAGGTCTCATCACGCATCGCCGGTCTCCTGCCGGTAGCCGCGATCGTCCGCAATACGTGGATCGAGATCGAGAAAGCTTTGGACGCGGCGCGAACCCGCGCAGGCTAAGCGACGCGCTCGAGGTGACGCGCCGCGGACACCGTCTTGTCACGGCCGGCATGCGTGCCGTGCGCCTTGCCGAGCGTCGAGGTGCGCGGATGCAGCGCGATCATCGAACCCGACCTCACGACACCCATCGGCCCGGACCCGGCGAAGCGGGCGATCCCCGACAGCTTCAGGGCCAGCCCCGCCTTGGCCTGGCGGTAGCCGACCTTGATGCCGGCGGCGCACACGATCAGCAGTCCGGCGATGCCCGGCACGGCGATTGCGGCAAGGGCCGTCAGTGACGCGGGCACGAGGACCGACCTGACGATGTTGTCGAGGAACGACTTGGTCGCCGGGCTGACACTCGCAGGTGCCGGGGCCAGCCCGGAGGTTGCGAAGTCCTGGTTCAAACTGATGGGGGCGATGCCGCCGAATTCCGATGCGTTGACCACATTGCCGAAGAGCGGCGCATCCACGGCGACGGTGGTGGCCTGCGGAAGCTGCGCCTCATTGCCGACCAACCGGACACCGACGGGCGTGGTGGCCACGCGGTTGGTGGAGCCGCCGTTGCCGAACACCGGGGGCCGAACACCGTCAGCATCGGAGAACCCGAGAAGATTCAGCAGGTTGCCGGGCACCTTGGCGACCTCGGAGACCGCATCCACAACCGCGGTGAGCAGAACCTGAACCGCGGTGATGACGTCGCCGATCGGATTCTGGGAGACAGGAAGCGATACGAGTGTCATTCCAGCGGTCCCGAAGGCCCGAACCAGTGTCGTGACCGCACCGGACAGCGGATCCACCACAGCGCTCTGCAGTGATGCCGGCGTCTTTGCCGCCGGCGTCGCCGTCGGCGAACCCGACTTGCCTGCCGCCGCCAGTGCGGCGGCCGCGCCCGACTCTTCTGGGTCAGTCGACTTGGTCGGATCTGTGGGTGTGCTGCTCGGCGACAGCGGAGCGGCGACCGGCTGCGTCGAGGGCGCCAACGTGTCCAAGATCGGCGTCAGCGCTTCCACGACAGCCGTACTCACGACAGAAGTGGATTCGGCGCCTGTCACCTCGGTGCCGGTCGTCAGGGTCGAGACGCCCTCTTGTCTCTGCGTCGTGTTGGTCTGTGCTGCCAGCGTCGCGGTCGGCCCCTGACCGTTGGTCAGGTCGGTGGTCGTGGTCGTCTGCGTGGTGGTCGCGGTGCCGTCGACCGGTTGTTCGTCGACACGCTGATTGCCGATGATGGTGGTCGGGGATGTAGATGTTGACGTATTCGAATCGGAACTGGTCGGCGCGAACGCGTCCCTCAGCGCGATGAGCGCTTCCCTGATCGTCGTCGGGCCCTTGTTGGTCGCCGTCGACGAACCGCTCTGGGACTCAGTCGACGTGCCGCCGGTGTCCGTGGAATCCGCTACAGCAACCGCCCCTCCACTACTGCAAACGAGGAGTCCGACCGAGAGCGCGCAAGCACCTGCTGCGGCGCGCAAATGCGTCGTGTCGATGATCTCCTCCTCCCGGAGGGCGCTGACGGGTTATTTATTGACTTTATTCTCGCATAGACCTGCCCGAACCTACTAGGAACTGCATTCAAAATCCTGGGCAAAACCTGCGATTCGCCCCGGCGTGTCGGCGCCGAGTCCCCAGTCAGCGCGGTGGTCGTCTGTCGCAGCCGAGCAACCCCTTCGGTCGACCTGCGGAAAGCACCGCCACGACCAGCGAGTTTCCTGACATGGACCAGACGGTTCGGACCCCGCGAAGCGGTCGCCCGGCAACCCGTGCCGATGGCCCCGTCGCGCAACGGGGCGCCGCCCTCGGACAGGATTCGCCGGCACGCGCAACGGCCCGACAGCGGAATTCGCGGCGCGCTCGCCGTTGCCACTTCGTTATCCGGCTATTTTCCGTCGCGTCTCGGTGGCCGCGCCGGGCGGTCCTCGCCCACTGCGACGGGGAGGGACGAGCAAACTTTCGCTCTTGTCAGTTGATCGATCCCACGTGACGATGGTGCGGTGTCGCGGGCCTCTCGTGTTCTCGTCCTCGGGTCCGGGTTCGCCGGCCTGTGGGCCGCGCTGGGGGCGGCCAGACGACTCGACGAGCTCGGCGCGCAGGATGCGGTCGACGTCACAATCGTCAGTTCACGACCGTTCCACGACATCCGGGTCCGGAATTACGAGCCCGACCTCAGCGCATGCCGAATCCCGTTGCCGGACTTACTCGATCCGGCGGGGGTCGGGCATCTCACCGCCGATGTGACCGCTGTCGACCCGACGCGGGCCACCGTAGGCACGGCGGGCGGCGCGACCTTGGCATACGACCGCCTCGTCCTGGCTGTCGGCAGCGCGGTGGCCAAGCCGAACCTTCCCGGCCTCGCCGAGTTCGGGTTCGACGTCGACACCTATGACGGTGCGATGAGGCTGCAGGCACACATCCGTGACCTGGCCGGGCGCCCGGCGGATGCCTCGACCCGGACCGCGGTGGTCGTCGGGGCCGGACTGACAGGTATCGAGACGGCCAGCGAGCTTCCGCGGATGCTCGCGGACGTGTTGGGCAGTGGCGCCACACCCCGGGTGATCCTCGTCGACCACAACCCACACGTGGGTTCCGACATGGGCGAGTCGGCGCGTCCGGTCATCGAGAAAGCGTTGGCCGACAACGATGTCGAGTCATTGACCGGCATCGGCGTCACCGCCGTCGATGCACGCAGCGTCACTCTGTCGTCGGGGGACATCGTGCCGGCGGCGACGCTGGTGTGGTGCGCCGGAATGCGGGCGAACCCGCTGACAGCGCAGTTCGGGGTCCCGCGCGACAAGCTGGGGCGACTGCCGGTGGACGACTATCTGAGGGTCGAAGGAGTCTCCGGTGTCTTCGCCGCCGGCGATGTCGCCGCGGCACGCATGGACGACGCACACATGTCGGTGATGTCGTGCCAGCACGGTCGGCCGATGGGCCGCTATGCCGGTTACAACGTGATCGGTGATCTGCTGGGCGCTTCGATGATGCCGCTCCGAATCCCTTGGTACGTCACCGTTCTCGACCTCGGCCCCGCGGGGGCGTTGTACACCGAGGGCTGGGATCGCCGCGTAGTCAGCACCGGCGCGGAAGCCAAGGCGACCAAACAGGTGATCAACGGCCGGCGCATTTATCCTCCGCTCACCGGTGACCGCGCCGCACTGCTGGCCGCGGCGGCCCCGGACTTGCAGGCCGCTCCCACCTACGGCGATTGACGGCGAGGTCGCCGGCGAATCGGCGAACCCGGCCGCCTACTTTCCGGTGCGCTCGCGGTGCTTGCACCCCGGCCAGCAGCACGGCCTGCGTTGGCCCTCCTCGAGTTCCTCCTGGGTGCGACGGATTCGGCGATCCCGGGTCACCGCCTGCTTGGCGTCCTCGACCCAGCAGATGAACTCATTACGTGCCAGCGGCGTGATGTCCTTCCACGCGGCGAGTGCCGTGTCGTTGGAGATCAGCGCCTTGCGCAGGTCGGTGGGCAGCTTGTGCACCACCCCGCCGGGAACCCGCTGGCCACTCATGTGTTCACGATATCGAATTCGGACTTCAGTCACCGTGATCGCGCCAGTACAGTTCGCGAACAGGTCTTGTCCCGCGATCGTTGCGGGCGTCGGCGCGAAAGCAACATCGAAAGCCTTGAACGGAAGGTATGCACCATGAAGAAATCTGCTGTCGCCCTTGGGCTTTCCCTAGTTATTCTGTCCGGCTGCTCCTACGCCAGTGTCGGGGCCGGTGAACAGGCCGTCGTTGTCGACGGCTATTGGATGATCCCCACCGATCCGACGGTGAAGGGGTGCATCGAACCGGAGAACTCTCAGAACGAGATCACCAACCACGTGTATCGCTATCCGGCTCGTCAGATCTCCTGGGATGCAACGGGCGATCCCGGCTCCGAGCGCGGGCCGTACGTCGTGGTGTCTAACGCCAAGGCGCCCGCCGATATGAACGTCCCGGTGGTGGTGACGTTCGATCTGACGACCGACTGCGAGAAGCTCAAGCAGTTCCACCGCGACTTCGGGACCAAATACAACGGCTGGCTGAACGACGACGGCACCGTCAGCGCGGGGTGGGTCGAACTGCTGAACTACGTGATCGGACAACCGCTGCAGGACACGCTCAACGGTGTCGCGCAGAAGTACACGTGGCAGCAGATCTGGAACGACGAACAGGCCCGCACCGAATTCCGCAACGCGCTGCTGCGGTCGCTGCCCGACGCCAGCAAGGCCCGCACCAACGGCGTGGACTTCTTCACCAATTTCCAGGTGACGGTGCTCAAGCCGACGCCGGTGAATCCGGAACTGAAGGCGGCGATCGAACGGGAGCAGGCCGCGATTCAGAACGCCCAGGCGACACAAGCGCAGGGCGTTGCCGAGGCCAACGCGAAGAAGGCCAAGGCCGAGGCGGACCTCGCCGCCGCCGTCGCCGAGACCAAGGTTGCCGAGCAGGAGGCGCTGAAGCGCGCCGCGGAGGTCAAGGGCTACCCGTCGGTCGAGGACTACCTGCGCGCCGAAGCGATCAAGCAGGGGCTCAACCCGTACCAGCCGACGTACGTTGTCCCGCAGGCAGGCTGACGTCTGGCGAGTCGCGACGCCAACTTCCCCGACCCTGCTTATTCTCGGCGCATGCTCGAGGTTCCAGTGGTGATCCACACCGACGGCGGGTGCAGGCCCAACCCCGGTCCCGGCGGATGGGGAGCGGTGCTGCGTCACCGCGAGCACGTCCGCGAGATGTGTGGTGGCGAGTCAGGCCTGACGAGCAACAACCGGATGGAACTGATGGCGCCGATCATGGCGCTGGAGGTACTCACCCGTCCGGTATCGGTGCACCTCTATACCGACAGCACCTATGTCCGCAACGGCATCACCAAGTGGGTCCTGGGCTGGGAGAGGAACGGCTGGATGACCGCTGCGAAGCAGCCGGTGAAGAACGTCGACCTGTGGCAGCGCCTCCGGACGGCCTGCGCTCGCCACCGCGTCGAGTGGTTCTGGGTCAAGGGACACGCCGGCGTCGCCGACAATGAGCTCGCCGACGTGCTGGCCACCCGGGGGATGCAGGAGGCGATCGCCCAAGGCGTGGTCTGCTAACTTCCTCGCGTGATCTCCTCAGCTGCCCACGCAGTCGCGCGGTTGCTCGTCCTCGCGGTCGCCGCCATTGCCGGCATCGGTTTGCTCGCTGATCCCGTCGGCCAGACCTCCGCGGTGCGCCTGGCAAGCGATGCGAACCCACTGCTTGGTGCCCCGTTCTACGTCAATCCGGGCTCGGCGGCCATGCGTGCGGCGAATGCGGCAGAGCCGCCGAACCCCCAGCTGAGAGCCGTCGCTGATACGCCCCAGGCGTATTGGCTGGTTCCGGGATCGTCGGCAGCCACGGTCGGGAAGTACACGGCTGACGCCGCGGCTGCCGGCTCCATCCCGGTTCTGTCGATCTACGGAATTCCGCATCGCGACTGCGGCAGCTTCGCCGCGGGCGGCATGGCGTCAGGTGATGCGTATCGCGGATGGATCGACGGCATCGCTGCCCAAATCGGAGGTTCGCGGGCCGCGATCGTCCTCGAGCCCGATGCGCTCGCCATGGCGGACTGCCTGTCCGACGATCAGCGCCAGGAACGCTATGACTTGATCCGTTACGCGGTCGACGCGCTGACGCGTAATCCGGCCGCGGCCGTGTACGTCGACGCGGGTCACCTGCGTTGGCACAGCCCGGAAGAGATGGCTTCGCGGCTCAGTCAGGCAGGTGTCGAGCACGCGCGCGGGTTCAGCCTCAACGTCGCGAACTTCTTCACCACGGAGGAGGAGATCGGTTACGGCGAAGCGATTTCCGGACTCACGAATGGCAAGAACTACGTGATCGACACGTCGCGCAACGGCAATGGAGCGGCGCCTGACTCACCCCTGCACTGGTGCAATCCCAGCGGCCGAGCACTCGGTGTTGCGCCGACCACTGCCACAGCGGGCGCACACGCCGACGCCTACCTGTGGATCAAACGTCCCGGAGAATCCGACGGCTCGTGCGACAAGGGTGATCCGCCCGCCGGCACCTTCGTGAATCAGTACGTCATCGAGCTGGCCAGTAACGCCGGCCGATAGGCCCGTCGGGCTAGTCAGCCGCCCGTCAACGGCTCGAGCAGTCTGCCGACTTCCGCAATCGGACCCGGCGAGTAGCCCAGCTGCGTCGCCGGACTGAGGATTACACCATCGACGCCCGCGTCGAGCACCTTGGTTTTGATCTGTTCGGCGATCTGTTCCGGGGTGCCTGCCACCGCCTGTTGTCTGACCTCGTCCGGAAGAAGGTCGGGTGAGACGCCGTCGCCGATCAGTGCAGCGACGAGCATGCTGGTCTCCAACGTGTCGGGGTCACGCCCGATCTCCTCGCAGCATTGCCTTGCGATCCGGACCTTGCGCGGCAGCTCGTCGAAGCCCGCGATGATGTTCAGATGGTCGAAGTGACGGGCCGCCAACGGGATGGTCTTCTTCTCCCCCCGCCCGCCGATCAGCAACGGGATGTGCGCGCGAAAGCGTGGTTCGGCCATTGCCGCCTTTGTTCGATACCAGTTGCCGGACATGGTGACTCGCTCACCACGAATCATCGGCAGGATGATCTGCAGCGCCTCGTCCAGCTTGCCGAATCGGTCGGCGAAGGTACCGAATTCGAATCCCAGCGATTCATGTTCGTACTCGAACCAACCTGTGCCGATCCCCAGGACTGCACGGCCCTGACTGACGACGTCCAACGTGGTGACCGCCTTGGTCAGCAGAGTCGGGTTGCGATAGCTGTTGCCGGTGACCAATGTGCCCAACTGGACCCGCTCTGTTGCAGTCGCCAAGGCGCCGAGAGCGGTGTACGCCTCCAACATCGGCTGGTCCGGCGATCCCGCCTGGGGCAGCTGGTAAAAGTGGTCCATCACAAAGACCGAGTCGAATCCCGCCGATTCCGCTTCCCGAGCCTGCGCGATGACGGTGGGAAAGAGCTCCTCGACACCGGTGCCGTAACTGAAATTGCCGATCTGCAATCCGAGTCGAAGGGTCATTCGTCCACACTATTTGTTGAACAAACATCAGGGCGCGGAGCGCAGACATTTCAGCCCCCGATTATAAGGGGGACGCTGTTTCAGCTCATCAACAGAGCATTTCGGGCTGCCGCGCGGCGGTCGGCGGCCTGTAGCCAGCTGCGGTGGACCCAGCACTCATCGAGCCAGCACGTCGGCCCCCGCCGAGATTCCACTCCGACGCCGAGCGTGACGACGCGAGAGAACATCGGCTCCCCGCATTCGCACAGCTCGCCTGAATACTCGATCCGTCTGGCCACAATCCCTCCCGGCACGTCACACATGGCCGAATGGCCCTGGTCTTGGGTACGTACCCACCTGCGACCGCGAGCAAACATCTATTTTTTGCCCAGTTTCAAACCTCGTTGCGGACCGGAAGCCGGTTCAGATGCGCTATGAGCGGCATCGAGACGACGCTTCGACAGGGGCTCGCATGCGAGTGATCTGCGCCGAAAAGGCGTTGCCCGGCGAAGTGCGCTGACACCTGCACGGGACATCGGTCCGCTATGACCGTCCGCCATGTGACTTGACGGACGCGTGCCATTCGCGATGAATCGGGCATCTTGGTAGATGCGCACAATGCGCAAAACGGCCTAATCGTTCGCTTTCGGCGACTATCGCTCACAAGAGCGACGTCGATGGCTGCGCTCCGTAGCTTCGACCGGCATGAGCAACGTCCTCGATCTGGTGGACCAGACGATCTTTCGCGTCGAGCGAGCCGCCGACATCACCAACCTGATCCAGTGCGTGTGGGTCTACGACCGTTCGATCGACATCGACGGCCTGCGACGGTTCCACGGGCATCTGCAGAACGGGCGGCTATCGCGCCGCATCGAACGGTCACCGCTGCCGTTCAGCCGCCACCGCTGGGTCTCCTCCGACGACCAGCGCGACATCGAGGTCACCGAGCGGCGGCCGCGCGAAGAGTTCGACGCTTGGCTCACCGAACAGGCCGACACAGCACTTGACGCCGAACACGGACCCGGCTGGCACCTCGCCGTGCTGCCGTTCACCGACGGTGGAGCCGGAGTGAGTCTGGTTGCCTCTCACTGCATCACTGACGGCGTCGGGCTCTGCGAGGCCGTGGCGGACGCCGCGGCCGGCCGGGACCACCCACGCCCGTGGCCCGCCGCGGGCACCCGTCGCAAGTGGCAGGCCGTCCGCGAGGATGCCCGTCAAACCTTGAGCGACGCACCGGCGATCGGTCGCGCCGTCGCTGCGGCCGCACGGTTCGTCAAGAACAACCACGCCGCCGGTGCAGTTGCCGCGCCACCCGGCCTGCCTGCGGGCACCGACGAGCCCATCAGGCTTCCAGCGGCGACGGTGTTCCTGGACGCCGACGAGTGGGACGCCCGCGCGCACGAGCTAGGCGGGACCAGCAATACGCTGTTCGCGGCGTTAGCGGCTCGCCTCGCCCTGCAGGTGGGCCGGGTCGCCGCGGACGGGTCGGTCACGCTGACAATGCCCATCAACGAGCGCACCGCCGGCGATACCCGCGCCAACGCGATCACCAATGTCGATATCACCGTCGACCCGGCGGGAGCAACGACCGACCTCACCGAGATCCGTTCCGCGACAAAGCAAGCACTGATCCGTTCCGCGAGCGAACCCGACGCACGGTGGGCGCTGACGCCCCTTGTTCTCCTGGTGCCCGAGCGCCTCGGCAAGCGCTTTGTCGGCGCGGCCACCAACAGCGCAGCCAGCGTGGGCGCTTCCAATGTCGGTGACGTCGATCCGGCCGTCAACCGGCCGGACGGCTCGGACGCCGACTACTTCGCCATCAGATCGCTCAGCTCGGGTATGACCACGGCGATGATGCATCAGCTCGGCGGCCTGCTCTCCTTCCTCTCCGGAAGGGCCCATGGCCAGGTCTTTGTCTCGGTGGTCGCCTTTGAACCGGACGGCTCGACCACGAACGACGATCTGCGACAGCGTGTTTCGGCCGCCCTGAGCGACTTCTCGCTGACACCGACACCGGGCTGGGCAAGTCCCTGCAAGCCGACGAGCACAATGCGCAAAACCGAGCTTATCGGCGCTTAGGCGCACTATCGCGGTCAACCGCGACACCGCGGTCCCCGACGACGAATACTGGCATTGAACCGATAAGACGCTGGTGTGCAGCGCATTTCACGCGCGAACGCACGATCCGCCGGCGGGAAGGATTCCACGACATGAGCAACGTACTCGATCTGGTCGATCAGAGCTTCTTTCGCCTCGGGCAGGCGTCCGGAGTGGGGCAATGTGTGTGGGTGTACAACCGCGCGGTCGACATCGACGGTCTGCGCCGGTTCCACGAGCACCTCCAGCGCGGCCGTCTGGCCCGCCGCATCGAACGGTCACCGTTGCCGTTCGGCCGCCACCGCTGGGTGACCCCGAGCGATCGATCCGAGTTGGAAATCGTCGCCATCCCGCGGCCCCGCGAGGAACTGGACGCCTGGCTCATCGAGCAGGCCGCCACGCCGCTGGACCCCGAGCACGGACCCGGCTGGCACCTCGCGACGATGCCGTTCACCGACGGCGGCGCGGCGGTGAGTCTGGTCCTGACGCACTGCCTGACCGACGGAATCGGCGGATGCGTCGCGATCGTGGAAGCGGCGTGCGGTTACGACATCGCGATCGAATGGCCCGCTGCCGGGTCACGGCGGAAGTGGCACGCCATCCGACAGGACGCCCGCCAGACCATGCGCGACATGCCGGCCATCGGCCGCGCCGCCATCGCCGCCGCACGATTCGCCCGGCGCAACCGCGGCAGTGCACCTGCCCCGGTGCCACCCGCTCCGATCACCGGAGGCGACGAACTCGTGACGCTGCCAACGGCCACGATCTTCCTCGATGCCGACGAGTGGGACGCCCGCGCCGACGCGCTGGGCGGCACGGGCAACACCCTGCTGGCCGGTCTGTCCGCGCGCATCGCCGAGCGACTGGGTCGCGTCGCGGTAGACGGCACCGTCAATGTGGCCATGCCCGTCAACGAACGCACCGCCGACGACACGCGCGCCAATGCGGTCGCGATGGTCGATGTCATGGTCGACCCGGCTCCTGCTGCGAACGACCTGCGCGAGATCCGCACCTCGACAAAGGAAGCGTTGATCCGGCACCGGGAGGTGCCCGACGAGCGACAGGATCTGCTGCCCCTCGTTCCGCTGCTGCCCGAGCGGGTCACCAAGCGGATGGCCAGCGTGGCGACCGGCGGTACGACCAACGTCGTGGTCTCGTCCAACTTGGGTGAGGCTCCGGCGCCGGTCAACCAGCCGGACGGCACCGACGCCGACTACGTCGCCCTACTGTCGCGCTATCCGGCGGTGAGCAAGACGATGATCGACCAGCTCGGCGGCGTACTGGTCGTCCACTCGGGACGGGTGCACGACCAGGTGTTCGTCTCAGTGCTCGGCTATCAGCCGGACCGGCCGAACTCGAATGACACCCTGCGTAGCAACCTCGTCAGCGCACTGGGGGACTTCTCGCTGGCGCCGGTGACGGGTTGGGAGTGCGCCGACGCGGTTGACGCACTCCCCGCGGTCTAGCGCCTGCGCACAATGCGGAAAACCTGAGCAAAAGGCGCTTTCGCCGACTATCGCGCACAAGAGCGACACGGCACGGCCGTCGCCGTAGATTCGAAATCACTGAAGAGCACCGAATCGCCACACCCGGAAACACACTGGCGCACAGAGCATTCAAGCGCACCACGAACGCAGGAAGGCCGCTAGTAATGAGCAACGTTCTCGATCCCTACGATCAGACCTACTTCAGTTTCGGGCGCGCGGCCGGCGTCACCAACCTGCTGCAATGCGTCTGGGTCTACGACCGTGGGATCGACGTCGACGGAGTGCGCACGTTCCATCACCACCTGCGGCAGGGCCTGCTGGCACGTCGTATCGAGCGCTCGCGGCTGCCGTTCGGCCGCGACCGCTGGGTCTCGCCGGACGGGGCGCCCGGACTCGAGGTCGTCGCGAACCCGAGACCGAGGGCAGAGTTCGACGCGTGGCTGGACGAGCAGGCCGACATCCCGCTGGACGCAGAACACGGGCCTGGCTGGCACCTTGCGGTGCTGCCCTTCGCCGACGGAGGCGCCGGGTTGAGCCTGACCGTGTCGCATTGCCTCATCGACGGCGTCGGACTCAGCCAGGCCGTGGCCGATGCAGCTGCTGGTGATCAACATCCGATCGCCTGGCCTGCCGCCGGCTCGCGGGGTCGCTGGCAGTCCCTGGCCGAGGACGCAGTCCAGGCCGTGCGCGACATGCCTGCCGTCGGCCGGGCCGTCGTCGCCGCGGCGGGCTTCGCGCGACGCCAGCGCGGCGCGGCAGCCTCTCAACCGGCCATCGTTGACGAATCCGATGATCGCGTCACGCTGTCGACGGCGACGATCTTCGTCGACGCCGACGAGTGGAATACCCGAGCGAACGTGCTTAAAGGCACCGCCAATACGCTGCTCGCGGGAATGGCGGCACGGCTCGCACTGCGGGTGGGCCGAGTCACCGCGGACGGCTCGGCAACCCCGTCGATACCCGTCAACACGCGCTCCGAGTGCGACACCCGGGCCAACGCCATCACCAACGTCGACATCACCGTCGATCCGGTGGGTGCGGCGATCGACCTGAGCGAGATCCGCGCCGCGACAAAGCAAGCGCTGATCCGCTCCAAGGATGTGCCCGACGAGCGGTGGGCCCTGCTACCTTTGGTTCCCCTGCTGCCCGAACAGGTCAAGAAGCGCGTGGTTGGCGTCGTCACCGGCGGTACGACCAACGTGGTCTCGTCAAATCTCGGCGACACCGCGCCCGCGCTGAACAAGCCGGATGGCACCGACGCCGACTACTTCGCGATGAAGTCGCTGTACCCGGGTGTCACCAAGGCGATCATGCACCGCACCGGCGGTGTCTTGGCCCTGCTCTCCGGACGGGTCAACGGGCGGGTCTTCGTCTCGGCGCTGGCCTACCAACCGGGCCGAAACAACTCCGATGATCAGCTGCGGCAGGACCTTTCGAGTGTCCTACGGGACTTCTCGATCACGGCCTCGACGGACTGGGGTGCGACACAGGCGGATTCCCCCGAACTGTGCGATCTGACGGCATAACCGAAGCGATAAGGCAAGGGTTCAGGACAATGGACAACGTACTCGATCTGTTCGACCAGACGGTGTTCGACGGCGAGCGAGCGACAGGTGCCACCAACCTGTTGCAGGTCGTCTGGGTGTACAACCAAGCCGTCGACATCGACGGTCTGCGGCGATTCCACGGCCACCTGCAGCAGGGCCGGTTGTCGCGCCGCATCGAGCGTTCACCGCTGCCGTTCGGCCGCCATCGCTGGGTGTCCCCCGACAATGGGCCTGAGCTCGAGATCGTGTCGACGCCGCGGCCGCGAGAGGAATTCGACGCCTGGCTCGGTGCGCAGGCCGGCACCCCGCTGGACGCCGAGCATGGACCGGGATGGCACCTCGCGGTGCTGCCGTTCACCGATGGTGGCGCCGGGGTGAGCCTGGTGATCTCACACTGTCTGGCCGACGGCGTCGGCCTCTGCGAAGCGCTGGCCGACGCGGCATCGGGCCGTCGCGATCCGGTCGCCTGGCCGGCCGCGCGCGCACGCCGGCTGTGGCAAGCGGTCTGCGAGGACGGCCGCCAGACCGTGCACGACATCCCCGCGATCAGGCGCGCGGTGGCCGCGGCGGCCGCTCTCGCGCGGCGAGGGAACGAGGCCGACACCTCCGACACCCCGGCTCCGGCCGTGCCGACGGTCGAGGTCGACGAGGTCGTCTCGCTGCCCACGGCAACGGTTTTCGTCGACGCCGACGAGTGGGATTCCCGCGCGGCAGCACTGGGCGGCACCGCCAATTCGCTGCTGGCCGGTTTGGCGTCCCGCATCGCGCTACGTGCGGGCCGCCTGTCGGCGGACGGATCGGTGGCGTTGACACTGCCGGTCAGCGAACGCACCGCCGACGACACCCGCGCGAACGCCATCACGAACATCGACATCACCGTCGACGCCCATGCCGCTGCGTTGGACCTGCGCGATATCCGGACCACCGTCAAGCAGGCATTGATCCGTTCGAAGGACGTGCTGAACGAGCGGTGGGAACTCCTGCCGATCGCTCCGCTGCTGCCGCAGTGGCTGATCAGGCGATGCGTCGGCGTTTCCGCCGGCAGCGCGTCCAGCGTGATCTCGTCCAACCTCGGTGTGGTCGACCCGGCCGCCCACCGGCCCGATGGCACCGACGCCGACCAGTTCATCATCCGAACGCTCGGTCCGGGCGTGACCAAGGCGACCATGCACCGGTTGGGTGGGCTGCTGGTGGTGCTCGCGGGAAGGGCGCAGGGTCAGGTCTTCGTGTCGGTCCTCGCGTATCAGCCTGGCGACTCCAACACGAATAACGATCTGCGACGCAACCTTTCAGGTGCGTTGAGCGACTTCCTGCTCACCTCCACGACGGGCTGGTCATGCCCTGAGTCTGTCGGAGCAGCGGGATGAGCAACATCCTCGACCTGGTGGACCAAACCGCGTTCCTCGGGGAGCGCGCGACGAAGACAACCAATCTGCTGCAGGCGGTTTGGGTGTACAACCACGGGATCGACACCGACGGTGTGCGTGAGTTCCACCGCCATCTCCAGCGCGGTCGGCTGTCCCGCCGTATCGAGCGCTCGCCGTTGCCATTTGGGCGTCATCGCTGGGTCTCCCCCACCGATCAGCCCGACCTCGAGGTCGTCGAGGCACGTCCGCGTGAACAGTTCGACGCGTGGGTCGAGGAGCAGTCGAACACGCCACTGGACCCCGAGCACGGACCCGGCTGGCACCTCGCGGTGCTGCCGTTCACCGGCGGTGGCGCAGGGATCAGCTTCGTCACCTCCCATTGCCTCATCGACGGCGTCGGGCTCTGTGAAGTGTTGGCCGACGCCGCTTCCGGCCGCCGCGATCCGACCTCCTGGCCCGCTGCCGGGTCCCGGCGGTGGTGGCAGGCGCTGCGTGAAGATGTCCGCCAGACCATGCGCGACCTGCCCGCGATGGGCCGGGCCGTCATCGCCACTGCCCGATTCGCCCGACACAACGGCGGCGGCACCTCTCCTGCGCCGGCGAAGTTCGTCGGTCCCGACGAACGCGTCTCTCCGCCCATGGCAACGTTTTTCGTCGATGCCGACCAGTGGGACGCCCGCGCCGACGCGCTAGGCGGAACGAGTAACGCTCTCCTCGCGGGGGTAGCGGCCAGGCTCGCCCAGCGGGCGGGACGGGTCGGCGCAGATGGTTGGGCTACGCTGGCGCTTCCCGTCAACGAGCGCACTCCCGGCGACACGCGCGCCAATGCCATTACCGCGGTGGACATCACGATCGACCCCGCCGCAGCGCCGACGGATCTGCGCCCGATTCGCACCGCGCTCAAACGAGCGCTGATCCGTCGTAATGACACCGCCGACCAGCGGTTTGCGATGCTGCCGCTGTCCCCTCTACTGCCGCGGTGGCTCGTCAGGCGGATGGCCGGCGTGGCCCTCGGCGGCGCGACGACGAGCGGATCGTCCAACCTCGGTGAGCTCGACCCGGCCGCCAACCGGCCCGATGGCACGGACGCCGACAGCTTCACGATGCGGACCCTGTATCCGGGCGTCACCAGCGCGACCATGCACCACACCGGTGGACTGCTCGGTTTGCTTTCGGGCAGGGTGCGCGGCCGGGTCTTCGTCTCGGTCTTCGCCTACCAGCCGGGCCGCCCCAACTCCGAGGAGCAGTTGCGGCAGGATATCTCGAACGCCCTGAGGGACTTCTCGCTGACGGCCACCGTGGGCTGGGGATGCCCGACGCGCGTCTGAAAGTATGTGCGGCCGTTCAGGAGACGATGACGGCGAGATGTCCAGCGCAGGAGCGGGATAGCCCTGCCCTGGCCGCGCGGCCGGATCGACCGAACATGTCCATGGCCCGTGCGATCGCATTGCCGACGCAATCCGACGCGTCTTGAAGCAACATGTGACCGGCTGCGGGGTGGTGCAGATGAATGGCGTCCGGGATCGCCGCGGCCATGTCGCGCGAGTGGGATGCGGGCGTCAGCACATCGGTTCCGCCGCTGACGATGATCGTCTTGGCAGCGATGGACGCGAGCACGCCGTACGCGTTGTAGCTCTTGAGGCTGGGCAGGAATCCCGTCGCCGTGGTCAACGAAGCGGTGCGGACGGCATCGGCTGCCAACGCCACAGCGGCGTTGCCGGCACATCTGCTCAGCGCGGCGCCCACGGGCCGCAACCACGCGCTCACCACGTTCTCCGTCGCGCGTCGCGGCATGCGGTCGACGAGTCCGAACACCGCCACCGTCGCGGGTGTGGCCAGGAGGCGGGAGACACCGCGCTCGGCAACGCCGCCTGCCGCAGTTCCCACCAGCACGAGACCCTGTGGCTCCACGGGACGATGTGAGGCGGGGCGTGCGAAGTATGCCAGCGCCGTCATGCCGCCCATCGAGTGACCTGCCAGGGTCAGCGGACCCGTGACGCGCAGTGCGGTGAGCACCTCTGAGAGGTCGGCGGCCAATTGCTCGATCCGGTACGTCGACATCGGAGCATCGGCCGACCGCCCGTGACCGCGGTGATCGTAGGAGATGATGCGAATCCTGTTGCCCCACCGACGCCGCATTTGGCAGACCTGCGGTTCCCAACTCTCTTGGGAGAGGCAAAGACCGTGCAGCAGAACGACAGTGGGGGCATCAGCACGGTCGGAGCCGTAGTCGCGAACCGCAAGCGCCACACCGTCACTCGTTGTGACCGTGCGCTCGACGCAGTGATCACCGGGTGTCCACGCGGGTCGCACTGCCTCAAATGCGTTGTGCGCCAATGTTGAATCGAACGCGGCGGTCATGATGGGCTCCTTGGCCAATGCTGATGTCGGGAGAGCCGACACCGTGATGCGTTTGAAATTACGGATCGGCAGCGAGGAAGGCTCGCTTGTGCGCACAACCCGCCCTAAGCTGCGATGTCCCGGTTTTGCGCATTGTGCTCACCGAATCAATGCGTGAAGGTTGATCAATTCCGCCATGGGGTATTGACCGGCGCATCAGAGCGTCCGCACCGGGGAGAGCACATGGTGGGTTGGATCGACCGCTTGCAGCAGCGCCACCGCAGCCTGGGCTTCGCGATCGCCGTGCTCTACAAATATGTCGACGACCAGGGTGGTTATCTGGCCGCCCTGATCACCTATTACGCGTTCGTTTCGCTGTTTCCGCTGCTGTTGTTGATGACCACCGCTCTCGGCGTGCTGCTCGCCGGCGACCCTGAGCTGCAACGGCAGGTGGTGGACTCCACGATGGGCCAGATCCCGGCAATCGGCAGCCAACTGCAGCGGCCCGAAGAACTCAGCGGCGGTGCGGTGGCCGTCGTCGTCGGCATCGCGGGCGCTCTATACGGCGGGCTGGGCGTCGGACAAGCGCTACAGAACGCGATGGACAGCGTGTGGGCAGTCCCCCGGAACAACCGACCCGACCCGATCCGCTCCCGCGTACGCAGCCTGCTACTGCTCTTCATCCTCGGTTCGGCTGCCATCACCGCGACCGCGCTGTCGGCGGCAGGACGCGCCACCGAGACGCTCGGATTGGTGGGCAAGGTGGGCCTGGCCGTCGCGGCGATCGCGATCAACGCGGTCATCGGTTTAGTGGCGTTCCGCACCATGACCGCTCGCCACGTCACCTACCGACAAGTGCTGCCGGGCGCACTGGGCGCGGCGGTGATCTGGCAGCTTCTGCAATGGTTCGGTACCGGCTACGTCGCACACGTCGTGACGACGGCCAGCGCCACGAACAGCATCTTCGCGTTGGTGCTGGGGTTGTTGGCGTTCCTGTATCTCATCTCGGTCAGTCTGGTGGTGTGCGCGGAGGTCAATGCCGTGCGCGTGGACCGACTTCATCCGCGATCACTTCTCACTCCGTTCACCGACGACGTCGAGCTCACGTCAGCGGATCGCAAGACGTACACCCGAAGAGCCAAAGCCGAACGAGTCAAGGGCTTTCAACGCGTGAGCGTGCACTTCGACGGCCCGCGGACGACAGCCGAGGCGAAGGCCGACGTTGTCGAATCCGACGACGCGCGGTGAAACTCGCGCCGCTCCGCACAGCAGACTATTAGTCACAGCAGATCGCCGCGACAAGCCCATTCTTCGATCGGTGCCCGGCGGGCCGCGTCAGGAGCGGACTTTGCGTGGAACCTCCTCACAGCAGACCTAAACCACCAACAAATAGCGGGAATTCGCATTCGCACGACCGGACCGCGATGTGCCGTCGCGGCCGCCGCAGCTGCTCCGCGTCTTGTTGACAACGTGATCTGGATCATTGTCTACTAGTCATACATTATTCCGCCGTGGTCGAGCCGGGAGTTCGCAGTGCACAAAGACGATCTGATCCTCATCAGCGTCGACGATCACATCGCCGAACCTGCGGACATGTTCGAGGCACACGTCCCCGCCGCATACCGGGAATTCGCCCCTCGCGTGGTCTTGGAGGACGACGGCACGCAGCAGTGGTACTACGGCGATCTGCGCGGCCGGAACATGGGTCTGAATGCGGTGGCAGGCAAGCCTCGCGAGATGTACAACATCGATGCCAGCAGTTATGACGAGATGCGGCCCGGATGTTTCAACGTCGACGAACGCATCCGCGACATGAACGCCGGCGGTCAGCTCGCCGGGCTCAACTTCCCCAACTGGACCGGGTTCTCGGGTCAAGTGCTCAACCAGGGACCCGACCGTGACATCAACCTGGTGATGATCAAGGCGTACAACGACTGGCACGTCGATGAATGGTGCGGCGCGTATCCCGGCCGGTTCATCCCGTGCGGCATCCTGCCGCTCTTCGATGTCGAGGAAGCGGCCAAGGAAGTCAAACGTCTGGCCGACAAGGGTTGTCACGCAGTGACGTTCTCGGAGAACCCCGAGGCGCTCGACATGCCGAGCATTCACACCAAGCACTGGTACCCGCTGTTCGAGGCGGCGTGTGAGAACAAAACGGTGTTGTGCACCCACGTGGGGTCGTCTTCGCGGGCACCGATGTTCTCGGTGGATGCGCCTCCGAGTGTGAACATGACGGGCTCGTCGATGATGAGCATGTACACCCTCACCGAGCTGATCTGGGCGGAGTTCTACAGCGATTTCCCCGACTTGAAGTTCTCTCTCACCGAGGGCGATGTCGGCTGGATCCCGTACTTCCTGTGGCGCGCCGAGCATGTACTGAACCGGCACTCCGGATGGACCGAACCCAAGTTCCCGAAGGGCTACAGCGGGCCGACCGACGTCTTCAAGAGGCATCTGTACACATGCTTCATCAGCGACAAGGTCGGCGTGCAGAACATGGACTGGTTCAACGAGGACATGCTGTGCTGGGAGTCGGACTTCCCGCATTCGGACAGCAACTGGCCCTTCGCACCCGAGGACGTCATCGAGACCATGGGCCATCTCGACGACCGGGTGATCAACAAGATCACACACGAGAATGCCATGGCGGCATACTCATTCGATCCGTTCCAGCACATACCCCCCGAGCACGCACGAGCGGGCCATCTGCGTTCTCAGGCGACCGATGTCGATGTCGTCACCCACGTGGGACGCAGGGCAAGCCAACGCGACCGCGACGCGTGGGCACGTATGACGGCGTTCGGACAGGCCAGGACGGCCGAGGCTGCGGGAATCGCCCAACGTGCAACGACGTTGGGCCGCTAGCGATCGTGAGAGCTGAGCATCTCCCTTTCGATGGTCTGCGGGTGGTCGAACTGTCGTCGGGAATCGCGCCCGGTTACTGCGGGAAGATGTTCGTCGACGCGGGTGCCACTGTTGTCAAAGTCGAGTCGGCCGAGGGCGATCCGATGCGATCGTGGCGCGCGCGGGCAGACTCCCGACCGGGCGCATTGTTCAGTTTCCTGGCGGCGGGGAAGAAGTCCGTCGCGCACGGCGAAAGCAATGCTGAGGTGATGAGCCTGCTCGCCGGTGCTGACGTCGTGATCACCGGGCGCGACGGCAGGTGGGATCCGTCCGAGATCGCGGCGGCGGTGCCCACGTCGGCGGTGGTGGTGGTCATCAGTCCGTTCGGCGACAGCGGACCGTACGTCGATATCGGCTTATCCGCCAACGAATTCCTGCTGCAGGCGATGTGTGGGTCCATCGGAGGCCGGGGCTGGCCCGAGTCGGAGCCGGTGCAGGCCGGCGGGCGGCTCGGAGAATGGTTCGCGGGTAGCTTCGCCGCGGTCGCTGCAGCCGCCTCGGTGCGACGCGCCCGCCGCACCGGTGCAGGAGAGACCATCGACCTCTCCGTCTACGAGGCCATGGCGATCGCCATGGGCAGCTTGGGCGCGGTGTCCGCCAGCGTCCTCGGCGGGGACGCGTTCGGCACCCGAAGCCTGGAGCTGCCCTCGATAGTCCCCACCGCGGATGGCCTGGTGGGCTTCTGCACGATCACCGCTCAACAATTCCAAGACTTCCTCGTCCTCATCGAACGCGCCGACCTCCTGGACGACGAAGAGCTCGCGACGATGCCGGGGCGTATCGCCCGCCGCGAGGAATTCCTGACCATGGTCCACGATTGGGCGGCTGACAAGACCACAGCAGAAATCGTCGACTCGGCGGCGGCCTTCCGAATACCGGTCTCCCCCATCGCCACTCCCACGACGATCACGTCGATCGACCACTACGCCGTGCGGGGCGTGTTCGTCGAAGCGGCAGACGGTGCCCGTGCGCCACGGGTGCCCTACCGGAGCCCGTCCATACCGGTTCGTCCCCCCGGCGCCGCGCCGGCGATCGGCGCCGACAACGGACGGGTGCACTGGCCGGCCGCAGTCGCCGCCGAGCCTGCGCAGTCGCCACCCCGGCTTCCCCTCGCCGGTGTCCGCATCGTCGACCTCACAGCGTTCTGGGCCGGCCCCATGGCCACGCAGGTGCTGGCCGCGCTGGGTGCCGACGTCATCAAGGTCGAGGGCGTGCGACGGCCCGATGGCATGAGATTCGCCGGTGGCCGCCCGCCCAGCTGGGACCGATGGTGGGAGTGGGGTCCGGTGTTCCAGTGCAGCAACACCAACAAGCGCGGCATCACCCTCGAGCTGAGCACTGCGCGAGGCCGCGAGACGGCGCTCGATCTCATCGCCCGCAGTGACATCGTGATCGAGAACTTCTCCCCTCGAGTCCTCGCCAACTTCGATCTCGAATGGGACGTGGTGCACAGCGTTGCCCCGCAGGTGACGATGATGCGGATGCCCGCGTTCGGGCTCGACGGGCCGTGGCGGGACCGGGTCGGATTCGCGCAGACCATGGAACAGGCCAGCGGCATGGCGTGGATGACCGGAAGCAGCGAGGGGGCGCCGATCATCCCGCGTGGGTTGTGCGATCCACTCGCCGGTCTGCACGCCTCGTTCGCCGCCATTGCGGCACTGGAGATCCGGGATCGCACCGGTGCCGGGATCCACGTCGAGTCCACCATGGTCGAGGCGGCGTTGAACGTCGCGGCGGAGCCGGTACTCGAATACACCCGCAATGGAGTCGAATTGCGCCGCGAGGGCAATCGCGGACCCGGCGCCAGCCCCCAGGGGGTGTACCGCTGCAAGGGAGACGACCAGTGGGTGGCATTGGCAGTCTTCGACGAAAGGACGTGGTTGGCATTGGCGGAGGTGATCGGCCACTCCGAATTGGCAGTCGACGACACACTGTGCGACGAGTGGGCCAGGCGCGGTCGCGCCGACGAGATCGACAAGCTCATCGAAGGGTGGACATCGCAGGAGAACCCTGAAGACGTCGTCGCGACTCTGCGCGCCCACCGGATTCCAGCCGCCTCCGTCGTCGGCGCCGCTGATCTGCTCGAGGACGAGCACCTCACGGCGCGCGGATTCTGGGAGACGGTCGAACATCCCGTCATCGGCACCTTCAAAACCACGGGCATGCCCTTCACATACGCAGGCGGCCAACGGAAGTGGGTCACCACACCCGCCCCGCTGTACGGCCAACACACCGACGAGGTTCTGCGGGATGTGCTCGGCTGCACGCCTGCCGACATCGCTTCCCTGGAGGAGGTCGGCGCCGTAGCACGCCGACCTGCCGGCCTGTGACCTCTCGGCCGGGGCCGTCGGTCGAGAGCCTGCGGCTGGAATCCTTCGGAACGCGCCACGCTCGGCTGCTGGCCGCTGCGCGGCGGCACGGCATCGAACCCGACGGCATGGTGCTGCCGGCCGAGGGCATGTTCACGGCCGACGACGGTGCCGGCATTCACTACCTCGAATGGCCGGGTCCCGCAGACGAACTCGCGATGATCTTCCTCCACGGCGGAGGTTTACATGCGCATACCTTCGATGTCGTCGGCAATCTTCTCCGACAGCACGCCCGGTGCATCGCCCTGGACCAGCGTGGGCACGGCGAAAGCGAGTGGACACCGGGCCGCTACGGCTCCGAGCACTGTGCCGACGACATCGCCGCGGCGGTGGATCGGCTCGGCTTGAAGCGTGTCGTCGTCGTGGGTCATTCGATGGGCGGGATCGGCGCTGTGGAGTGGGCGGCCCGGAACCCACCCGAGTTGGCGGGACTGGTGATCGTTGACGTCGGCCCCGAACTGACCAGTTCGGCGACCGCGTCGATCAACGATTTCATCACGTCGCGGCCGACCTATGCCGGTGTCGAAGACGTCGAGAGCGACAGTCTGGCTGCCAACCTGCGCTGGGGCGATGACGGGCGGCTGGGGTCCAAGTACGACGACTCCCAGTTCCACCCCGGCGCAACGGCATTGCCCATGGACGACGAGATGCGGGCACTAGGTCGGCGTATCGCCTGCCCGACGACGATTCTGCGCGGCGAACGAAGCAAGGTGCTTTCCGACGAGGCGGCGGCATCGTTCGCCGCCGACATCGACGGCGCAGACTGGCAATGCATCTCCGGCGCCGGTCACACGATTCAGTCCAGCAATCCACGGGGACTGGCCGACGCGGTGCTCCACTTCTTGGAGCGGCTGCGATGAAGGCCGTGACGACGTGTATCCCACCGCGGTCCGGTGAACTCTGCGCTCCCATCCGCTTCCTGCTGAGGCATGACTCGACGGTTCTCGAACTCACGTCGCGTCACCGCATCACCGACATCGCGTGGGATACCGACGAGAGCGCCGTTTCCATGGTCGTCGAGATCACCGATCCCGCGACGTCGCGACCCGTCGATGTCCGGTTCGATGTCGTCGCCACCGGAACCACTGCAAGCGAACCGATCTCGGCCCGCACCACACTGATCGGGCACGTCGACCGAAAGTCGGGACGTGCCGCTGTGTACGGCACCTACCTCGGTGTCGTCGCCGACGAGAACTGACCTACGAACAACGGAGCCGATGTGCCTACAAAGGGTCGCACCGCCGCCATCGCCGGCGTCTACAACACCAAACAGGGGCGCCGCCTGGAAGGTGAAACGACGCGACGGCTCATCATCGAAGCGATCGGAGGCGCACTCGACGATGCCGGCCTCGCGCTCGAGGACGTCGACGGCATCACGTCCGAGAACACGGCGTCACTCATCTACGACCTTCGTCTTGGCCCGGTGTGGCAGGGGTCCACCTTCGGGGTCGGGATGGTCACCGAAGCGGTTGCGGCGATCGAGTACGGCCTCGCCAATGTCGTGGTGCTGGTTGCCGCACAGGCCCAGGCATATCGCGATCATGCGGCCACCGCGCCCTGGACGCGCCCGGAGAACGAATTCGTCGCACCGTGGGGGATGTTCACCGCCGCCGAGTTCGCGCTGATCGCCAGACGTCACATGGAGGTGTACGGTACGACCCGAGAACAGCTTTCGATCGTCGCCGCCACCATTCGCAACAATGGCTCGACGAACCCGGAAGCCGTTTATGCCGGCCGCGGGCCGTTCACCCCGGACGACATCACCGCCTCCCGCTTGGTCGCCGACCCGTTCCACCTCCTCGACTGCGCGACGACGTCGGAAGGTGGCTGCGCCCTGGCGATTGCGAACGTCGACCTGCTCGATTCTGCATGCCGCCCCGCGTACGTGCTCGGCAGTGGTGCGGACTTCTTCGGCCCGTCATATCAGCATCCCCCGGCTTGGGATCTCGTCGGACGGCGCGGTGCGCATCCGAACGGTCTGGTGGGCAGACACGCCGCCGACATGGCGTTCGCCCACGCCGGCATCGACAGGGACGACGTCGACGTATTGGAGCTCTACGACCCCTTCTCGTTCGAGATCATCCGCCAGCTGGAGGCCTTCCGCTTCTGCCCCGACGGCGAGGGCGGCCCGTTCGTCGAAGACGGTCACATCGCCATCACGGGTTCTCATCCCATCACCACCGACGGCGGCACCATGTCGTTCAGCCACGCCGGCACCAATCCACAGATGATGCAGCGCGCGATCCGCGCAGTTCAACAGTTGCGCGGCGACGCAGGCGCACTACAGGTACCGAATGCGCGAATCGCCCTGTGCAGCAACGGCGGTGCCGGCGCCTTGTTCACCACCGTGCTGCTGTTAGGAGACGAACCCCGATGACCGCCGAACTCGCCGCTCAACGCGCAGCCGTCCCGCATGCCGAGCCTGGTCCGTTGACGGCGCCGTTCTGGCAGGGCTGCGCGGAAAGGCGGTTGCTGTTCCAGCGCTGCGGGTCGTGTGCGTCCGCCAACTTCCCCCCGACCGAACACTGTCGTCAGTGCCTCTCTACGGCACTGCAGTGGGAACGTAGCGCGGGCAACGGGATCGTGTACAGCTGGACCGTCGTGCACCGAGCGGCCACGCCGGTATTCGAAACGCCTTATGCGCCAGCGATCATCGATATGGCCGAGGGGTACCAGATCCTCACCAACATCATCGACACCGGCATCGCGCAGCTTCGGGTCGGATTGCCGGTCACCGTCGACTTTCGCGCCGTCGGCGATGATCTTTGGCTGCCATATTTCAGGCCGCAGCCATGAGCCCACGCTCAGGGAGTAGCGACCTACCCACCACGGCGTACCTGGTGTTGGGGATTCTCGCCGCCAACGACGAGCAATTGACAGCCGGCGAGATCAAGATCCGGGCAGAGTTCTCGGTGAGCTACTTCTACTGGTCACCGTCGGTGAGCCACGTCCGCCGCGAACTGCTGCGACTCGCAGAGCGAAACATGGTGCAGGACAGCGAAGTCACGATTGGCAAGCGGACCAGCACCCTCTATCGCACCACCGACACCGGGCTCGCGGCGCTGAAACGCTGGGTCGAGCAGCTGCCGGACACCGACCAGGTGGTCATCAAGCACCCGGTCATCCTGAAGACCTGGATGTCCAAGGATTCCGACGCAACCCGGACTCTCGACGCGCTGGACCGCCACCTCGAGGTCACGCGCAAGCGCCTCGACGAGGCGCTGTGGAGCCGTCAGCGGACCCGTGAGGTCGGCATCAGTGAGGAGCCCTCCATGCGGACTTCCTTGGCGGTACTCAACTACTCCATCCGCTCGCTGTACGCCGAGCTGTCCAACATCACCCAACTGCGCGACGAGGTGGCCGTGGGCACGGACGAAGATCCTGCCAAGCGCGTGCACCGACCCAAAGGGCAGCTGCGCCGCACCCAGGATTAGCGACGCAGATCTTCAAGCATGGCCGTGATCGCAGCGAGGATCTCAGCGTCCGGGCTGTGGAATCGCTTGCCCACCCGCTCCAGCGCATCGTCTATGCGCTGCAGTAGCGCACGATAAGCGTCACGGGCGGCCTCGGCGTAGCCATTGGCGGCCTGCACCTGGGATTGATCCGAGTACCGCGACGACAGCACGGCCAGTTCATGCGTGAGATCCTTGGCCTGCTCCCGCACCTTCCCAGTGAGGTTGCGCGCGAAGTCGAGGTCGGCCACGAATGGTGACTCCACGTCGTCGGCCAGTACGACCTCCAGCAGGTGATCGATCTGGTACAGCATGTCGATCGTGCTTTCGACAGACCAGATGTGGGCACGCACCTCCGGCGGCGGAACGGGAATCGTCAGGAGTTGGGTCGACACTTCGCCTCGCGCCCACCGCTCCATGTCTCGCGCATGCGCCTCCCAGTGGGCGACCTCCGCCGCTGCGGCATCCCGCGCGGCAACGATCTCGGCCTCTGCGGCTTCCCGCGCGGCAGCCACGTCACCACTCGCCTGCCCACGCGCGGCTGCCACCTCGGCGGCGGTGTCCGACCGCAACTTTTCGAGCTCGCGGCGGACCCGCTGCACGGCTTCCTCGCCAGTCGCCCGCTCGGTGGTCCGTTCCTTGTCCCGTTCGGCAGCACGCGCCTCCGCCGCCCGAACTTTCTCCTCAGCCGCCGCCACTTCGGCCGCCGCATCCGCGCGAACTTGGTCGATCTCGGCGTGCAGTTGCTGCACCGTTTGCTCGCCTGCGGCCCGCTCAGCGGTGCGTTCCCTGTCCCGTTCGGCGGCACGCGCCTCCGCCGCCCGAACCTTCTCCTCGGCCGCCGCCACTTCGGCCGCCGCGCCCGCGCGAACCCGCTCGATTTCGGCGTGGGCCTGCTGCAGCGCCCGTTGATCAGCCGTCCGCTCCGCGGCCCGTTCGGCGTCCTTGCGCGCAGCCTCGGCCTCCACCGCGCGGACCCGCTCCGCGGCCGTCGAGGCGGCACGCGCCGACTCCTGGGCTTCAGCGCGAGCCAGTGCGGCCGCCGCCTCGGCGTCCAGCCTGCGTTGATCCGCATCGCGCACCTGCTCCTCGGCCACCCGGCGCAGGTGGTCGGCCTCGACCAGTTGCATTGCCAGCGAGCGACGGGGTACGGGCGGACCGTTCCGTTCGCGGTGCTGGACGAGGTCGCGCTCACTCATCCGCGCCAACGCGATCGACTCAGCCCGCGGTTGCAGTCCCAAGCGCTCGGCGGCCGCGACTGATTCCGCCGCGGCGCGTCGCGTCAACGCCGCCCAGCGGTCGACGTCGAGGTCCTCGATGTGTTGGCGGGTGGTCGTCATCGGCGACGCCGCCCGCCACTAGCCTCCGTCAAATTGTCCGAAATCGTGTCAACGGAGGATGTTTCAGCGTCCAGTGTCGATGCGCCTGGCTTTCGGTGCGCCGACGTCGCCGTGTTGTCGCGGTTCTGATCGGGCCGCCCGGTCGTTGCCCCCGCGAAATCCGAAACAGGACCGGCCTGCTGGGCCAGCACCAACAAGACCTGCTCCTGGTACACCGCGACAGCCTTGGCCAGCGTTTCATCGCCGAGTCGCTCGGCATCACGGAGGAGGCCACCCAGCAGTTCCAGGGCCACCGCAGGCCCGAGACCGAGGGTGGCGCCCTCGCTCGCCGTGGGCTCTATCCCGGCGTTGTCGACCACCCACTGCCACCGCTCCCACGCCAGAGCACTCAGCGCGTCGTCACGAGCCTGTACTTGCCGGCGTTCCTCCTGATCACGCAGCTGCTCGGACCGCTGACGAGCTCGTCGCGACGCGTAGAGCACAGCCGCCGCGGCAATGACCGCTGCCAATATTGCGAGCAACCCTGCGAAGCCAGGTGAGACCAGAAAGTCCCGCGCCGGCAGATCTCCGAGAATGCCTAAGGGCGGTACATCGTCCACCTAGTGATTCTCGCACTGCGAGGACCCCGGTAATGACGGAAAATCGAAGCAATCGATCCGCCGGATGGTTTCGATCGACTTTGCTGATCGTGTTTAACGGGCGGAGGAGGGGGCACGTCCACGATGCGCCATGACCCCAGCTCCGCGCCGGTGGTTGACTGACGCTGCCGCCCAGAAGCCGCCGCGCATATCGAGATCGGAGCCAACGAGTTGCACATCCGAAATTGTCTGCTTCTATCGGCCGCGTGGCTCGCCGCGACACTCCTGTTCGCCCCGAGTGCGCCAGCTGATCCACGGCCGCCAATCGTCGGAGCCGATGCGGCCATCGACAGGGCCGAAAGCCTTCTCGGGACAGACCAATTCGGCATCTACGGATGTGAAGCGCTGGTGGCCCACGCATTCGGTGTGCCGCAAGCTCAATACGGCTGGGACGGCGCTTCCGAGACGCTCTACCAGACACTCCTCGAACAAGGGCAGATTCACACCGACATGAACCCTCCGCGAGGGGCACTTGTCTTCAGTAAAGGGTTTGTCGGTCCCCATATCGACATCGCCCGGGGAGATGGGACCTTCGTATCCGGCGGCGTGCAGGGACTCTCACCGGGATACGGCGACGGGAGCAACATCCAGATCCTGCCGACTCCCAGTGTGGGAGACGAGAGCTATACCTACCGCGGCTGGAGTCTGGGCTTTCCGAGGGAAGCCCCCGCCGACGACTGACGCGGAATCGGCGACTCCGCGCCGGCGCCGAGTCCCCCACCTGCGCCGGCGCGGAGTCTGTCATCACGAGCTCCACACTGATCGCCGCGGTAGCGGCTGACGGTGTCCAGCCCGAGTCGAGTTGAGAACACACCCAGTAGCCCGTCTGGAGCATTCCCAGGTCGCCGCCCGTGGTCCAGAAGCCCGCTGAATGCATCCTGGCTAGGAAACCCCCAGGGGCCGCTGGAGCGAGGACGAGCTCTCCCGCAAAAAGAGCGGCACCGATACCGATGGCCGCGAGCAGCTTTCTCGATAGCGAGACTCATTCTTAGGGCGTCCCATACTGGTACCCCGAACCTTGAAGCGGCTCAATGCTGAATGAGCTGCCCAACTGGTCGCACGCGGTCTTTTCCGCCTCGAGGCGGTGGTCGACGCCCCGAACACATCATTCGACGGAAAGGCATTTCTTGGAGTCGTTTTCATTGCAGCACCGGTTCAATCAAGACTCGCAGCCGACGCCGTCGTTGTCGCGATCCAAGTGCGGTCCGTAATGCGGCGAATCGTACGGGATGTTGGTGTCCCCGTTAGCCCTTGCTTCTGAGCAGTTCCGGTAAGGCTGCTGCGCGTTGGCGATCGGTGATGCGCCGGCGGCAAAGCCAGCTGACACAAGGGTGGCCAGGAGCATCCCCCTAATGATGTTACGAATCATTTCTTCCTCCAAGAAGTAGTCATGGGCCTAACCCATGTGCATTGGCTTTGCGAGATGCGATCGTGCGGACCACGTACTGGAAAACATGTGGCTTGTGCGGTCCGTCAAGCGTTGTGACGTTGAGCGGGCTCAGACTGCCGGCATAGGGGCGACGACGACTGCGGCCATCACTGGCACACATCCGGTCGACAGCACCGCGGTAGTAGCGAGGGCGGCGGTGATCAGGCTGACCCGCAGCCAGGTAGATCCGGGGGTGCGATCTAGCGACCATTCATTCATTTCTTCCTCCTGATAAGTAACCACTTACTTACGGTCCTATTGGAGCAGGTATTAACCTGCCCGTCAACCCTGTACGCGCAGGAAATTTCCGAGGTGGTTTCAGTCGACGACCAACGCTGCACTACAACCTTCGGCTGAACAGCTGAACCGCGGTCGCCAGCTGTCAGCCCGCATGAGAACGGGACTCACGGGGCGATTGGGCGGGGCATCAACTACGGGAGCGGAACAGGATCACGCGGTCCCTCAATCTGGAGCCGAACTCCCCTACGTCCGGATTGCTTCTGCCACAGGCGCTTTCAGGCGCGCAGCGACCATCTCGGCGATCGCCCGCAAGTACCGGTCGGTATCGATGGTGGACGGGTGCTCGCCGCCGAAGACGTCGCTCACCAACCAGTAGTGCGCCACGGCGGCTTGGATGACGACTGCCAAAGCGTCCCAGTCTTCGTCGCCCCGGTCGGGCCCGGCGAGCTCGGCCAATCCTCGCGACAGTACCGACAGCACCACCAGGTGCTCGTCGCGCCGCGCCACCTCCAACGCATCCTGCGGTGCTGTGTTGTCACGCAACAGGATTCGGGTCACATCCCGGTCATGGTCGAGCCGCTGCAACCCGATCCTGCACAACATCATCAGCCGGTCGATGATGTCGGAGTCGGGTGCGACAAGATCGAGCATCGCACGCACCGAGAAGTCGGGCGCGAGAAACTGTGCCCACTGGCCGCGGTCCAACACTCGGGCTTGCAGGGCTTGGACGAGGAGTTCGTCCTTGGACTTGAAGTGGCGGTAGAGCGCGCCCGAACCCGGCGACAGGCCCGCCGCCTTCTCGATCTGAGCGATCGACGTGCCCGCATACCCCTGTTCACCGAACAGGCGCAGCGCCTCGCCGAGGATGCGATCCCGTGACGACTCAGCCATGGCACTCCTGATGTAAGTAATTACCTACTTGCATCGCAGACTACAGGAACTGCAGGGGTATCGAAATGCGAGAACTGGGTTGTCGCATGGGGTGCCCGGTGTGCCGACGTGCGACTAGAGCCACGCGCTGACAGCCATGGGCCGGTTGACAGCCGCGCCAGTAACCCGAGGGCACCGGCTACTTCTCTAGACGAAAGTAAGGTTCAACCGTGCCGCTGAGTTTGACCACCATCGGATTTCCGCGGCGATCCTTCGCAGTAGGGACTTCAACGCGCACCCAACCCTCGGTCACGTCGTATTCGTGAACATTGGTTTTCTCGACGCCATTGAAGCGAATGCCCACGTCGCGGCTAAGCACCTCTTCGCTGTAGAAGGGGCTGCGCGGATCGATGGAGAGGTGATTCGGTGGAACGTCTGTGTTCTGATCCTCGGACATGATTGCTTTCGTTCGAAGGTGGCGTGAGGTTCCATCTGATTCTCTACGAACCTACGCGGCCCTCCGGTAGCACCCAGCGGCGATGTTCGATGACGAGTGGCCCTACGCGCCACACCCCCGATACGCCTGTCCTCAACACCAGAAACTTCCGACTCAAGTACCGCAACCGTTACGATTTAGGCGACCTACAACGAGGTTGCCATGACAGATTCGACTGCCAACTACCCGGCAGTGTTCACTCAAACGCAAGCAAAGACCGAAACCGGCGAATCAACACAACCTCCCACCGGAACCTTCGGCTCAGCGTTTGCCGATATCAGCCCATCCGCGGACTTCACGCAGATAGAGATCGGCCAGCGGCTCGACGACTTCGATCTGCTCCTCGAACTCGGCAGCGGCGCATTCGCGCGAGTATTTTTGGCCCGGCAACTTTCGATGCAGCGACTGGTGGCGGTCAAGATATCGGCGAACAAGGGCCACGAACCACAAACCCTCGCGCAGCTGGATCACGACTACATCGTCCGAGTCTTCGACCAGCATGTTCTCCCCGATCGAGACTGGCGGCTGCTGTACATGCAGTATTTGCCCGGCGGGACGCTGCTCGACCTCGGTCGCTTGGTTTTCGCTGCCGGGCCGCCCGACTCGGGTCAGGCGCTGCTCGACGCGGTTGACGTCGCACTGGAATCGCGCGGCGAGAGCCGGCCAACCGAATCAGTCACTCGCGCTGAGCTGGCGACCCTTTCCTGGCCCGAGACTGTCGCGTGGCTGGGAAAACGACTGGCTGCAGCGCTGCACTACGCGAATTCACGGGGCGTCCTGCACCGCGATATCAAGCTCGCGAACGTACTACTCGCACGCGATGGCACCCCAAAACTCGCGGACTTCAACGTCAGCTTCTCCCGCAACGTATCGGGCGCAAGCGCGTTCGAGTATTTCGGCGGCTCGTTGTCCTACATGTCTCCCGAGCAGCTCACGGCTTGCCGGCCAGGGCACACGCTAGAGGCAGCAGACCTCGATACCCGCAGCGATATCTACTCGCTCGCGGTCGTGTTGTGGGAACTCCTGACCGGCGTGAAGCCGTTTGACGATTCCGCGGCGCAAGCCGCTCGGGCGGCCTCGGCCGAATTGGTCGGCGACACCACCGCGCTCGATCTGATGCTGACTACCCGCGAAAAAGGAATCACATCTGCTTCGCTCGACGCGCTTCCCAGTGACTGTCCCACCGCGCTGCGTCGAGTTCTGCTGAAGGCATTGAACGGCGATCGCGATAAACGCTGGGGCTCTGGCGCTGAATTCGCCGAGCAACTCCAGCTGTGCCTGGACCCGCAGGCTCGCGACTTGGTGGATCCGCCCGCGCGCAGTTGGCGACTTCGGCTGCGGCCGTTCATTCTGCCGGTTACTGCGCTGGCCATCCTGATTCCCGTGATGCTCGCCGGCGCGTACAACATCCAGCACAATCACCTCCTTATCGTCAGCCATCTATCCGAGCAGGCTCAGCATCGGTTTGTCCTGGTCACCACGGTGATCAACCTGATTACCTTCCCGCTCGGCGCTGCGGCGGTGGTCTACTTGTGTCGCTACGTCATCCTGGTCCCGCGACGGCTGCGACGGGGGCCAGCACCGCCCGCAGAAACCCAGGCACGAGCGCGCCATGACTGTCTCGTCATGGGTGATCGAGTGGTGATAGTCGTGGCCGGTTTGTCATTGGTGAGCGGGCTGACATTTCCGGTCCTCATGCAACTCTTCGCGGGCGGAATCACTGCTCGGTCTGCGCTCCATTTCTTCGGGTCGATCACGGTGTGTGGCGCGATCGGGGTCGCGTACCCGTTCTTTTTGCTCACCTTTTACATCGTGCGCAGCGTCTATCCGGAACTCGTCGCACACGGACAGACGGATGTGCAGGAGGCCGAACAGCTAGAACGGCTCAGCCGCCGACTGCCGCCCTATTTGGCGGTCGCGGCCTCAGTGCCGTTACTCGGCATCGTGGCCGTCAGCTTCCTGACCGCCCCCGAGATCGCTGCAGTCGTCGTCCCGATGAGAGTGCTGTGTATTGGCGGCATTGCCGCGTTCGTGCTCGCGTATTGGCTGTCGCGGCAGATCGAATCCGACATTCGCGCGCTCCAGCGGGTGATTCGCAGCCGAGCGCCACACGATCTTCCACATTGAATTGCGAAACCGCGCCCACGAACGACGAAACCCGTTCCGACTGAGGTCGGAACGGGTTTGTCGATTGTGGAGCTAAGGGGATTCGAACCCCTGACCCCCACACTGCCAGTGTGAAACTGGATGTGCTGGCTGGTATCTCAGGGTCCACGCCGTGGGGATCAGTCCACGTCGCCGCGCTGGGTCGGTGGAGATCTGTTTAGTGCGTGTTTGCCCGTAGTCGCACGTCTTAGGACACGGCTAGGACACACCGAACGAGTGTTCGTCCGCCGCAGGTGTCACTGGCGCACGCGACAATCAGAAACATGGCCCCGACCAACGCAGCCGCCCAGACGCCTCTGGTGATCCCCTCGGACGGTCCGCACTCGAAGTTCGTCCGCTACGCGCGCGCCGTCGCCAAGGAGCATCCGCAGCTGTTCCCGATCACGCCCGCGACACGGCCTCTGGTCGTCGGGCTCGACCTACGCACGCTCGGCCCGCAGCCAGCGGTGAGTTCTCTGCAGGGCTGAAGCTGGCCGCCACGATCCATTTCAGCAGCCGAGTTCGACCACGGCCGCGATGATGAGGTCGACGGCTGAGGGCACTGACATGTTCAGGTCTTCGACGACCATGGGGATGGCATCGGATGAGGAGTGTCCGCTGCGAATGAGCTGGCAGACTTTTTGACCTTCGGTCAGTATCTGGGTGCGGGTCAGGAACGCCATCTTTGGCTCGATCCGCTTCAGGTAGCTGTCCTGATCTGCGTCGGCTGTCGGAGCGGTCGTGATCGCGGCGCCGATCAGTAAGGCGAGAGTGGCAAAGACCCTTGTCATGGGTGTGCTTCCGCTGGATTCGAAGGGAGGACTGGTTGTTGTCGTGTGGGTCGCTGGGGCCACCAGCTGGCTTCGCGTAGGAGTGTGGCGATGGCGGGGACGGTGAGTGTGCGTACGAGGAAGGTGTCGAGTAGTAGTCCGGCGCCGATGATGAGGCCGGCTTGGATCATGATGGCGACGGAGCCGACCATGAGGCCGAACATGCTGGCGGCGAAGATCAGACCTGCTGAGGTGATGACGGCGCCGGTGCTTGCGACGGTGCGCAGGACGCCGACACGGATGTTGCGGCCGGATTCTTCGCGCAGGCGTGAGACGAGCAGCATGTTGTAGTCGGCGCCAACGGCGACGAGGATGATGAACGCCAATAGTGGTACAGGCCAGGCGATTTCCTGGCCGAATCCCCATTGGAAGACCAGGACGCCAATGCCGAGGGAGGCCAGGTAGTTGAGCAGGACTGTGCCTAGCAGGTAGATCGGTGCCAGGAGTGCGCGCAGCAGCAGGACCAGGATGAGTCCGACGATGAGGGTGGTGGCGATGGCCAGTTGTGCGAAGTCTGCCCAGAGGAGTCGTTGGATGTCGGAGTTGACGGCGGGGAAGCCGGCCACGGAGACAGTGGCTTGAGCCAGTGAGGTGTTGGGTCGTGCGGTGTTGGCGGTGTGGGTGATTTGGTTGGCGAGGTCCATGGCTTCGACGCTGTAGGGGTCGTAGCTGGTTTCGATCATGAAGCGCGCGGTCTTGCCGTCGGGTGAGAGGAATTGTTTGGCGACGTCGGTGAACTGCCTGTTCTCGAAGGTGTTGGTGGGCAGGTAGAACCCGCTCGATGAGTCGGAGTCGGTGGCGGCGCGTGCGGAGTTTTGCAGTTGGGTGGCGATTTGGCTCATGCCGGAGAGCATTTCGATGTTGCTGTCGGCCAGGGTGCGCACGCCGGTGGCGAGGGCTTGGGCGCCGGAGGCGAGTTGGCCGATTCCGTCTTGGAGGCGGCCGAGGTTTGCGGCTAGGTCGTCGGGGTTGCCGAGGGCGCCGAACGCCTTGTCCAGGGTGGCGACCGCGTTTTGGACGTTAATGAGGGTGCCGGTGATGGTGGCGTTGGTGGCGGGGTTGTAGCGGTCGCCGAGGGTGGCGATCTGGTCGAAGAATCCGCCGTTACGCAGGGTGGTCAGGATCTGTACTTGGTCGCGGATCTGGGCGCATTGTGGTGTGGTCGCGCACCATGGCGAGGTGTTGAGGGCGCCGACGAGCGGGTCGATCATGGTGATCGCGTTCGCTGCTTGCTCGGCCAGAGGTCGCAGGCCGGGGCCGGCTTGGACGGCTTGATCGGCAGCAGGGGCGGTGGCCGAAAGTTGTTGCAATAGTGGACGGAACTGGTTGACCTGGGTGCCGGCGGATTGGGCTTGGGTGAGAATTCCGGCGAGGGGGGTCAAGGCGGTGCGCACGGTGGTGTCGAGTTGGGCCAGCCCGCCGGCGAGTTGATCGGCGCCGTCGGTGAGTTTGGCGAGGTCGCCTTTGCGGGCGTTGCCCTCTGCGACTGCGCCGGCCATTTTGTCTCCGATCTGGCCGTTCTGCCAGGCCAGTTCCGCTTGGTCGAGGCGCTCCCCGGTTGGGCGGGTGACTCCGGAAACCTTGGTGACACCGCTCACTTGGGAGACGCGGGAGGCCATTTCGTCGAGGTCGGCGAGCCCTTTGCCGGTGCGCATGTCGGTGGCGTTTTCGACGACGAGGAATTGGGTGATGACGACGTCTTTGCGGAAGTGTCGGTCCAGCAGCTGGTAGCCCTGGTTGCTTGCGGTGGTGGCTGGTTGTCCTTTGCGGTCGTCGTAGCTGATTTTGATGGTTGCAGCGACCGCGGACAGTGCGAGCAGGATGACGAGGCTGACGATCAGCAGCGGCACGGGGCGACGAACCACGGCAACGGCGACGCTGTTCCAGTAACGCCGGGTGCGATCGGATTTGGGTTCCCCGATGCCGCGTTTGGCGGCGATCGCCAGCACTGGCGGGAGCAGGGTGACGGTGGCCAGGAAGCCGAAGAGGACTGCGATGGCGCACGCCGGGCCGAGGGCGGCGAAGACGCTCAGTCGGGCAAAGACCATGGCCAGGAAGGCGAAAGCAACGGTGGCGGCGGAGGCGAGGATGACGCGTCCGATGCTGGCGGTGGCGTGGATGATGGCCTGTTCGGCGGGTACCTGCGCGCGACGCTGTTCGTGGTAGCGGCTGATTAAGAAGACGGTGTAGTCGGTGCCAGCGCCGAGCAGGATCGCGGTCATGAATGCGACGGTGAATTGGGAGACGGGCATACCCATCTCCCCTAGCACGGAGAGCACCCCGCGTCCGACGGCCAGGCTCAGCCCGATCACCAGCAGCGGAAGCAGTGCGGTGAACACCGACCGGTAGACGATCAGCAGGATCAGGGCGATGATGCCGACGGTAGCGATCGAGATCAGCAACAGATCGTGCTCGGCGGAGGCGATCATATCGCTGAACGTCGCTGGCGGTCCGGTCACCTGCGCGGTGACCGTTGACCCGGCGAATACTTCTGCGGCGATGCTGCGAACCGCCTTCACCGACTCGGCGGCTGTGGGGTCTCCCAGAGTGCCGGTCACCCCGACCGGCAGGTACCAGGCGTTGCGGTCGGGACTGAGGGCCTGCGCTTCGGTGACCGGATCGGCCAGCAGGTCTTGGACCAGTAGAACGTGGTCACTTTCGGCCTGCAACCGGGCGACGAGTTCGTCGTAGCGATGCCGCGCCGCCGGAGTCAGACCGTTGGGGTCTTCCATGGCCACGAACAGCAGCGTTTTCGACCCTTCTTCACCAAACGCGGTGCTCATGCGCTCCACCGTCTGCAGTGACGGCGCATCGCGGGGAATGAGATCCACCGACTGCTGTCGCACCACGGTTTCCAATTGCGGAAACAGCAACGCCAACACCACGGCTGTGCCCAGCCAGGCCCCGATGACCAGGGCTTTGTGCCGGAGGGTGAACCGAGCTAGCGCTGCCAGCCGGGCGCTGTACTCGCGATTGTCCGCCGGGTCACACGAGTCAGCACCGCGGCGCTGAGTTTGCGAGGCCGGGCCGGGGGAATCAGTCATGCCATCGGTCACCGAACCTCCATGAATCAACGATACTATCGGTATCGCTACGCTACATCATGTAGCACAAAGGTCGGCAATTGGTTGCATCGACGCCGGCCTGCCCGCAAGGCCTACTGCGGGTTGACGATGTTGGCGTTGTCGTCCTCGGGCACGTCGTGGCGCACCACGCGCACCCGACCGCGGGGGAGGCACGCCATGTAACCGTGACGTTTGCCGTACAGCTCCCACGCGGTCTCCTCGATGTCGGGATCGACGTCGATGCGGTGTCCACGTGAAAAGCTCAGGTGTAGTCCGCCCTCGTCGTCGGACCAGGCCCGGGTGCACACCGCGCCAGCCAAATTCAGCAAGGGACGTTCGTACACAGAGATTCGCAAGGGGTCGATGAGGACGGCCTCGACGGGAAATCGGTCGACAGCGGGCAGGGTCAGCATCAGGGGGCGCGAGATGACGATTTCGTTGTAGTCATCGAGGTCCAGAACGAGACCGTCACGTACAGAGACGCGTTGTACGACACAGTCTTCGATCCATTGGGTGTACATGGCGATCTCCTTCGACGCATCGGTGAGCCGTACCTGAATAGTACTACCGATGGTATCGCTGCGATACCAATAGTATCGTTACGATGCGGTGCCGTCCGCATTCGCGTGGTGGACGACTCGTCGAGTGGCCCGATCGATGCGGCCGCGGGTTTCGGCCGCTGACAAGCGGTCGCCGATGAAGGCCACCAGGTTGGCCAGCCAAATGTCGGCGATGATTCCGGCGACGCGCAGATCGGCTGGGGCGGGCTCACCGCCTGTAAGGGTGCGGGCCAGCAGGGTTTCGATCGCCGCGGCCGCGCGGTCGAGTTCTGCGGCTGCGCGGGTGTCCGCCATGACGAAGGCCCGTGTCATGGCGTCGGTCAACAGCGGGTCACGCTGCCAGCGGCCGTGC
The DNA here is from genome assembly GCF_000230895.2 of Mycolicibacterium rhodesiae NBB3. Next base: position 6,213,391 of record NC_016604.1, read on the forward strand.
AGGTGCTCGGTGAGCCGGTCCAGTCGCTCCTGCGGCGTGGAGGCACCAGTGGCCCAGTCACCGGCTGTATCGAGGCGCTGAAACTCTCGGATCAGCGCCGCCACCAGCAGGTGGGTTTTGGCCGGAAAATAGCGGTAGAGCGTGCCCACGGCGATACCGGCCCGCTCTGCAACTGTCCGCATATGGACCGCGTCGTAGCCGCCGGAGGCAGCAACAGTGAGCGCGGCATCCATAATCGCTTCGCGGCGACGTGCTGAGGCGCGTGAACGCAGCCCGCCAGCTGTGTGGGCCTGGCCGGTAGCCGAACCCCCTTGAGCATGTTCAGGTTTGGCGCCAACCCGCGCACTGGCGACAGTCATGATGCTTGGTCGTCGTCGAGGCCGCCGCCGCGGCGAGAGAACTGCTCGAGACGCTCACCGAATCCACTGATATCGCCGTGAGCGGCAAAATGCGCGGTGTCGACCACGACGAACACCGCATTCGCGGTGAACCGAGTGACGCCTTCCTGGACCCCTGCCGCCGCGACATGCAGCGCCCGCCCCTCACGGGCCGTGATATGCGCGGTGATGCGGTGGGGCTGGTGCAGTGGCACCGGCTGCAGATACTCCACCGTCAGAGCGCGCGTCACCGCCGGTGTGCGGGCGATCCACAGCGTGAAGCCCAGCACGTCATCGCACGCCGCGGCCACCGCCCCACCATGGGCCAAGCCCGGCGCCCCGATGTGGCGCTCATCAAACGTCACATCCGCATACACCGAGTCGACGCTGCGATACACCTCCAACCCCAGCCCGTGCGGATTGTCCGGGCCGCACCCCATGCACGTCGGGGTGTGAGAAGGCAGCCGTTCCGGCGGCGCCGCGCTTTCTGACACTAGACCGCTCCCAGTACTATTGGTTTCGCTGCGATACTCTTAGTACCACAACTGCTAGACTGTCGTGCACGACATCGCCCGAAATTTCAATCGCCGAGGTGAACCTGTGAGCGACAGCAGCCAATCAGCGCTACCCCCCGATGACGACATCGACCCGAGAAGGATCCGGTCTCGTAACCGGCTATTGGATTCTGCCGCAACACTTCTCAGCACAGGAGGGGTCGAAGCTGTCACCATCGATGCGGTCACCAAAGCATCCAAGGTGGCCCGTACCACGCTGTATCGCCATTTCAAAAGCTCATCGCATCTGCTGGCTGCCACATTCGAGCGGCTACTGCCGCAGGTCACTGCCCCGCCGCCGACCAGTGGCTCGTTGCGTAAGCAGCTGATCGAGTTGCTCAGCCGCCAGGCCACCCTCTTTGACGACGCGCCACTACACGTCACCACGCTGGCCTGGCTCGCGCTGGGACCCACGGGAACCAACAGCGACACCGATGATCGGCACGCATCCGGCGCGCTGCGCACCCGTGTCATCGACCAGTACCGACAACCGTTCGATGCGCTACTGCAGAGTGCGCAGGCTCGAGCCGAACTCGACGACTTCGACGTCGAACTGGCGCTTTGCCAGCTTGTCGGGCCGCTGGCGTTCGCCCGAATGACCGGGCTGCGCAACATGACTCACGACGACTGCACACAGATCGTTGACGACTTCCTCGCCGCCCACCGCACCAGGGGCAGTGACCCTGCTACGGGGTCAAAGCCTGCGACGACACGACCCAAGACGGCGCCGAGTCGCAAAGTGGCTAGCTCGCCGGCCACATGATGGGCAGCGACAGGTATCCGCGAATCGGTCCCGAACGAAGACGCACGGCTGAGTCGACATCGACTGCCCAGTCCGGCAATCGTGACAGCAATGCGCCCAACGCAATTCGAGCCTCTAAACGGGCGAGCGCAGCTCCCAGACAGAAGTGGATACCCCGGCCGAAGGCCACCTGGTGTTCGGGCTTGCGGTCGATGTCGAACACGTCCGGGCGGGCGAACACCCGCTCGTCGCGATTGGCTGACCCGAACAGCAACAGCACCGAATCGCCCTGCGACATCGTGGCCCCGTGCAGTGTCACATCTGTGGTCAACACCCGCGAAAGTCCCTGCACCGGTGAGTCATAACGCAACAGCTCCTCGACCGCTTGCCCGATCAGTGTCGGGTCGGCGGCCAACCGGTGACGGCTCCGGGGGTGCCCGGCCAACACCACCGCGGCGTTGGCCAGCAGGTTGGTCGTCGTCTCATGACCAGCTATCAGCAGTAGCAAGCAGAACCCAAGCAACTCGTCGTCGCTGAGGCGCTGACCGTCGATCTCGGCAGCCACCAACGCCGACATCAAATCATCGCGCGGCGCCTTGCGCCGATCGGCAAGGAAATCCGCGAAATACGCATACACCGCGGCCGCGGCCGCCAACCCTTCGGCCACCTCGCCGCGAGCGGGATTGGACTGAATCAGCGTGCTCGACCACTGCCGAAACTGCTGACGATCCTCCCGCGGTATACCCAACAGGTCGGCGATCACCACGGCCGGCAGTATTCCGGCCAAGTCGGCAACGAAATCCGAACGGCCTTCGCTGCCGCTGCTGGTGAGCCGCTCTACCAACGACGCCGCCAACTCATCGATGCCGGTTTCCAATGCCACTATCCGCCGAGGGGTGAATGCCTTGCTTACCAAGCCCCGCAGCTGATCGTGCCGCGGCGGGTCCATCGTGATCATCATCGGCAGGAACGACTCCAGGAACGGCGCGTCCGGCGGCGTCGGAAACACACCGTTGACCGACGAATATGTGTCGTGATCGAGCAGGGCAGGAATAACGTCCTCGTGGCGGCTGAGCACCCAGGTATTCGCAGTCTCGGCCCGGAACACCGGCGCATCGTCGCGTAATTGCTGATAGACGGGGTAGGGGTCGTCCTGGATGTTGGCATCGAACGGGTCGTAGTGAAGCTGCGCAGTCGTCATTCTCGCTCCCGCTGCCATGTAGAACGATGGTTTAGACTGCTAGTCTAATTGACAGGAGTGTCAATGCGTAAGGTTCCGCGGCAAATCGCCGACCGCCTGCCAGCGGCCGCGGCGCTGTTCGCCGAGCGCGGTCTTAACGACACCAAAATCGAAGACGTCGCCGCGATGACGGGTGTACCCAAGGCGACGCTGTACTACTACTTCGCCGGCAAGGAAGACATCCTGGCGTTCCTCCTCGAAGACCTCCTGCACGAGATTGCCAGCGAGGTCACCACTGCCGTGGAGGGCGGCGGTAGCGGTGCTGACCGGCTGCACCGTGTCATCGCGGCCCAGCTACGTGTGATGGCTCAGCGACCTGCCTCCTGTCGCGCGTTGATCGGCGAGCTTGGCCGGGCGGCACGGATGCCGGTCATCGCAGACAAAATCGGCACCGCCTATCTGGAACCCGTGGAAATGCTGCTGCTCGCCGGCGCTGCCGACTATTCGTTGGCCGCGGTGACCGACGCCAGGGCCGCAGCCACAGCCCTTTTCGGCGCCGTCACCATCACTGCTCTGACTTACCTCGTCACCGGCGAACCACTCGTCGAGGATCTGCTGACGCGCACCATCCATGACGTCGTGTTCAGCGGACTGCGCCCACGCTAATTGCCATCGCCGCCACATCCTCGGCCGAGGGTTGCTATCCGGTCCTCCCAGCGGGCCTGTCAACCAGTGTGCTAGACGGTCGGCGCCAAGTAGCGGTAGACGGTGGCGCGAGAGAGGCCCAAGATCTTCGCAATGTCGGTCGCGGTTATCCCCTTGTCAGGCAGGCGCTGCGCCTTGTCGCGCCCAGGTGGTGGATAAGTGTTGGGATCGGCGATTCGTGAACCGCGGGTCGGTCAATGGCATTGGTTGCCGTAAATCACCCCGCTAGTGTGGTGACAATCTACCGACGCAGAGCTTGCTGTCCGACGCTGCCGACACCGCTGCCATTGCCTACGCTGACAAACAGCTTAGCCAACAGTCGAGCGCAACCGCCGCGGTGTCCTAGCTTTGTCCTACTGTCGCCGAGTTGGCCTACCGACGCCATCCCGCGAGCGGGTCATAGCGGTAGGTGACGCGGCGCGCCCACGGGTCCACTCGGGGCGACGGTGGCGACGGCAGAGGGGTCACGTCGGGCTCGGCCACCTGCTCGACTTCGGCGACCGGCGGCGGCTCGATCTCGACGACGGTCAGCGGTTCGGGCTCGGCGTCCGATTCCGGCTCGGCGGCCAGCGGCTCGGGGTCCGGCCCGCCGATGTTCGACCATGACTCAGCGTCATCGTCGGCCACGGCCACCGCCTCGGTCAGCGCCGCCGGTTCGCGAGCGGCGATCACCGCGTGCCCCGCGCCGTCGGGCAGCGACAGCAACAGGTCATCAGTGCCGCCCATCGAGGCAATCGACTCGATCAGGCGCGCGGCCTCGTTGGCGAATCCGACGGTATCGGTGAGCGACGCGCCCACGGCAACCCGCGTCGGCGCATCGAGGCCGTACAGCTTGGCAAGGCTGTCCAGCGTGCGCAGGACGATTCGCGCCGCGTCGGTGTCCCCCGACGTCGCGGCGGGCCAGAACGCCGACAGCACGCCCTCTAGCCGCGCCGAGTGCACCGCCCGCAGTTCGTCTATTCCCTCGGCCTCGCGGCGAGCGAGCAAGCGGGACACCGCGTGTCGAGCGCCGCTCTCGTCGCTGTAGCCGAGCGCGTGAGCGATCTGGGCATAGGCCTGCCCCTGCACCCGTAGCTCGACGGCGCTCAGTGCCCGCTGCCGCTCGTGGGCGTCTGGCTTGTTCTGCGTCGGATCACTCACGGTTTGGGTTCCTCTCGTTGGGTCGGACAGGCTTGAGCGGACGGGCGGGTTAGTCACAGCACATGCGGGACGCGGGCACGGTTCGCCGCCGCCAGGCGCTCGTCGTCGGCGTCGCCGAGGGCGACGTAGTTACGGCCACGGACCTTGCACAACCACACCCGGCCCGTCAGCCACAGCGCGATCAACCGCTCGCCCTTGCGGTCGTGCGAACCGGTCAGGCGCGGCAAGATCGCGGCCCACGGCTGCAATTCCTCGCCGCGTTCGGCGAGCGCCGCAAACAGCGCGGCATCGATCTGGTCGTCGGTGGTCTCGGTGTTGGTCATCTCGGTTCCCCTCGGGTCGTCGGTGGAGGGCCGCAGCGGTATGCGCTACGGGTCGTGCTCGGGTGTCGCCGCCGCTCTCACGCCGAGGCTCGCGAGAAGGTGGGCCGGGGACGGTTAGGTCATCGCGGCCACCGCCCGAGGGGTTGGCACCCTTGGCACCGGGGGGTTGGCACCCGAAAGCCCTGGTCAAGTGGGGCTTGGCACCCTTGGCACCCTTGGCAGCCCACCGGGCGCCCGAGCACCTTCAGAACTAGCGACGAATAGTTAGCTAGTGAGGTCAATCGCGCGACTTCGTATAGATACATACGAGACCGTGAGATTGCGCGCCAGGGGTGCCAAGGGTGCCAAGGGTGCCAAGCCCCCGCTGACCTGCGAAAAGGGCAGCCGGCCAGGGTGCCAACCCCCGTGCCAAGGGTGCCAAGCTCCCGACCCCCGTCACGCCGCCCTCATTCGGTACTGAGCGACCTTTTGACCAGCCCGTTCGACCTCTCGGCGCTCGATGCTGCCGCCGTCGAGTAGCGCCAGCAGCGCGTCGGGCAGGTCACGGCGCAACTTACCGGTCACCGAGCGAGTGACCGCACCCCGCGACACCCAATCTGTTTGCTCGCTGAGGTACCGCGTGAGTCGACTCATCACCGTTTGCAGCGCGGCGGTCTGGCGGGTGTCGTCGGCGGCGGCGAGGCGGTGACCGTCAAGTTGGCCCTGTCGCACAGCGTCGTGCTCGGCTGCGGCGTCGGAGTAAGCGGCGACGACTCGGGCCACGGCTGCGGATACGGCCATCAGGCACTCGGCGCGCTGCCAGTCCTGAGGACCGACGTTGGGCGTGTTGTGCAGCACCGCCAGGGCGGCAGCGAGCTTGAGTCGCGCCAACAGGCGGTGACCGGCCAGCGGATCAACACTGCGCCCGAACGGGTCGAGGTCTTTGGCGGTGTCGGCGTCGATGATCTGCTGAGCGATGCTTGAACCGACGCCGATGGGCACCAAGGTCTGAGCGGCGGGATCGTAGAGGCTCGCGTCGGCGTCGTCGTCCTCGTCGACGTCAAACCGCATCGGGTCGATACCGAAGTCGGGCACCTCGACGGTCAGCGGGTCAACGGCCTTGGCGTCGGCGCTGCGGCGCGGTCGGGCGACGCCAGGCCGGACGGGCGACCACAGGAACCGCTGCGGCACGCCGTCGCGCTGCGACTGCTCGTTGAGCAGCACTGCGCCGTTGTCGGGTTGCACGCCCGCAGACAGACACAGCCGATAGGTGTGCATCGGCAGGATGACGCGACGGTCTTTGTCCGCGTTGGCGAATCCGAGTTCCTCGCCCATGTACGCCTTGAGCAATTCGGGCACCAGCGTCGAACCCTGGCGCGCTGTCAGCGCGTCAAGCGTGGCGATGTCGCGGCAGGCGAACAGCGCCCGGTCGGTGTGCCAGCGCAGCCCCACCTGGCCGCTGCCGAGCTTGTCGCGCTCGGCGTGCGCGTAGGTCCGGTTGATTCCCTCACCCGTGCCGATGGGCAGCATCGGCAGCACCGGCACCGACCGGCGACCCCCGAGCGACACGCGAACGGCTGCGGCCGCGGTCTTGTCGGTGGTGCCCTTGCCACCGCCGCTACTGCCGACGACAGCCAGTAGCAGGTTGAGCGACACCTCGCCGCCGATGGTTGGCGGTAGAACCACCTGCGGCGGCACGGCCAGCACGGCGCGCATGGCGACACCGAACAGCACCCCGTACCGCTCAGCGCCGCGCGCCTCGGCGAACCGGGCGACGTGGGCCAGCACGCCGCTCGACGTCAGCACGTCGGCGTTGTCGGCCATCACCTTTCGCAGGTCGGCCAGTGCGTCAGCCGCCGCCGTCGCGCCGTCCGACGTACTCGCGTCGGCGCGCGCCCGGTAATGGTCGGCTGCCAGCTGTTCACTGTTGTCGCGGGCTTGGTCGGCCTTCGCGCGCTTGATCGAGGCGGGTTCGTTCGCGTAGGGACTGTCGTTGTGCGCGGTAGTCTGAGACCTGGCGGTCACTGGCTGGGCTGCCTTTCATCTCGGTAAGTCGCCCCGTCGGACTGGTGAATCTGGCGGGGCGCTCGCATGTCTGGGCGTCGGGCGTCAATCCCGTGCGCGACAGCCTCATTGGCTCTACCGGCCCGACGGCCAGCCGGTGGCCCGCTCGGGCCGCTCGGGCAACTGCAGTCCCGTGACCTCGATCAGGTCGTCCACCGCGTCGGCGGTCTCGTACATCAGGGTCGTGATTGCCTGCGCCCCGGCCTCCAATCGCGCAACGATCGTCGGGTCGAGGACGTGATGCTTCGCCGCCCAATCGAGGAGGCTTAACAGCGGCGTCTCGCCTACATCATTGATCCGCATGAGGATCTCTTCGGCGTCCGAGACCGCATTATCTCTGTCGGTGATAGTCATGGCGTTTCCTCCTTAGTTCTGCTGCCGGGCGTCTCCGCGCGCCCGATCAGTCCTCGCCGCCGAGCATCTTGAGCAGCGCCAGGGCGGGCACCCGGACCCGGCGAGCCCCGAGCTTGATCGTGGGCAGCCGACCCTCACGAGCCATCGCGTAGCCGTAGGCCCGGCTCACGCCGAGGTAGCGCGCGGCCTGCTCGATGCTGAGAGTCGGTGGACCACTGCGTAATTCGTTCAATGTGGTCAGATTCGGGGCGGTTGTGACTGTCTCCATGCCCTTGAGTATATTGAACCTTAGTCAGGATTCGTCTACGGTGGTTAATTATGGGCACCAAACCGAATTACTCACCGCGTCGAGCGGGCGAGGTTGTCGGCGTCGAGGTGGACGCCGACGCCGAGCGGCCAGTGACGATTGCGTGCCACGATCACGCGCACACCTATGAGGTCGCGTGGCGCGAAACTGCCGACGGCCCCATGATTACCGATCTGCGGGTGACCTCGCCCGAGGGCGTGCCGATTACCTCGGACAGCCTCAAGCGAATCAATACCGACCGGCTCGCGCGGACGGCGGCGATGCACGGCACCGCTCAGTCCGCAGACGCCGCAAAGAAATTGCGTCAAACGCTCGACGCCGCCACCGGCACGACCGAGGGCCACGATTGGATCGAGCGGTTTCGGTTCACCGAGGGCGTCATCGACGCGATGGCCGAGCACGCGCCACCGGGGGCGGCGTCGTCCAAACCGCGCCGAGCGGGTCGGCCCGCGCTGCCGCGCCAATTCCTCGCGAAGGTCGCGACATGGGCGCGCGAGGAAAGCGTGCATGGCGGCGGCATATATCGCCGCGTCGCCGACCGCGCCGCAGCCACGCTTGAGCACGACGTGTCCGACGAGACGGTCAAGGGGTGGATCAGGCGGTGCAAGGACGCCGACCCGCCCCTACTCGGACGCGACGAATTACGCAGACCCCGCAAGCCCCGTACCGACCAGGAGACCAACCGATGAACTCTGACGACACGCGGGCCCGCCAGCGGGGTGAGCGCACCGACAACTCGATCAAGCGCCTGCCCGGCGGCAAGGGGTGGCGCGCCCGCCCGACGCTGGGCACCGACCCCGTGACCGGCAAGCAAGTCCGCCCTACCAAGGTCTTTCGCACCAAGGGCGAGGCCGCGCAGTGGGTCAACGAGCAGCGCCAGCAGTGGGGCGCGGCGACGTGGGCACCCAAGTCGAACCAGACGTTCGATGAGGTCGCCGACCACTGGCTCAAGCTGCGCGAGGCTGACCCGTCCATCGGGCCGAATACCGTTCGGGCCGACCGCGAGTCACTGGCCTACGCCCGCCACGCGTTCGGCGCGATCCCGGTCCAGAGGCTCACGCCCGCCGCGCTCGCGGACTGGTCGGCCACGCTGACCGGCAAGGGCGCGAAGGCGCTGGCACCGGCCACCAAGCGCCGCGCGATTGTCCGGCTCAAATCGGTCATGGCGCACGCGCGCAAAATGCGCTGGCTGACCTATGACCCATCGGCTGACCTCACCTCGCCCGAGCAGAAGGCCGTCACGGCGACCGCCGCCGACGACATTTGGACGCCTGAGCAGATGGGCAAGTTCCTCGATCACGTCGCCGCCCACCGCCTCGCGGGGTGCTACGCGCTCACGCTGCTCGGGCTGCGACGCGAGGAAGTCGGCGGGCTGCGCTGGTCGGACCTCGACCTTGAGACCGGCGCCCTGCGCATCCGACAAGCCCGCGTGGACGTCAACGGTCGCGACATGATCGTGCCCACCAAGACCGACCGCAGCGCTCGCGATCTGCCAGTGCCCCAGCGCGAACTGGCAATGATCAAGGCCATGCGCTCGGTGCACCTGCGCGAGCGCCTGGCCGTGGGACGACCACTGGCCGAGGCCGACCTGTTGCTCTCGCGGCCCGACGGGACGCCACTGCCGGTGCGCGACTACAGCCGTGAGTTCGCCGCCCAGCGCAAGGCGGCGGGCCTCAGGGCGATCACACTCGGAAAGCTGCGGCACTCGAACATCTCTCGGATGCGCGCGGCGGGCGTCGCCGCCGACGTCGTGGCGGCGTGGCACGGCCACACCGAGCGGATGACTCAGGCCGTCTACGGGCGCGTGACCGACGATCGGCTGACAGCCGCGTCGGCGGTGTTCTCGGCAGCCGTAGGACAGAGTTAGGACACTCGGGCGGGATAGGACACCGCCCCGCAAACAAGAAATCCGCCCCGGCCAATGGTCGGAGCGGATTTCTATTTGTGGAGCTAAGGGGATTCGAACCCCTGACCCCCACACTGCCAGTGTGGTGCGCTACCAACTGCGCCATAGCCCCTTGTCGTGCTCATCGAAGTTACACCACCTGCGGTAAGCGTTCAAAATCGCAGGTCAGGGCACTTCACCAGCGGCTTCGGGCCCGAGCGGGCGGGCCGGGGTATGCCCGGCCGGCGGTACGCCACGCGTCTCAGGGGCGAAGATCCACCCGATCGCGGCGACGAACAGCACCACCCCGCTGACTGCGAAGGCCCACGCGAACGACGCGTGCTGGGCGATCATGCCCACGATCAGCGACCCACCGATCGAGCCGACGTCGACCATCATCTGGAAGACGGCGACCGGCGTCCCGCCGCGGGCCTGGTTGCCGACGATGTCAGCGACAGCGGCCTGCTGCGGGGACACGAAGATGCCCGTCGCCGCACCCGACACGTAGGCGGTCACCAGGAACACCACCAGCGACGACGACACCCCGAGCAGGCTCGTCGACACGGCAGCGGCCAGCAGCCCGACGATGAGCAGTTTGCGCCGCCCGATCCGGTCGGACAAATAGCCACTCGGAATGACTACCGACACATTGCCGATAGCGAATGTCGCCAGAGCCAGGCCGGCGATACCGGTGCTGCGGCCCAGGCCGTCGACCACGAACAGCGGCACCAGCGCAATCCGCAGCCCGAACGCCGCCCAGCCTGTCGCGAAATTCGACAACAACGCGGCACGGTAGGCGCGGAGGCGCAACACGTCGCGCAGCGTGACGGAAGGTTCAGCGGTTTCCTCCAGCACCGCTCCCGTATTGCTGCCCCGCAGGCTGAAGAACACCACGGCGGCTGCGACGAGCAGCGCGAGCCCGTAGATCGCGAACGGCGCCGAGAGACCCAGTCCCGCAGTGAGGCTGCCAAGCACCGGACCGCCGACCGATCCGATGAGGAACCCCGATGAGAACAGGCCCGCGACGCGACCGCGTGCATTCGGCGGCGAGATCCGGATCATCAAGGCCAGCGACGACACCGAGAACATCGCCGACCCGAGTCCACCGAGCGACCGGAACAGCAGCAGCTGCCAGTAGGTCTGGGCGAACGCGCACACCGCGGTGGATACGGCGACGATCAGCAGGCCATTGATGTAGACCCGACGCTCCCCCAGCCGCTGCACCATCCAGCCTGCGGGCGTCGCGGATGCGAGCCGCATCACCGCGAAGGCCGTGATGACGAAGGTCGCCGCGCTGATACTGACGCCGAAGTGGCGGGCGTATTCGGGTAGCACCGGTGAGACCACCCCGTAGCCGAGCGCCACCACCACGTTCGCCGCGACCAGCAGCCAGACTTCCCGGGGCAGCTTCGGCTTGTCGGCGGTCGTTGTCGAACAGTCGCCCGACGCGTCGAAGCTCACGCGATGACTTTATTCACCACTTCCTTGGCCGCTTCCTGCACCTCGGCAAGATGCTCGGGTCCGCGGAACGACTCGGCGTAGATCTTGTACACGTCCTCGGTTCCGGATGGCCGCGCCGCGAACCACGCGTTCTCCGTCGTCACCTTCAGTCCACCCAGCGGCGCGCCGTTGCCGGGCGCCGTCGTCAGCTTGGCGGTGATCGCTTCCCCGGCCAATTCTGTCGCCGTCACCTGTTCAGCCGAAAGCTTTGACAGCCGGGCCTTCTGCTCACGGTTGGCGGGCGCATCGATGCGGGCATACGTTGGCGCACCGTACTTTTCGGCCAGATCGTTGTATCGCTGCGACGGCGTCGACCCTGTCTTCGCCAGAATCTCCGACGCCAACAGAGCCATGATGATGCCGTCCTTGTCAGTCGTCCACACCGAACCGTCACGGCGCAGGAACGACGCCCCGGCACTTTCCTCACCGCCGAAACCGATGGTGCCGCTGAGCAATCCGTCGACAAACCATTTGAAGCCCACCGGCACCTCGACCAGTTTGCGCCCCAGACCGCCGACCACCCGATCGATGATCGACGAACTGACCGCGGTCTTGCCGACCGCAGTGGACGCCGGCCAGTCGGGCCGATTGGTGTAAAGGTAGTCGATCGCCACCGCCAAATAGTGGTTCGGGTTCAGCAGTCCGCCGTCGGGTGTCACGATCCCGTGGCGGTCGGAGTCCGCGTCGTTGCCCGTCGCAATCTGGTAGCTCTCGCGGTTGGCGATCAGGGATGCCATCGCGTTGGGCGAACTGCAGTCCATCCGGATCTTGCCGTCGGTGTCGAGCGTCATGAACCGCCACGTCGCATCGACGAGCGGATTGACCACAGTGAGTTTCAAGTTGTGGCGCTCGGCGATCGCACCCCAGTAGTCGACGCTCGCGCCGCCCAGCGGGTCGGCTCCGATGCGGACGCCCTCGGCACTGATCGCATGCAGATCCACGACGTTGGGCAGATCGGCGATGTAGGCGTCGAGGTAGTCGTGCCGCTGCACGGTCTTCAACGCACTGGCCAGCGGTATGCGTTTCACATCCATGAGGCCGTTTCGCACGATCTCGTTCGCGCGCTTGGCAATCGCGCCGGTGGCGTCGGTGTCGGCCGGCCCTCCGTTGGGCGGGTTGTACTTGAAACCGCCATCACGAGGCGGGTTGTGCGACGGCGTCACGACGATCCCGTCGGCCAGATCACCCTCACGGCCCCTGTTGAAGGTCAAGATCGCATGACTCACGGCCGGCGTCGGGGTGTAACGATCGGCCGAATCGATCATCGCCACCACGTCGTTGGCAGCGAGCACCTCCAGCGCCGACGCCCATGCGGGCTCCGAGAGCGCATGCGTGTCACGGCCGATGAACAGCGGCCCCGACGTGCCTTGGGCATGCCGGTACTCGACGATGGCCTGCGTCGTCGCGACGATGTGCGCCTCATTGAACGCCGCGTCGAGACTGGAGCCGCGATGGCCGGACGTCCCGAACACCACCTGCTGATCGACGTTGTCGGGGTCTGGCTCGACGGTGTAATACGCCGTGACCACCTGCGCCACGTCGATGAGGTCTTCGGGTTGCGCCGGCTGGCCGGCGCGAGGATTGGCCATGATGCCGATTGTGCTCCGCCACCCCTCGACGCATCGACCCGACGCCGAGAATTCACCGCTAATCGATGGGCGGCGCCTGCTGATCGGTCAGCTCCACGGACCAGACCCCGACTTCGTACCGCAGCACTTGGTACGACGCGGTGGGCACCGACGGAGTCGGAAGGTCGGGAGCGATGTGCATGAGCAGCGGGCGGATCACCGCGTCATGGGTCACCACCACCACCGCCTTGTGCCGGGACTCCGCCCACGCGCCCCACTCGTCGAGCGCGGGCGCAGATCGTGACAGGACGGTCTCCATCGGCTCGACGCCCGGCGCGGCGTCGACACTGCCCCACTCGGCGATGACCTCCGATTTCACCTCGCCGGTCCACTGCCCGTAGTCACGATCGTTGAATCGGTCATCAACCCGGTGTGTTGTCCCTGCGTGATGGGCGATGGCGGCTGCTGTGCGGACCGCGCGCCGAAGGGGGCTCGACACGACCACATCTGCGTCGATCTCCGCTAGTGCGGCGGCGACCGCGCGCGCTTGGTGTTCACCGACATCGTTCAGCTCTGGGTCGGCGAGACCGCGGAGCCTCCCATCGGCGTTGAGGGCGGTCTCTCCATGACGGACGAGGTAGACGTGCTGCGCCACTGTGCGCCTCCGCTATTCGGGTGAACGGTCAGGAACGAGGAGCACCGCTCGGCCTTGTGTTCGCGTCAACTGGTGCGCGACGGACTGGCCGGCGAACGTGTCGATGAATGAGTGCACGCCGCCCCGTGGTGCACCGAGGACGATCATCACCGCATCGACCTCCTCGGCAAGGTCGGCAATCACGTCGGGCGGACGACCATGCATGGCGTGGTACGTCCATTTCGCACCTAGGCCATCCAATAGGGCGCGCGCTCCGACGGCGTGGGCTTCGATGCTTGCCTGGAACTGCTGTTCGTAGTCCGAAGCATCCGGATCGACAGGCAGGTCGGCGACGTCCGCGATATGAACGACGTGCAGGTGAGCGTCCAGCCGTCGCGCAAGGCCGACCGCAAAGCGCAACGCGGCAGCGCTCGCTGGTTGATTGTCCCAACCGACCACCAACTCCGCTGAGCTCATCGGGGATTCGCCATCGCTGGTGTCTGCCATCTCGGGCCACCTCCTCACTTGAAGATCGGTTGAACCTAGAGAGCCCCCACCAAGGCAAAACCGAGCGCGCAGGCGGCGACCGACATCACCAAGGAAACGACTGCGTTGAGCAACGCCAAGGTTCGCCGTCCCTGCTGGACCAGGCGCACGGTCTCGAAGCTGGCAGTGCTGAAAGTCGTGTATCCGCCGCAGAATCCGGTCCCCAGCACGGTCTGCCAAGCACTGGACTGATCGTGAAAGAGCACGAGCCCGGCAAGGATGCCGAGGAACAGCGAACCCGTGACGTTGATGACGACCGTCGCCAACGGAAACGGCGACTTCCACCGTTGCTTTGTCCACGCGTCGAGCAGGAACCGTGTCACCGCACCCGAGGCACCCGCGAGGAACGTGAGGATTGCGATCACGCGCGAGTCCTCCTGCGGTGAACGCTTTCCATGATCACAATGCCCAGCCACGCGGTGATCACGCCGCCCACGACGCTCAGCAGGCCGTAGCTGATTGCGGTGCCCAGGTAGCCGTGCCGACCGAGCAGCACGATCTCCAACGCGAAAGTGCTGTAGGTGGTGAAGGCCCCGCAGAACCCGGTGCCTGCACAGAGGCGGGCGCGCAGGCGCCATCCCGCGTCATCGCCCAGCCGTACGAGTCCCTCGAGCAATCCGCCCAGGACGAGGGCACCGCAAAGGTTGATCAGGAAGGTGCCCCACGGCCACGACGAACCATCGTGCGGCAGCAGCTTCTCGATGTAATACCGCAGCACCGTACCGACGACACCTCCGGCGAAGATCCACGCCATGGCCCAGGGCCGTAGGTGCAGTGGACGTATTGGTTTGGCCGGCGCATCGGGATCGATGGGTAGCTGGGCGTGCGTGTCATCGGACATCAACGGCAACCCCACGCGACCAGTGATGTCAGAGAAGACACGGCGCACCCACCCATCACGATGACGGTAGGAACTATCAGCCGGTTGGCGGTTCGAGCGACCCGAGCTCGGGCGAGATCCATCACCACTGCGCCAGACTCTACAGCTCGAACAACGATCCTCGCGGTATCGGCGCACCTCACAGCAGAGGTAAGCCTAGCCTCACTTCTACTTCCGGTGTACCGTCCCACGCCGTGAAGCCGTCTACTCCCGAAGCGGTGAGCGCCGCTCTCACCGAAATCCTGCGCGACGACATGAATGTCGATGTTCGGCGGGTCACCCCGGAATCGAGACTGATCGACGATGTCGGACTCGACTCGGTGGCGTTCGCGGTCGGAATGGTCGCCATCGAGGACAAGCTCGGTGTCGCGCTGTCCGAGGAAGATCTGCTCAGCTGTGACACCGTCGGCGACCTCGAAGCAGCCATCCTCATCAAGGTGCCTGCGGCTCAGGCGAACTCATGACCGAACTGGGCGACGCGTTGTCGGCCGCGATGCGGGGTTCGCCGAACAGGCTGGCGGTGCTCGATCCCGCCGCGGACAAGTGGGTTCATCACCCATGGCAGGAAGTCCACTCTCGGTCTGAGAACGTGGCCGCACGCATTGCGGACGACGGATCCTCGGCGGTCGGTTTGGTCGGCGAGCCGACGGTCGAGTTCCTGGCCGCGATCCCCGGTTCGTTGTTCGCAGGCGCAGGGCTGTCGATCCTGCCCGGCCCGATCCGGCGTGCCGATCCCCGGCAGTGGGCGAAATCCACCGTCGACAGATGGCGCGGTATCGGAGTCACAACCGCCTTCAGCCACGGCGCCGAGCTGGACCTCTTGCGCGAGCACACCGGGGGAATCGTCGTCCACGACCTTGCCGAGGTCGCCCACATACATCGTTCGACCACGTTCGAAGGTCCGCGGACCGCCGACGTCGCGATCCTGCAGGGCACCGCGGGATCCACGGGGATACCCCGTACGGCACAGATTCCGCCCTCGGCGGCGATAGCCAACCTCCGCGGACTGATGCACCGAGTGAACCTGGACGTCAACTGCCGAATGCAGAGCTGGCTGCCGATCTACCACGACATGGGCCTCACAGTCATGCTCGTGTCCCTGCTGGGGCAGGCAGATCTGTGGCAGGCGCCCACGAAGTCCTTCGCGGGCAATCCGTTCGCGTGGCTCAAATGGCTCGACGAGAGCAGGGCCACAATGACTGCGGCACCGAACATGGCGTTCAACGTCATCGGCAAGTACGGCAGTGGCCTGTCCGATCTCAATCTGAGCAACCTGGGCTTCACGCTCAACGGAGGGGAGCCTGTCGACTGCGAGGGATACGCACGCTTCTCCAGCACCTTGGCGCCCTTCGGGTTCAACCCGAACTCGCTGTCTCCGTCCTACGGGCTGGCCGAATCGACCTGTGCGGTAAGCGTTCCCGAACCGTTTCTGGGACTCCGGGTGGATGAGGTCGCCGTCAAGACCGATGGGGGCGAATCGATACGGCGCTTCGCGGTGCTCGGCCACCCGATCGACGGCATGGAGGTGCGGGTGAACTCCGATCAGCCGCACGCGACTGAGGTGACCGGCCGTGAGGTCGGTGAGGTTGAGGTCCGTGGCACGTCGCTCATGACCGGGTACGTCGGACAGACGCCGATCGATCGCGAGGCATGGCTCCGTACAGGGGATCTCGGATATCTGACCGACGACGGCCTCGTCATCTGTGGCCGCGCGAAGGAGCTCATCACCGTAGCGGGCCGCAACATCTTCCCCACCGAGGTCGAGCGCATCGCCGGCAAGATCGAGGGTGTTCGCGACGGGTGTGTCATCGCGACCGGAACGGGTGAGGCCACCGCACGGCCCAAGCTCGTCATCACCGCAGAGTTCAAGGGCGACGACGAGACCGCGGCGCGCAGTGCCGTGGTGGAACGAGTCGCTTCGGAATGCGGTGTCGTGCCTGCCGATGTCGTGTTCGTCAAACCCGGCACGCTGCCCCGCACGTCGTCGGGCAAGCTGCGCAGGCTCGAGGTCAAGCGCAACCTGGAGGGAGCCGGCAGATGACAGCGGCCGCCGACGTGTCGGCGGAGCAACCTGCTGCGGGCTTTCGATGAGCGAGTCACGAAATGGACGGCGAGGCCGAAGAGACCGAACGCTTTCCTCGCGAACTCATCTGTTCGCGCGGGAAGGTGTTCCTACTAGTCGACGTCGGGGGCGTCAGACGGTGACCGCGGCAGTGCGTACAACGCCATTCGCCGATTCGACATGTCGTGCTCACCGAGGAACAGACCTCCGGCGTACTCGCAGACTGAACGCGCTCCGGCATTGCGGTGGTCGGGGTCGAACATGATGCGTCGGCAACGCGGTTCGAGCTCGAAGATGCTGGCGACCAAGCGAGGCAACATGATCGGCGCGATTCCACGGTTGACAAAGCGCATCTCCGCGATTGCCGCGTGCAGTCCGATGTCGTGTGGATCCGCGTCATAGCGCGGGGCGATGGAGTCCTTGGCCGCCCGATAGAGCTCGAAGTAGACGAACGGCAGGCCGCGAAAGCTTCCGATGAACGGCCGCGAGTACTCGCCGTCCAGCTGTGCCTGCAGGTAGCGCTGCCATCGGTCCGGCGGCCAGGGGTACTCCCACGCCTCCACCAGGTGGGGGCGGTTCATCCACTCCGACACCATCTTCGCGTCACCTGCCGCGTCGACGAGCCGCACGCTGTAGGGCTCGGCCAGCCGCGGCGTCGGCGGGGCACCCACTGCGCGGACCTCGTCCGGTATCGACGTCAGTTCGCGTGGCAACACGGGTGGTGGGGCCTGGTCAATGTCGGTCATCGCCCGCCGAGCCTACCCGAGCAAGTGAGGGTAGGTTTACCTACCTCAAATCCGGCTGCATCCACGCCGCCGGCCAGTGCACGCCAGGCGTACGGTCAACTGAACAATTCGTCGATCGCCCTCTGCTCCAAGTCAATCCATCTGGACACTCGATCACGGACACTCGTGACTTCTTCCTTGTCGAAGTGCCGGGCGGCGTCCGGTGTAATCCGGCAGATATCCATCGGACCGCCGACGCTCGGCGACGATGTGTCCAGTGCGTCGAGCACACGCAGTGCGGCGACGACCCCGTAGTCGACGCTGCGTTTGGTCATCTGGAAGTGCGCGAGAAGCGCATACGCCTGCTGGGCCATCGGCGAGCCACTGCCAACGGCTTGGAACCCGGTTTCCTCGTGGTGGCCGATCAAGCCGTGCGGATCGATGTCGACGATGAACGGCTTCCCGTCGGAGTAACCCGCCGCCAGCACATAAGTCGACGGCGTGGCACCAGGCTTCCCACCGGGAACGTCAGCGATGAAGCTTCGGTAGTGCTGCTCGAGCACCGGCACCACCCGCTGCTGCAGCGCATGCCCGACGTCGGGCGCTTCGACGATCGCATCCGCCTCGGCGTCGAAGATCTGCTCGAGATCGAAGAGCACTGCCCGCGATCCACTGCCACCCCATGCGGCGTTGTTGCCGAGCGCATGCAGCTTCTGCGCCGGATAGCTCACGCCGCGGACGGGATCGGTGATCTGTGAGTCCGAGGCCATCACGAGTCCGTCAGCACACCTCAATGCGAGAACGACCGTCACTCCCGGGCTTTACCCACTTCGGGCGGTCGTCTCACGCCGCGTGCCGGGGTTGGCGGCCCTAGCGCGCGGTGGAATCGTGGGGGTATGGACGTCAATCGAGTCGCAGAACTGCAGCGCTGGCAGGACTCGGGCGCGATGTGGGAGGTGATCTCACGTCGCGGCGACACCGTGACGGTCGCGCTGTTGCGTTGCGACGGTGGCGAAGAGATGGACAGGTTCACTTCTGACGACTCAAGACTGCTCGCGTTCATCGGCGACCGCCGCAGCAGCGCGGACTAGCAGCAAAGATCGCCCCGTCCCAAGGACGGGGCGATCTTCGTCAGTTCGTCAGAATGGCGCCGCTCTGAACTCACCGTTCCATTGCACGCCCCACGCGTTCACCTCACTGTTCCACTCGACGGGAAGCCACGGGGCCCAGTACGGCGGCGGTGGTGCGGGTGGCGCCCACACCGGCACGACGTAGTTGCGATGACCAGGCGGCGGGAAGCCGTTTTGTCCCGGCGGCAGCGGGTTGCCCGGCCCACCGACATTGACGCCAGGACCGGGAACCGGCCAGGGCGGCGGCGGGCCCGGCCACTTCGGGCCGGCGCTGGCGACACCCGCCCCGACCCCGAGGGCGGCACCGGCCACCGCGCCGGCGCACAGGGTGGTGACTACACGCTTCTTGAAACTCATTTGGGCCGACTCCTCAAATCGCGGCGTACATGCATTGTTGTCAGTTTCGACCCCCGACTGACTCGGACTACCCCTCGTCAACCGCTCGCTAAACCCCTGTTCGACGCACCAACTCGACGAACGCCGCGGCCGCCGCGTCGACGCCCTCCTGATCGTCGGTGGCCACGAGGTCGAGCAGCAGGCCACGTGCGACAGCGAGACCAAGACGCATCGTCGCGGGATCGACCATGCGCGCCGCGTCATTCTCGAGCCAGGAGTAGACGGCCGCAGGCAACATGCGGGCGAAAGGCTGCTCGCCCTGCACGCCGCGCGCATAGCACTCGAAGAACAGCCGCTCGAACGGACGCAGTTCGGGACGGGTCAGGCCGGTCCACATCGCGGCGATCGCGTCGGCCGGATCGTCGGGCAATTCACCCATCAATGCCATCTGCCGCCGCTCGACCTGGTCGACGATGGCCAGTAGGAGTTCGTCGCGCGAGCCAAAATGATGCAGCAGCATCCGATGACTGGTGCCGACCGCTGCCGCCACGTCGCGCAGCGAGCGGTCTCCGATGCCTCGGACCGCGACCTCCTCGACGATCGCGTCGAGCAACGCCTGGCGCCGCTCGCGATCAGGAGGCCGAGCCATCGAGGTGGTGGAGATGCTCGCTTCGCGTCTTGAGGCCGACGGCCTCCATATCGAGGTACCGCCGAGTCATCCCGCGCATCGCCAGCCCGACCAGAAAGCCGACTGGCCCGCGCTGATCGATCTGCTGCTGCACACGGGTGCGGCGGTCCGAGATGGCGGTGACATCGTGACTGGCGAGTGTGAGGCCGCCGGGCGATCGCTGCACCCAGGTCCACGACCTGCCCGGTGTCACCTCGGTGACCTCCCACACCAGCTTGGGCATGCGCGGCTGCTTGATCTCGAATCGCTTGCCCACCGCGATGCCAGGACCGTCGAGGGCTGTCAGGCTGGTGACCGACTCCGTCCATTCACCCCAGCGCTCGACGTCGCTGAAGACATCCCAGACGACAGCGGCCGGCGCGTCGATATCGATACCCGCGTTGGTAATCATGTACCAAACGGTACATGAACTAACTTTCCATCGGAAGGCCTCACCGCTTACCGTCGAGCGACAGCTGGCAACCCCCTCAGCAATTCATGGAGCCGTAAGACAGATGGAGAAGCCCGTCGCCGAGCCAGTCGTCAATCGACTCGGCCGCCGCGAGGTCGCGCTCGACCTCGCCGAGGCGGTCGAGGACGAGGTCGTAGATTCCGTTGGCGCCGTCGATCTACCGTCCGCTGAACCGGCCCTGTTGTTGCAGAAGATGGAGAACAAACTCGTCCGTCACCACCTGGCCAAACCGGACGTGCTGAGTGTCGAGGAGTTGCGCAGGCTGCGGTACCTCCTCAATTTCGCGCGGTTGGCCGATTTCGAACCAGGAGCAGCAGGCCCGGGCGGTAACCGTGGACGCGGGGACGTCTCGGTGGGCGCCGAGCTCGCGTCGTGGCGGGCCAAGGTCGCCGATGCGCTCCACGGCCCGCTCCGCGAGGAGCGCGACCCCGCAACGGCATTGGGCCGCGCACGCGATGCTCTCACCGCGCTGACCGAAGAGCAGGACGAACAGCGCCGGTCGTTGATAGACAGGCATGGCAACGACTTCTCCGCCGCCGAACTGGACGCCGAGGTCGGTTACAAGAAGCTTGTCACGGTGCTCGGTGGTGGCGGCGGCGCCGGCTTCGTCTACATCGGTGGCATGCAACGACTGCTGGAGGCCGGCCAGGTTCCGGACTACATGATCGGGGCGTCCTTCGGATCGATCATGGGCAGCGTGGTGGCTCGCGCACTGCCGGTGCCGATCGACGAATATGTGGCGTGGGCGAAGACGGTGACGTACGGGGCGATCCTCGGGCCTGAGCGCCTCCGCCGCCGGCATGGGCTCGCCGGCCTGTTCTCGCTGCGCTTCGACGAGTTCGCTCAGGCGTTGTTCACCCGCGCCGACGGCGAGCGTATGCGGTTGTCGGACTTGGCGATTCCGTTCGACGCGGTGCTCGCCGGTGTGCGCAGGCAGCCGTATGCGGCCCTCCCGTCGAAGTTTCGTCGACCGGAACTGGCGGCGTTGCAGATGCGCTCGCTGCCCTTCCGCCCGATCGGCATCGGGCCTCAGGTCGCGCGCCGGCTGTGGCAGGTGTCAGCCTTCATCGACGTCCGGGTTGTGAAGCCCATCGTCGTCGGTGACAACGACCTCACGCGCGATTTCAACGTCGTCGACGCCGCATCTTTCTCATCGGCGATTCCTGGTGTGCTGCACCATGAGACGAGCGACCCGCGGATGGTCCCGATCCTCGACGCGCTGTGCGACGACAAGGATGTTTCGGCACTGGTCGACGGCGGTGCGGCCAGCAATGTTCCCGTCGAGCTGGCGTGGAAGCGGGTCCGCGACGGCCGGCTGGGCACCCGCAATGCCTGTTACCTCGCGTTCGATTGCTTTCACCCGCAATGGGATCCACGGCATCTGTGGCTCGTGCCGATCGCCCAGGCCGTTCAGCTGCAAATGGTGCGCAACGCCCCCTATGCCGACCATCTCGTGCGCTTCTCGCCAACTCTCTCCCCCGCCAACCTGGCGCCGTCGGCGAGATCCATCGACCGCGCCTGCGCATGGGGACGTAAGAGCGTCGACAAAGCCATCCCGGTGACGACCGCGCTGCTGCAGCCGACGTGGTGGGAAGGCGATCGGCCCGCTGTCCCGGGCGCCGAGACCGACGCCCCCCCGAAGTCGGTCGCGTCACCCATGAGCGCGGTGATGGCTGCCATCCACGAACCGGCGAACCGGCTGGCGCGGTGGCGGAGTCGACGGCTGACGTGAGTCAGGCAGGAATCCCGATGGCCTTCTGCTCCATGTAGCTGTGCAGACCGCGGATACCGCCGCCTTCGCGACCCAGACCGCTTTGTTTGAACCCGCCGAACGGTGCATCGCCGGGGCTGCAGCCGTTCACGGCGATCTGTCCGCTGCGGATACGGCGCGCAACGGCTATCGCGCGGTCCACGTCGCTCCCCCACACCGCACCCGAGAGGCCGTACTGCGAGTTGTTGGCGATCGCTACGGCATCGTCGTCATCGCTGTAACGCAGGACCGACAGCACCGGTCCGAACACTTCTTCCTGTGCGATCACCGAATCCGGGGTGACATCGGTCAGGATGGTCGGCTCGAAGTAAAACCCGCTGCCCGGGCTGTGTGGGCGTCGACCACCCACCGCCAGCGTGGCTCCCGCGCCGATGGCCGCGGAGACATGGCCCTCCACCCGATCCCGTTGCACCCGGCTGATGAGCGGGCCCATCTGAACATCGGGATCCGCTGGGTCTCCGACGTTTACCCGCCTGGCAAGTTCGACGAGTCTATCGACGACCTCATCGTGAACCGACTCTGGGAGCAACAGGCGGCTCTGCAGGATGCACGCCTGACCAGCGTGCAACGAGCAGCCGCTGAACAGGATGCGTTCCAGCAATTCGTCGGTGACCTCGACGTCATCGAGCAGGATCACCGCGGACTTCCCTCCGCATTCGAGCAGTAGTCGCTTCATGGTCGCACCTGCGGCGGCCATGATCTCGCGGCCGACGGCGGAGCTGCCGGTGAAGCTGACCATGTCGATACGCGGGTCGGTGGTCAACAGCTTGCTCGCCTCAGTGCCGTTCGGCGTCACAACGTTGACCACTCCCGCAGGGATATCGGTGTTCTCGTTGATGATTCGCGCAAGCGCGAGTCCGGCGAGCGGAGTCAGCGGTGAGGGCTTGAGCACTACGGTGTTGCCTGCGGCCAATGCGCGACTGACCTTCGTGACGTTGAGGCTGTGCGGGAAGTTCCACGGGGTGAGGATGGACACCACGCCCAGCGGTTCATGGCGCAGCAGCGTCGAACCGGTCGCGCCGATTGCGTCGATCGGTTCGTCGGCGAGCCGGGTCGCTAGCTCTCCAGCGCGCTGCACAGACGCCGCCGGACCGTCGATCTGGATCAACCGTTCGTTGGCAAGGCATCCCCATTCGGCCTGCGCGAGCGCAAAGAGCTCGTCGGCGTACGCCGTGAGGGCGGTACTCAACTGTCTGAGGCATCGTGCGCGTTCTGTTGCCGGCGC
The DNA here is from genome assembly GCF_000230895.2 of Mycolicibacterium rhodesiae NBB3. Next base: position 6,236,517 of record NC_016604.1, read on the forward strand.
GTCACCCCATGGCCCGGCGTCGAACGCCCGCCGTGCGGCGGCGATCGCCCTGTCGACATCGGCAAGGCCCGCATCGGGGGCGTGTGCGATCACCGCTTCCGTGGCCGGCGAAATATCCTCGTAGCGGCCCAGCTCCGGCTCCTCCCAACGCCCGTCGATGTACAGCGAATAGGTATCGATGAGCGGACGCACGTCGGCCATGTCAGTTCCTCACCGAATCAGCGGACCCGGCACCGCCGGGTTCGATCACCCACTTGCCGTGGCGAAGCACGCCCGTCACCGTGAGGTCGGAATCCAGCACCACCAGATCGGCGGCCGTTCCGGGTACGAGCCCCGCGTCGGGCAGACCGAGTGCACGAGCCGGATTGATCGAGGCCATACATACCGCAGCCATCAACGCCTCCTCATGTGGAAGTCCGCTGTGCCGCACGGCGAACTGGAACTGGTGCTCCATGGTCGCCGTACTGCCCGCGATGGTCGGCGTTCCGGACACGCGCGCCACGCCGTCCACCACGTCTACCGCCAACGGGCCGAGTTGATAGGAGCCGTCGCTCATTCCGGCCGCGGAGATCGCGTCGGTGATCAGCGACACCCGGTCTGACCCGGCGCTGCGAGTCACGTGGCGGTAAAGGGCCGGATCAACGTGGACGCCGTCGGTGATGAGTTCGACTGTGACGCCGGGATCTTCGAGGAGTGCGATCACCGGACCCGGTTCCCGGGTGTTGATCGGACGCATCGCGTTGAACAAGTGAGTTCCGACCGTCGCACCCGCTTCGATCGTTGCTCGTGTCTGCGCATAGGACGCGTCGGTGTGCCCCACGGCCGCCACCACGCCGGCGGCGACGATCCGTTGGATCGCGACCAGTGCGCCCTCGCGTTCCGGTGCGATGGTGATCATGCGGATGGTGCCCGCACCGGCAGCCAGCACGCGGTCGACTTCAGCGGGATCCGGGTCCCGCATCAGGGTGGGTTGATGCGCGCCACACCGCACCGTGGACAGCCAGGGACCTTCCAGGTGGATCCCGTCGATCACACCGTCACCGGTATCGCGCGCCAACTCGATGACCTGATGTAGCAAGTTCTCTGGCGATTCGGTGACCAACGACGCGATCAGCGTGGTGGTGCCGTGCCTGCGGTGAAACTCGACTGCGGTGGCGGTGTCCACCCGCTCGGCGGCGGAGAAGTTCGTCCCTCCCCCGCCATGCACGTGGGTGTCGACGAAGCCCGGCGCCAGTGTCACCAGTCCCAGATCCCGATCAACCGCCCGAGGCGGCGTGCCCGTGCCGACCGCGCCGACACGGCCGCCCGAGATTTCAATCCACCCGGGTCGCAACAGTTCTCGGCCCGTGAGCAGTGTGTCGGCGGTCAGCAGCACTCAGATGCCCTGCCATTCCGGCTTCGAGCAATAGGTCTCGCGGTAGTAGTCGACCCGCTGGAGCCGACGTGCCGCCGCCTCGTCGAGGAGCACGGTCACGTGCGGATGAAGCTGCAGAATCGTCGCGGGCCACAGCGCACTGATAGGGCCCTCCACCAGCTGGTGCACGGCCTCGGCCTTCCCGCGGCCTGTCGCCACCAGGATCAGGTGCCGGGCGCCCATGATGGTTGCCAGCCCCTGCGTCAGACAATGTGTGGGCACCGCCGCGATGTCGCCGCCGAAGAAGCGGGCGTTGTCGGAACGGGTCTGCCGCGTCAGCGTCTTGATCCGGGTGCGTGAACCCAGCGACGACCCGGGTTCGTTGAAAGCGAGGTGCCCGTCGGTGCCGATGCCCAGGATCTGCAGATCGATGCCACCGGCATTGTCGATCGCCGCCTCGTACTCGATGCACGCCGCCGGGATATCGGCGGCGAGGCCATCGGGTCCTTGCACAGCGCCTGCGGCGAAGTCGACCTTGGAGACGAACACCTCGTCGATGACGTTGCGGTAGCGCTGAGGGTGGTCCGCGGGCAGGCCGACGTACTCGTCGAGGGTGAAGCCGCGGGCCTGGCCGAACGAGATCAGGCCGGTCTCGTACCGGCGGTTGAGGTCGTCATAGATGGCCAGCGGCGACGATCCGGTGGCGAGGCCCAGCACCGCCTCCGGTTTTCGGGCGAGCAACGCGGCGATCGCGTCGGCGCCGATGGCGCCAATCTCGTTGGCGTCCCGCAGGATGATGACTTCCACTATCTGTTCGCCACGAAAAGGGCTGCACCGGAGAGTATCTGCGTACCCTCGAAGACGGCTTCGGAGGCCACGATGTTCGCCGCTTCGCGTTCGTCCATCACAACGACGGGCACGATGGGATTGAGCCCCTTGGCCACCACCGACGGGACGTCATAGGTGATGACCAGCTCACCGGCGGTGACGTCGTCACCCTGACTCGCATGGGTGGTGAAGCCTTCGCCCTCGAGTTGAACGGTGTCCAGGCCCAGATGGACGAGCACACCGACACCGTGTGGTGTCATGACGATGTAGGCGTGTGGCATCAGTTTCAGCAATTTCCCGCTGACCGGGGCGACAGCCTCGAGTACTTCATGGGGAGGATCGACAGCGGCACCGTGGCCCACCATTCCGGCCGAGAACACCGGATCGGGGACATCCGCGAGTGGAACCGCGCGACCACCGACCGGCGCGAAGACCTCAGTCGAACCCACCACGACACCCCTTCTGCTCGTGCGCACCCACAATACGAGCGTGCCGGAAAGACGGGCTGGACTTCGGCGTTTCCTCTAAGCTTCCGCTGAGTTCCGACGGCTCGGGTCGGCTAGGGCGAGGAGGTCACGGTAGATGGGTGACACAGCGAAACCTTCTGCAACGCAAAGTAAGTCAGGAATGAGGATTCCTGGGTTCGCGCAGTTGCAGCGACTGGGCAAGAGCCTCATGCTGCCGATCGCCGTACTGCCCGCCGCGGGCATCCTGCTGCGGCTGGGCCAGCCTGACCTGCTGGGCAAGATCGAGGCCCCGGTCATCGGTCCGTTCTTCAAGGCCATGAGTGCTGCGGGCGACGCACTGTTCAGCAACTTGCCGCTGCTGTTCGCCGTAGGTGTGGCGATCGGTTTCGCCAGGAAAGCCGACGGTTCCACCGCGCTGGCGGCCGTCGTCGGCTACCTGGTGATGGAGGCGGTCTTCAAGACCATGTCGCCGATCGTGCTGGCCGGCGAGCTGGACAAAGCCGGCGAACAGGCCCAGATCAACTACAGCGTCTTCGCGGGCATCGTGATCGGCCTGCTGACTGCTTGGCTGTTCGACCGGTACCACACCATCCAGCTGCCGTCCTACCTCGGATTCTTCGGCGGCAGACGGTTCGTGCCGATCGTCGTCTCGCTGGCCAGCCTGTTCCTCGCGTTCGGGATGAGCTACTTCTATCCGATCTTCGACGCGGGCCTGACCGGCCTCGGCAGGTTCATCACCGGTGCGGGAGCTCTGGGTGCGTTCGTCTACGGATTCGCCAACCGGATGCTCATTCCGGTCGGCCTGCACCACATCCCCAATTCCTACATCTGGTTCCTCTACGGCGACTACCAACCGCCAGGCGGCGAAGCCGTCACGGGTGACATCCCCCGCTTCACTGCTGGCGACCCCACCGGCGGGGCATACACGGCGGGCTTCTACCCGATCCTGATGTTCGGACTCAGCGGCGCGGCGCTGGCGATGATCCATGTGGCCAACAAGAAGCAGCGCAAGGTCGCGGTCGGCATCCTGGCCGCCGCGGCGCTTACCGCGTTCCTGACCGGGGTGACGGAGCCGCTGGAGTTCGCGTTCATGTTCGTGGCGTTCCCGCTGTATGTGATCCACGCGGTGCTCACCGGGTTGTCCCTGGCCATCGCCTACCTCCTCGACATACACCTGGGCTTCTCGTTCTCCGCCGGGCTCATCGATCTGCTTCTCTACGGCACTGCGCCCGCGGCGAAGAACGTCCCGCTGCTGATCGGCATGGGAGTCGTGTTCTTCGTCGTTTACTACCTCTTGTTCCGGTTCGCGATCACGAAGTGGAACCTGCGCACGCCGGGCCGCGAACCCGAGAGCGAGTTCGAGGCGGAGGAGCAGGCCAACCTTGGCGAGGGCACCGATTCGGCGACCGCCGTGACCGCGGGCAGCGCGACCGCGACGCTGACGGCGCCCGCGCGTGCCGACAGCAAGGCCGAACAGGTCATCGCGGCGTTCGGCGGGCGGGAGAACCTCGTCAACGTCGACGCCTGCATCACCCGGCTGCGGGTGGAGGTGTCCGACAAGGCCAAGGTGGACCAGAACCGCCTGAAGAACCTCGGCGCCGCGGGCGTCGTCGAGGTCGGCAACAGCGTTCAGGCGGTGTTCGGCACCGCAGCCGAGGCACTCAAAGACGACATCAACGCCATCCTCTGAGCGGCTTGTGTGCGTTGGTGTGCGGGGAGCGCACTGAAACGCACACAAATCACGAGTATTTGTCGATCAGCCGTTGCTTGTACAGCTTTCCAGCATCGGTGCGGGGCAGCTGCGCCTCGAATGAGATGGACCGCGGACATTTGTAGTGGGCCAACCGGTCTCGCAGCCAGGTCATCAAGTCGGCGGCCAGGTCCGCACTGGCGCGGGCCGGGTCGGTCAGTTGGACGACGGCCTTTACCGCTTGGCCCATCACGTCGTCGGGAATGCCGAATACCGCTGCATCCACGACGAGCGGATGGCTGATGAGCATGTTCTCCGTCTCCTGCGGATAGATGTTGACGCCGCCGGAGATGATCATGTGGTTGCGGCGGTCGGTGAGATAGAGATAGCCGTCACCGTCGACGTAGCCCACGTCGCCCACCGTGACCCATCCCTCGGCACTGCGCGAATTCATCGTCTGGGCCTGATCATTGAGGTATTCGAACGGATAACCGCCACCGTAGAAGATCTCGCCGATCTCCCCTACCGGCAACTCGATCCCGTGCTCGTCGAGGATGTGCGGCTCCCCCAGCATCGGTTTGCCGACCGAGCCCGGCCGCTCGAGCCATTCCTCTGCACGAATGAACGAGATGCCCGCGCCTTCGGACGAGCCGTAGTACTCGTCGACGATCGGACCCCACCAGTCGATCATCTGGCGCTTGATGTCGGGCGGACACGGCGCGGCGGCGTGGACGACGCGTTGCAGGCTCGACAGGTCGTAGCGTCGCCGCGTCTTGTGGGGCAGGCGCAGCATGCGGACGAACATCGACGGCACGAACTGCGCATGCGTAACACCGTATCGCTCAATGCTTTCCAGTGTCAGCTCGGCGTCGAACCGCTCCATGACTACCGTGGTGGCGCCGACGGCCTGCGCGGCCATCGTCCACATGGCAGGTGCGGTGTGATAGGTCGGAGCGGGACTCAGGTACACCGCGTCCTCGGTGACGCCGAGCGCTTCGAACACCGGTGTCGTCAGTTTGGGCGACGCCGAACTCAACGGACGCCGGATTCCCTTGGGCCGCCCCGTGCTTCCCGCTGAGTACTGCAGCAGCAGACCGTCGCACTCATCCGCGATCGGCGTCTCCGGTTCGCCGGCCACGCAATCCGGGTAGCGCTGCCAGCCGTCGAGGTCATCGTCGACCACCACTGCGGCGGCGAGCTCCGAAGTCGACAGCTGCTCGCACAACGGACGCATCGCCGATGAGGACAGGACCGCCTTTGCGCCGCTGTCGGTGACGATGTAGGCGACCTCGGCTGCGCTGAGATGCGTGTTGACCAACGTGTAGTACAGCCCGCTGCGCCTCGCCGCCCACATCGCGGCGTGGATGTGCTCGTTGTTCTCCATCAGCACCGCGATCGTGTCGCCGGGTGCCAGACCGGCGCGGCGCAGGAAGTGGGCCATCCGGTTCGCGCGTGCTTCCAGATCGGCGAACGTGACAACTGTGCCTGACGGCGCAAGCAGCACAGCAGCTTTCGTCGATCCGGCGTGATCGCGCAGCTGCATGGTGTCCTGACGGTTCAACGCGTGGCGTCGCGAAATGCCGCTACGAGCGAGGACATCTGGTCGAGCGCCTGATCGGGATTCGCCGTCAGCGAGGCCGGGAACCGGACGTCAGTGACACCGGCCTCGACCAGCGCGGGGACCGCGGCGGCCGAGGCTGCGTAGTCGATCGAACCGTCGTCACCCTTCGCGACGCGCGCGACGCCTTGCACCTGCAGATCGGAGGGGTCGCGGCCGAACTCGACGATCTTGTCCTTCATCGCCGCGATCGAGCCTGGGATGTCCGCGTACGCCGAACCCCAAGGGATCCAACCGCTTCCGAATCGCGCGATCCTGCGGGCCACCGCGTTGTTGACGGTGCCACTGATCCACAGCGGAACACCACCGGCCTGAACGGGTTTGGGCATCTGGTGAATTCCGTCGAACGACAACTCCGCCGACGAGTAGGACGCCCGCTGCTGGGCCCACAGCGTTTGGCACACCTCGAGCGTGTGGTCGAGCAGACGCCCGCGATCCTCGAACGATAGACCCGCCGCCTCGTACTCCTCGCGCTGCCAACCGACGCCGACCCCCAGGTCGATCCGCCCGCCGGACACCACATCGAGGGTGGCGAGTTGCTTGGCCAGCACCGCGGGGCGTCGCAATGCGGCCAGCAAAATCGCGGTGCCCAGCCTGATACGGGTTGTCGTGGCCGCGATCGCGGTCAGCACGACCAGCGGTTCGAGCCACGCCCCGTCGGGCCCGGTCGGCTGGCGGCCGCCCGCTTGTCCGCCGATCGACGGGTCCGCATAGGCCTCTAGATTCTCACCGAAGACGAGGTGGTCGGACACCACGAGCCGGTCGACTCCGGCCGTATCCATCGCCTGGGCGAGGTCCAACGTGGCGCGCCAGTCGTGGTGCGGAGCGTCGGTGTAGGTCGTCAAGTACAACGAGAGTTCGGGTGTGCGCACTCTTACGCCTCATTCGTGGACCAAGGGGTTTCCCATGTGTCTATCACCGCTGCCGTCGGCAACGGTCGACGGGACACGAAGTGGTGGCCGCCAGCGGGCCAGCCGACGGTCAGAAGCGTCGCGATCTTCCAATCGTCCGGTATGCCGATCGCTGCGCGCAGTTCCGGTTCGCAGTGGCCGTGCCACAGAGTGATCGCCGCTCCGAGCCCTTGGGCGCGCGCGGCCAGAAGGAAGTTCTGGACGGCGGGAAATATCGAACCCGCCTGCTGCATTTCGGTGGTCCCCCGCTGTGGCTGCACGCAGAACAACACGAGCTCTGGAGCACCGCCGCCGACGTGCATGTGTTCAGCCATGGCCCGAAGAACACGCGACTTCGGGTCGTCTGCGTCCTCTGCGACCGTAGGCAACCGATAGAAGTCCTTCATCACCTCCCAGGTCTGCCGAGCGGCCTCGGTGATCACCTCACGAAGTTCCGGGCTGCGGATCACCACGAATTTCCACGGCTGCCCATTCCCACCCGACGGCGCCCACGACGCGGCCAGCAGACACTTTTCCAGCACGTCATCAGGTACGGGTTCGTCGCGATACCGCCGGACGGCGCTCGCCGAATTCATGACGGTCCACAGGTCATCGGAGACGCGCGGCACCTCGTGAGGGCTCATGCCTTCGGGCCCCGCGGTAGTACACCCCGCCAGGTACCACCGCGCACCGGACCGGTGACCAGCGGCAGATCAAGCGTCGACAACAGGCCCGGCGGCGCGGCCATGACCGCCGGAACGGCGTTGAGCTCGCGCATGACAGTTGCGTATGTCAGGCCGCGCATGTTGTTGCCGCGGCCGTGCATCTCGATGTCCACGGTGTAGGTCGGCAGCCCGTCGACTATCACTCGATACCCACCGTGTGGCGACGGGTGCCGTGGCCAGTCGGGGGCCGAACCCTCGCCCATGCGCGTAATGTGCTCCAGCACGATGCGCTCCTCGCCGTCCACCATCCCAGCGAGCTTGAAACGCATGCCCCCCATGGTGCCCGGCTCCACCCAGCCGGACCCCACTTCGTAACGCTCTGTGGCCAACCACTTTTCGATCGTCGTCTCGACGCGGTCCAGCGGCAGGCCGACACCGTCGGCGACCAGGTGCACCGTCGGCGCCCACAGTGCGGCGAGGCGTTCGGTGTCGAACAGCGGGGCGGGGTGATCCGGCGGGTGCGCAAAACCCATGAAGTCGAACATGATCTCGGGCTGGTTGATCGGGCCGTAGTCGAGTATCTCGAGCATGGTGATGGTGTCGACGCGGCTGGAGAAGCCGGTCATCGTCAGCGCGATGACATCGTTCGCCCAACCGGGATCGACACCGCTGTTGAAGAAGCTGCTGCCACCGTCTTCGCATGCCGACCGGATGAGATCAACGGTCTCCTGGTCGGCGGCCGGCGGGTAGCACATCGGCACCAGCGAGGTGCAGACGACGTTCTTGCCCGCCCGCAGACAGCGGGCGATGTCCTCCGCCGCCTCGCGATAGCGGTAATCGCCGGACGCGAAGTACGCGACCACGTCGGCGTCGGTCGCCAAGGCCGCCTCGATGTCGCGGGACGCAATGACGCCGGTCGCAGGCATCCCACAGAGATCGCCGGCGTCCTTGCCGTCCTTGGCTTCGGCGTACACGACCACACCGACGAGATCCAGGCCCGGGTGCGCGATGAGCGCACGCAGCGCACCGACGCCGACCTGTCCGGGTCCCCACAGGATCACCCGCGGATTGGGTTGACGTACGGTCATGTGCACCCTTCCCGACTGTGCCGTCCGAGCTGTGAGAACATATCTTCTCATATTTCGGTAACACCATTACCGTACTGCAGAACCTGGAGGACCCGGTGAGCGACTACAGATTCCTCAAATGGGAGACGTTCGACGACGGCATGATCGTGCGCATCTCGTTGAACCGGCCCGAACAGCGGAATGCCCAGAACCGCGGCATGCTCGTCGAACTCGACGAAGCGTTCGGCCGCGCGGAAGCCGACGACAAGGTACGCGTGGTGATCCTTGCCGGCGAGGGCAAGATGTTCTCGTCGGGTCACGACATCGGTTCGAAGCAGGCCAGCGCGGAGTTTCGGCCAGGCCCCGATCAGCACCCGACGGCGGCGATCAACGGCGGCACCCGGGAGGGCGCCGAGAAAATCATGCTGCAGGAGTGGCACTACTTCTTCCAGAACACGTTGCGATGGCGCAACCTACGCAAGATCACCATCGCGCAGGTCCACGGTGATGTGTTCTCGGCGGGGCTGATGCTGATGTGGGCGTGCGACCTCATTGTCGGCAGCGAAGAGGTGCGCTTCGCCGACGTCGTCGGCACCCGACTCGGTATGTGCGGCATGGAGTACTTCGGCCACCCGTGGGAGTTCGGGCCGCGAAAAGCCAAAGAACTCATGCTCACCGGCGACGCCATCGACATCCACGAGGCTCATCGGCTCGGGATGGTGAGCAAGGTGTTCCCGCGCGACGAATTGGCCGATCGCACACTCGATATGGCCCGTCGTATCGGCGAGGTACCCACCATGGCAGCGCTGTTGATCAAGGAGTCCGTCAACCAGACCGTCGACAACATGGGCTTTTACAACTCGCTGCAGTCGTGCTTCACCCTGCACCAGCTCAACCATTCGCACTGGGTGGGCGTCCGCGACGACAGGCGCGCCGTAGCCGGCCCGGAGAACGGTGTGCCCGACTGGCGGACCGCGCCCCCGATCGTCCTCTCGGTCAAGGACCAGGTCAGAGTGGAGTCATGACGCCACGCCCCATGGAGGTGACCATTCCCGACCACCTGTTCGCGCAACTGCCGTTCTTCGACGTCGTCGACACCGATGACACCGTGGTCGTGGACCTCGAGAACCGGGCAGATCTGGTGAACATCCGCGGTGCATTACAGGGTGGACTGGTCGCCACCCTCATCGACGTAGCCGGGGGCAGGCTCGCGATCAAGTACACCGGTGAGGGTGCTGGCGCGAGCACTGCCGACATGACAATCCACTTCCTTGCTCCGATCATGGAAGGTCCGGCACGCGCGACCGCCACCTTGGTACGGGCGGGTAAACGCACGATCGTCGTCGCGGTCGATGTGACAGACGTGGGCGGTGACCGGTTGGCGGCTCGCGCGACGCTGAGCTTCGCAGTCCTGACTCCGAGGCAGCCGGCTCAGCCCGCGACCGCTCCGTAGCGCGCGTCGGCGACACGATCCAGCGCCACCGCAGGCTCGCCGTAAACCATCGCCCAGCCCCGGGATCGTCGGTAGTACAGCTGGATGTCGCCCTCCATACCGAATCCGTAGCCACCGTGGATGTGCAGACTACGATTCGTTGCGTCGCGGGCGGTCTCATACGCGAACGCGAACGCCATCGCGGCCAGTTCACCGGCACGCTCAGGCTCGTCGGCGAACGCACACGCCGCCTTGAGTGCCAGCAGCCGCGCTCCGTCCGCCGCCGTGGCGCTGTCGGCAAGTGGATGGGAGACGGCCTGGAACGTTCCGATGGCCGTGCCGAACGCGTGACGCTGCTTGGCGTACTCGACTCCCAATTCGACTGCTTTCTTCGCCGCACCCGCCAGCGCGGCAGAAGTCAACGCGAGCCACAAGTCGAGGGCAGCCTCAAACAGGCGCCTCGCGTCCTCGCCTTCGGCGAGAACAGCGGCGTCGTCGATCGTGATGTCCGCGAGGGGCAAAGAGCCGAGATTGGTTACAGGACATCGGTTCTCAGTGACTGGAACCGCAACAACACGCCCGTCGACAAGCGCTACGACCGCGTCCGCGACGGCTCCGGCCGGGACGAGTTTCAGCGAATCGCCATAGCCTCGGCGCGGCGTGAAGCTGATGAGTTTGTCGCCTGCCAGTGCATGGCGGAGTAGCTCTGCTCCCGGCTCCCCGCATCCGGCGAGCACGCGGGCAGCAACCTGACTCTCGATTACAGGTGCGGATGCGACTGCCCGACCGTATTGTTCCGCGATCAATGCCAGATCCACCTCGGAAGCGGCCCAGCCGCCCGCGGCTTCATCGACGGCCATCTCTATGACACCGGTCTCGAGCAGCGCCTTCCACAGCTTGGGATCGAATCCCAATGGCTCCGCGGCCCGCACACGATCGGATGTGGATTCCCGGGCATACATCGCCGCGAACGAATCGACCAGCTGTCGTTGTTCGCCAGAGAGGCTCAGATCCACCTACTCGGCCCCCTCACATGCGGATACGGTTACTCTCACAAATGAGAGTAGCATTATCGCCTGCATCGCTATCGGGCATGCCCGACGACAGATTGGTTCACACGATGGACTTTCGACTGGCCACCGATGTTGAGGCGTTCCGCGACGACGTCCGCGCCCACCTCCGGGAGGCGTTGACTCCGGAGTTCGAGGAGCGCGTATACCGCAGTGGCGTCGCACACGATGACGATTTCGCCAAAGGGCTTGTCGACAAAGGAGTTTTCGCACCGAGCTGGCCTGCTGAGTACGGCGGCCGCGACAGCGGCGTCTGGGAGGACCAAGTACTCCGAGAGGAACTCATGCGCGCCGATGCGCCGGCGTACTTGTCGGAGACCACCCGGATGGTCGCGTCAATCATCCGCGAGGTCGGAACATCCGCGATGCGGGACCGCGTTCTGGCCGGCGCGATGAACGGCGATATCACCATCGCGCTTGGGTTCACCGAGCCCGAGTGCGGCTCCGACGTCGCTGCCGCAAGTACAAGAGCCGTGCGCGACGGTGACGAATGGGTCATCAACGGCTCCAAGATGTTCACGACCAACGGGCACATCGCCGACTACGTCTTCCTGCTGGCACGCACCAGCCCCGAGAAGCCGAAGCACAAGGGTCTGACGATGTTCCTCGTCCCGCTCGATGTCGACGGATTCGAGGCCCAGGCGGTGTGGACGCTCTCGGGTGAGCGCACCAACATCACCTTCTACAGCGACGTACGGATCAGCGACGAGTGGCGCATCGGCGACGTCGACGCGGGATGGCAGGTCTTGGGCTTGTCCCTGCAGGACGAACATGCGTCCGGCTGGGGTCCGCATATCGCGCGCCTCCTCTACCATGTCGAGCAGTGGGCACAAACCACCTGTGCGCACGACGGTTCGCCGCAGATCGCCAAAGACGATGTGCGCCGGCGCATCGCACGGGTCGCGATGGAGCACGAGGTTTCCATGCTCCTTCAGCATCGCTGCGTCTGGATGACAGAGGCGGGGCAGACCCCGGTCGCCGAAGGACCGATGTCCAAGGTCTTCAGCACCGAAGCTCTGGCGCGCGCCAGTCAGGACATCGTCGAGTTGGTCGGACCCGACGGGATGCGTAGCTACTTCGAGCCGGACGCTCCCGAGCAGGGGCGTTTCGAGCACCTGATGCGATTCTCGTTGGGCACCACCATCTATGCGGGTACCAGCGAGGTGCAGCGGACCATCATCGCCCAGCGCGGATTGGGCCTACCCCGTTAGTTTGTTCGTCTTGCGCGCCGTCGTGCGCCGTGGCGCCGCTTTCGTCGCGGCAGGTTTGGGCTTGACCGCGGGAGGAGCCAACGCCTGGAGGCACCACGCCCACAGCTGGTCTTCGTTCAGTTCGGCGCCCTTGACGCCAAGATGGAACACCCCGATCTGCGCCAGCGCGATCAGCGTCGAGTTCAGCAGCGTGGTCAACTGCGCGGGGGTCAGATCCTTGCGCACCAAACCAGCGCGGGAGCATGCGGTGAGGATCTTCGTCAGTAGCTTCTGGTGGGGTTCCCAGATCTTTGCGAAATCGTCAGGACGCTCGATCTCCAAGCTCAGGTTGTAGATCGTCATCACGCGACCGCCGATCGCTTCGGATGACTCCGCGCGGGACAGAAATCCGCGGCAGAACGCCTCCAGCTGTTCCAGCGGACCATCGGCCGCAGCGACCTCCTGGCGGATGCCCTCGATGAATTGACTGGTGGCGTTCTCGTAGAGCGCCAACAGCAGTTCTTCCTTGCCCGCGAAGTGTTGGTAGAACGCGCGCAGGCTCAGATTCGACCGGTCGATGAGCGTCTGAATCGTGAAGTCGGCCTTACCCGACTCCTCGACCAACTCGAGCGCGGCGGCCAGGAAGCGCGAACTCCGCGCCAACGCGCGGGCCCGCGCCTGACTCAGTCGCCGTTCGATGGTCCGCTCCTGCCAACTGCCGGACAGTTCGACGTCGTTGTCAACGACTTCCAATCCGGCTTCGGGATTGCGGCCGGCACGCTTCTTAGCAGTCATGATGTGTATGAGAATACGCGTTCCGCGCTTGTATTGTGCGACCTACCTACACGTGTAGGTAGACCGACCGCACCGAACCGTGGTCATGCGTTACTCTGGAAATGATCATTCTCGCTTGCGGGAATCAAAGTTCTGCAAGATGAAGCCGCAGTTCGTCCTCGAAGGAGTGCAGCCTTGACCGCAGATATTCTCATCGTTTCCCCGGACGACCACCTCGTCGAGCCGGCCGATCTGTGGACGTCCCGGCTGCCCGAGCGCTACCGGGATATCGGGCCGAGAATCATTCGGCACCGCGGACGCATGGATCCGAGTGTCACGTCCGACGTCGCCTTCGTCGACGACGAGGACGGTCGCGACGCCGACATCTGGCACTACGAGGATTCGATCATTCCCATTCCGCTCATCAGCGCGGCCGCCGGATACGAGATCGACGAGCTCACCACCGATCCGATCACCTACGAGGAGATGCGACCCGGCTGCTTCCGCCCCAAGGATCGACTCGCCGACATGGACATCGCGGGTATCGAGGCCTCGGCATGCTTTCCCAATACCCTTGTTCGCTTCTGCGGCCAGCGCTTCCTGCACGCCAAAGACAAAGACCTAGCACTGCTTTGCGTCCAGGCTTACAACGACTTCCAGATCGACGAGTGGGGCGGCGACTCCAACGGCAGACTCATCCCGCTGGGCATCATCCCGCTCTGGGACGTCGATCTTGCCGTCAAGGAGGTCGACCGGGTAGCGGCCAAGGGGATGCCGGCCGTGTGCTTCTCCGAACTGCCCGCGCGCCTCGACCTGCCATCCATCCACAGCGGCTACTGGGACCCGTTCTTTGCGGCATGCGAGCGCAACGAGGTCGGCATCATGCTGCACATCGGGTCGAGTTCCTCGCTCACCAAGTCCTCTTCGGACGCGCCGCACGTTGTCACGAGCGCGTTGATGGCCGTCAACTGCACCATCGCGCTCGTCGACTGGCTGTTCTCGGCCAAGCTGAAGCAGTTTCCCAAGCTCAAGATCGCATTTGCCGAGGCGCAGGCGGGCTGGATTCCTTACTACCTGCAACGTGTCGACGAAGTCTGGGAGGACCGGCGGGCATGGGGCGGCATCCATCCCCTTCTGACCGAACCGCCCAGCAGCCAGGTGCCCGGGCGGGTGTGGTTCTCCACCTTCGGCGACCCGGTCGCGTTCCGTATCCTCGACCTCGTCGGCGAGGATCAGTTGATGTTCGAAACCGACTACCCACACAACGACACCAATTGGCCGAACAGTATGGACGTCGCCAACAAGGCGACCGAAGGCCTCGATGAGGCGACCAAGCGGAAGGTCTTGTCCACCAACGCGAAGAACTTCTTCGGGATGGCGTAGGACTACCCCGCTCACGAAGAGGCGGTTTCGGCCTAGAGCGCTTTCCAGTCCGGATTGCGCTTTTCGAGGAAGGCCCGCGGTCCCTCAATGGCGTCCTTCGTCAGCGCCACCTTCATGCGGTAGTTCTCGGCGAGCAGTTCGGCCTCGTAGATCGGCAGGTTCATGCCTTTTCGGACCGCCATGCGCGAACCACGCACCGCAAGAGGCGCATTCGAATTCACCACTTCCGCCATCTCCCACGCGCGATCCATCAGCGTTTCATGGGAGACCACCTCGGTGAAGACGCCGAGATCGTAGGCGCGCTGAGCGTCGAGCCGCTCGTGCTTACCCATGAGAATCAAACGCATGGCCACCGGCAGCGGCAGAATGCGCGCCAACCGCACCCCCTCGCGTCCCGAGGTGACGCCGATACTCACATGCGGATCCATCAGTGTCGCGTGCTCCGACGCGATCGTGATGTCTGCTGTCGTGACGAGATCCATTCCCGCACCGCACGCAATGCCGTTGACGGCGCAGATGATCGGCTTGGTCATCTGCATCCACGGGGGTGTCGCCTCCTGCGGCGCGTCCCATTGCCGCATCGAGCTCAGAATCGGCTCGCCTTGGTTGTCGATGCCCGCCGCGTTCTCCATGTCGTGGTCGGCGGCCTTGTTGACATCGGCGCCCACGCACAGCGCGCGGCCGGCGCCCGTGATGATCATCGTCCAGATGTCTTGCGACTTTTCAATCTCCGCGTATGCCACCGCGAGTTCGGCGATCATCTCGTCGTTGATCGCGTTGAGCACTTCAGGCCGGTTCAGTGTCACACAGGCGGTGTGGCCCCGCACCTCCACCTCAATCGTGTCGTACTTGCTCACCGGATCAGCCTCTTCTCTCCAAAACCACTGTGGCACTGGGGCGGAAACCAAAAATCCCATGGAACCGCTCGCAGTATCGCGGCCACACATCCGGATTCAGCAGCCGTGGCGGCATGCCGCCGGAAAAGATCGTCTGCCACTGCGTTGCGGTGGCGACGGCGATGTCGCGCGCAGCCTCAATGGTGATGCCCGCGGTGTGCGGGGTCGCGACCACGTTGTCGAGTTGCAGCAGCGGGTTGTCCTGCCGCGGCGGCTCCTCGTGGAACACGTCCAGGCCTGCCCCGGCGATACCTCCGCTGACAAGCGCGTCGTACAGCGCTTTCTCATCGTGGACGGGCCCGCGCGCCGTCGTGATGAAGAACGTCGTCGGCTTCATCGCCGCGAATTGCGCCTTGCCGATCAATCCCTGTGTTTCCTTCGTCAACGGACAGGTCACCTGAACGAAGTCCGATCGTTCGACGAGCTGGTCCAACGACACCAGCTGGACTTCGTGATCGCTGGCGCTCGCCTCGTCGACGTACGGATCGAAGACGATGACTTCCATTCCGAACGGCGCGCACAACTCCACCAGGCGGCTCCCGATGGCACCGAGCCCGATGACGCCGAGCGTCTTGCCCAGCAACTGACTGCCCTGCAAGGCCAGCCGGTTCCCGATCGGACCGCTGCGCAGTGCGCGGTCGGCGACAGTGATCTTCTTGGCGAGATCCAGCATGAAGCCAAGCGCATGTTCGGCGACCGCCTCGGCACCGGGGCCGGAGTTGTTGCACACCGCGATGCCCGCCCGGGTGCAAGCCTCGACGTCGATGACGTCGTAGCCCGCCCCCGCCGAGCACACCACCAGCAGCTGCTGGCAGCGTTCGACGAGCGCCGGGCCGGCCAGCCACTGCGCGCCGTCGTCCGCCGACGCGACATCGGTGCGGGTGGCCACCTGGTATCCGTGCGCCGATTCCAATGCTGCCCAGCCCTGTTCAGCGGGCGCGGTCAAGTCCAGCTTGACGATGTCGACGTCGGACACCTCGAGGATGTCCCCGGCGGCGGGATCGGTCCATCGTTCGTAGACCAGTCGCGGCCGTGCGCTCATTGCCGTCTGTTCTTCGCGCAAGCGCTCATCACTGTCTGGCTTTGGGCTTCGCCTGAGCAGCCTTGAACATGTCCGCCAGAGCAGGATCGACGTTCTTGTAGTCGTTGCGCGCGATGGTGCCGTCGCGCCCCTCCACGGGGTCATAGCCCAACCGGAGGTCCTTGTTCTCCATGTGGAAGTACTCGCGCCCGATCGGCAACCGTCGATCCTCCCGCGGCACCTCCATCCATGCGCGCAGGAAGCAGCGGGCCTTCTTCGGATCGTTGCTGCTGACGAAGTCAGACCGCGAGTGGCACATTGCGAAATTGTTGGCCACCGCGGCTTCGCCGGATTCGAGCCGGAACTCGACCTGCTGCTCGACGAGGATGTTGCGCAGCAACTCGATGGCTTCCTCCTGCTCCGCCGTGAACTCGCGACCGAGGGTCTTCATCGCAGGCAGGATGCTGCTGTAGGTGAAGTTGATACAGATGCGGCCGTCGATCTGTGAGAATACCGGAACGTCGTACGGCGTGACGTCGGGCTGGTCATCGGGTTGCTCGCTGCGACGGTGGTGCGGAAATCCCTGATACAGCACGTCAAGGAGGTCTGAACGTTCGGCGAGGATTCGGTTGTGCGCGGCAGGGCCGCTTGCGAACTGGCTCTCACCGCCCTCTGCCGCCGGATAGACGCACAGCAGCGAGAGGATGTCGGCGGCGTCGTTGTGCATCGCCAACTCCGCGCGTGACTTGGTGCCGCGAGCGGGTTGAACGCCGTTGGGCAGGATTTCCTCCTGAACCCGCACCATGCGGTGCCCGAAAGAGTTGTTGGAGACTAGATAGCCCAGATGCGTGCAGAAAGCCCAGTAGATGCGTTCGAGGTCTTCGATCGAGTGCTGCTCCACGGGAAAGCCGCGGACACATGCAAGTCCCTTGCCGAACATCAGATCCCGATACAGTCGCGCCAGGTCATCGTCGAGGTCGGGATGCCGCGCGTCATCGGGAGTGATGTCGTCTCGATCCTTATGAGAGGTCTTGACCAGAATCGATTCCAGCGCAGCGATATTGCGTGCCGAAAGGTCGAAAGCGAAGTCTTCCTTGCTGGTGAAATCGGCCCCGGTCCATGCCATCGAGTCGGTGACCTGGTCGGTGTAGATCGCGGTGGGCATCCGTCCTCCTATTCGGGTTCGAGCTCCCGTAAGGCTTGTGCGCGGGCCGTAGCAGCCTCGGTCATCATTCCGACGTCCGTCCCCGCCGAGATGAATCGCAATCCCAGACCGATGAACTGTTTCAGCAGGTCAACGGACTTGATTCCGGCAACTCCGAGCGCCACGCCGTGCTTACGGCAAGCCGCTGCGACAGAGTCTACTGCATCGCGGAAATGCTCATTCTCATAGTCGCCGTGGATCCCCATCTCCGCGGTCAGATCGCTAGGTCCGAGCAAGATCATGTCAACGCCGTTCACCGCCGCGATGGCACCGCTCGCCTCGACCGCGGCGGGAGTTTCGATCATCACCGCGACCACTGTGCGGCGTTCCAGCACAGCGGTCAGCTCCGTTGCGGGCATCGCACGGTATCCGCTCACGGGATTGGGTCCCGATATCGATCGATGACCGTTCGGCGGAAAGCGGGCGGCATCGACGACCGCCTCTGCCTCCTCGCTCGAATTTACATGCGGGACAATGACTCCCACGGCACCATTGTCGAGTACCCGAGCGATCACGCTTGGGTCGTGTGAGGGTACCCGCACCAACCCCGATATACCCGCCCCCAGTGCGGTTGCGCAGAGCATGGCGGCTGTCTCAAGCGACGTCGACGTGTGCTCGAGATCGACATATACCGCGTCGTATCCACATGCCGCCGCGATGGCTGGAACATCGGGCGTGCGCGCGTTTATCAGCGCGAGACACAGCACCAAGCCGTCACCGCGTAGCGCGTCGCGCAGTGGTCTGTGCACGAACTCACGTTAGCCGACTGAGAACGAGGATTCCATCAAGTCGTTAACGCCATTATCAATATGGTAACCATTACGTATGCCAGCGAACCGGGTCGCGCTCGTTGGCGCCGCGCTGTCTGATTGCGGACGGGTGCCCGACAAGACCGCCATGGGGCTGATGGCCCAGTCCTCCATTCGCGCCATCGCCGACGCGGGCCTGACGAAGGACGACATCGACGGGTTTGGTGCGCACGGGACGCTCCTGCCGCCGGTCGAAGTGAGCGAGTATCTGGGACTGCGGCCGTCGTGGGTCGATGCCACCACCGTCGGCGGATCGTCGTGGGAAGTCATAGCCCGCCACGCCGCCGCAGCCATTGCAGCGGGTGAGATCGACGTCGCACTCCTGACGTACGGGTCCACCGCCCGTTCGGACGTCAAGCGCCGAGTGCGTGCCTCGGCGGCGGCGATGGGCACCGGCGGTGCCATGCAGTATGAGGCTCCGTACGGCGCCACACTGATCGCCAAGTATGCGATGGCCGCCAGACGCCACATGATCGAGTACGACACGACGGTCGAGCAGTTGGCCGAGGTCGCCGTCGCCGCCCACGAGTGGGCGGCTATGAACGACAACGCGTTCGAGCGCGATCGCATCACCGTTGCCGATGTCGCGGCTGCGCCGATGCTGGCCGATCCGTTCACATCCAAACATGTGTGCCTGCGCACCGACGGCGGTGGTGCCGTGGTGCTCGCCAGCGAGCGGGTGGCAAGAGATTGCGCTAAGGAGCCGGTGTGGATACTCGGGTCCGCCGATGCGACTTCACATGTCAGCATGAGCGAGTGGGGCGATTTCACCACGTCCGCGGCGGCGGTGTCAGGCCCCCAAGCGTTCGCTCGCGCCGGTGTCTCCCCCGCCGATATAGACGTCTGCCAGCTCTATGACTCGTTCACCTCCACCGTGCTGCTGACGGTCGAAGATCTCGGCTTCTGCCCGAAGGGTGAGGGTGGCCCGTTCATAGCGTCGGGTGCGCTGCGTCCGGGCGGTGCGTTGCCGACCAACACCGATGGCGGCGGGCTGGCGTCTTGCCATCCCGGCATGCGCGGGATGTTCTTGCTGGTAGAGGCGGTGCGTCAACTGCGCGGCGAGTGCGGCCCCAGGCAGGTCGACGATGCACGCCTGGCATGCGTACATGCCATGGGCGGCTTCTTCACCCACAGCGCGACGATGATCCTCGGGACACAATGATGGACGTTCCCGTGGGGCCGAACCGCCCGACCCTAGACTCCGACAGCGAGTCGTGGTGGCAGGCTATTCAGGACCGGCGCTTGCTGGTCAATGCGTGCGTGTCGTGCGGACGTAATTCGTTGTACATGCGGCCCTTCTGTCCGCACTGCTGGAGTACCGAGGTCGCGCCGGCACCGGCGTCCGGACGGGCCACGCTCTATACGTGGAGCGTCGTCCGCCAGAACGCAGCGCCCTTCGACGTCCGCACGCCGTATGTTGTGGCGATGGTCGACCTCGTCGAGGGTCCGCGGCTGATGACAGTGGTTGAGGATTGCCCAATCGAAACGCTCACTGCCGGAATGGAACTCACGATCGCCTTTCGTGATGACGACGGCTTCACCGTCCCGGTCTTCCGACCGCCGACGGATGTCGAAAGGAAAAGTGATGAATAAAGAAGACATGATCCTGATCAGCGTTGATGATCACATTGTCGAGCCGCCGGACATGTTCAAGAACCATCTGCAGAAGAAGTACCTGGATGAGGCGCCGCGGCTGGTGCACAACCCGGACGGCAGCGACACCTGGCAGTTCCGCGACATCGTGATCCCCAATGTTGCGTTGAACGCGGTCGCGGGCAGGCCCAAGGAGGAGTACGGCCTGGAGCCGCAGGGTCTCGATGAGATCCGCCCCGGCTGCTACAAGGTCGATGAGCGGGTCAAGGACATGAACGCCGGCGGCATCCTCGGTTCGATGTGTTTCCCGTCGTTCCCGGGGTTCGCGGGCCGGTTGTTCGCGACCGAGGATCACGAGTTCTCGCTGGCGCTGGTGCAGGCTTATAACGACTGGCACGTCGAGGAGTGGTGCGGCGCGTATCCGGCGCGGTTCATCCCGATGACGCTGCCGGTGATCTGGGACGCCGAGGCGTGCGCGGCGGAGATCCGGCGCAATGCCAAGCGTGGGGTGCACTCGCTGACGTTCACCGAGAACCCGGCCGCGATGGGTTACCCCAGCTTCCACGACTTCGATTACTGGAAGCCGATGTGGGATGCACTGGTGGACACCGACACCGTGCTCAACGTGCACATCGGTTCCTCGGGCCGGCTGGCGATCACCGCTCCGGACGCCCCGATGGACGTGATGATCACACTGCAGCCGATGAACATCGTGCAGGCCGCCGCGGATCTGTTGTGGTCCAAGCCGATCAAGGAGTACCCCGATCTCAAGATCGCGCTGTCCGAGGGCGGCACGGGGTGGATTCCCTACTTCCTGGAACGCGCCGATCGCACGTACGAGATGCATTCGACGTGGACGGGGCAGGACTTCGGTAAGCAGAAGCCCTCAGAGGTGTTCCGCGACCACTTCCTGACCTGTTTCATCTCCGATCATGTCGGGGTGGCACTGCGCAACGACGTGGGCATCGACAACATCTGCTGGGAAGCCGACTACCCGCACTCCGACTCGATGTGGCCCGGCGCCCCCGAGCAGCTCGACGAGGTCCTCAAAGAACACCACGTGCCCGACGTCGAGGTCAACAAGATGACCTACGAGAACGCGATGCGCTGGTATCACTGGGACCCCTTCACCCACATCACCAAGGAACAGGCCACCGTTGGTGCGTTACGCAAAGCCGCCGAAGGCCACGACGTCAGCATCCAGGCCCTGAGCAAGCACGAGCACGGCGGCGGCGGTGCATCGGACTGGCAGTCCCAGATGAGCAAGGTCGCCCAAAACAGCGCAGGCAAGGACTGATCAATCGCGAAATTGCGTTCCAGCAGTTAAAGGTCGAGTAGAGGCCTGCTGGAATACAGTTTCGCGGGACTAATGCGAGACGAGACGGTCGGCAAGCACGCGCGGCCGCCCCGCCGATCGCGCGTCGAGTTTGTTGCGCTCGACTTTGCCATTCGCGTTGACGGGCAGCGGTTCGTCCCAGATGACGAGCTCCTCGGGAAGCTTGTACTTGGGCAGACCCGCGGACACCAGGCTATCGGTGATATCGGCGAGTGACACCTGGCGTGGCGACTCGAGAACCACTGCCAAAGCAAGCCTTTCGCCGGTAGTACCGTCGGCGACGGAATAGGCCGCGCACTCGACGACTCCCGGGACCTTGGTGACCGCCTCCTCGACCTCGGCGGCGGGGATCTTGAGTCCGTTACGAATGATGATGTCTTTCAATCGGCCGACGATGCGAATCCGACCGTCGTCGAGTTCGGCGACGTCACCGGTGCGAAACCAATCACCGTCGAACGCCGCCGCATCGTCGTCCACGTCGGTGTAACCGAGAAACGTGTGCGGACCGCGGATACAGCACTCGGTGGCATCTCCGCTCGACCCGACCCGCACCTCCACGTCGGCCAATGCGACGCCATCGTCGGCATGGCGCACGCCCCTGGGTTCGCCGCGCAGCCCAGACGTGCTCACCGGTACCTCAGACGATCCGTAGGCTCGCATGACGATGATTCCGAAGTCGTCCTCGATGCGCTCCACGATTCGTCGGTCCAGCATCGTCCCGCCTAGGTACACGGCCCGCAGCGGGATGGTCGCTTTTCGGGCCACCGCCTCATCGAGAATGCGGTCCAGCAGCCGGTCAGGACCGCCGTACCAGGTCGCCCCCGACGTGACCAGCAACTCGCATGTCGCCGAGGGATCCCAGCGATCCTCGAGTATCACGGGAGCGGCGAGCATCGGCCCGATGAAGAGACCCTGCAGCACACCGGTGACTGACGCCAACGGGCTGATCAGAAAGATGCGGTCGTCGTCTGTCAGTCCGGCCGCCGCGGTGTAGTTCGACGAGGCCTTGAGTAGCGTGCTCTGCGAATGGATCACGCCTTTGGGCTTCGACGTGGTCCCCGATGTGTAGAGCACGAGGCACGGTTCGTCGGCCGCGCGCTCGGATCGGTATTCCGTGTCCGGTGTACCGCAATCGTCCAAGGCGATCCAGGTCGCGCTACCCGCTAGCTCCGGTTCTACCGTCGCAGGCCAATTCGGCGCGACGCCGAACTCGGCGCCGGTGCGCCCGATGATGTCGGCGACCTGCGTCGCGCCCACGCTGCGGGGCACCAGCAGGATCACCGCATCGAGGCGCAGCGCCGCGTGGACGGCGATGACCGAATCCACGTCATTGCCGACAACGACGAGGACCGGCGTCGATGTCTTGACACCGGCCGCAGCCAGACTGCTACACACCCCATCGATGCGCTCGTCGAGTTCGGCATAGGTGAGTTCCTCACCCCTGGCTATCAGCGCGAGCCGCTCGGGACGTCGCATTGCGGCTGTGCGCACGACGTCGGCAGGCTGGCCCGACCAGTGGCCCGCCTCACGGTATTGGTCCCGCAATGCCATGGCACGTCGCTGCGCGTGGTCCAACAGCGCAGTCGAGCCGTTCATACCGTCCTCCTATGCAAATGGTGGTTCTCACTAGGGGTAAATGTAACCTCTCATCATGCCGTCACTCGCATTCGACAACCAGGTAGCCATCGTCACCGGTGCGGGCGGAGGTCTCGGCCGCTGCCACGCTCTTGAACTCGCCCGCCGCGGGGCGCGGGTCGTGGTCAACGACCTGGGTAGTGCGGTGGACGGCAGCGGCGCGTCGATCTCGGCTGCCCAGGCGGTTGTCGACGAGATCACGGCGGCGGGAGGTACGGCGATCGCCAACGGAGACTCGGTGGCGACGGAGGATGGCGGTGCCGCGATCGTCGCGGCGGCCATGGACGCCTTCGGCCAGGTCGACATCCTCATCAACAACGCGGGGATCCTGCGCGACGCCGCGTTCAAGAACATGACTGCCGAACAGTTCGACGCCGTCATCGCGGTGCACCTCGCGGGAACATTCAATGTCACCCGCGCCGTATGGCCCGTGATGCGCGAGCAGAACTACGGCCGGATCGTCCAAACTAGCTCTGGTACCGGTCTTTTCGGAAACTTCGGCCAGGCCAACTATGGCGCGGCGAAGATGGGACTGGTCGGCATGATGCATGTACTCGCCATTGAGGGCGCCCGCAGCGGCATCAACATCAACGCCATCGCGCCGATCGCCCGCACCCGGATGACGGAGGGCATCATGGGGGAAGCAGGTAAGGCGCTGGACCCCGAACTCGTCACACCGGTCGTCGTTTACCTGTCGCATCGCAGCTGTGACCGCACGGCCCACATCTACTCGGTGGGCGGCGGAAAGGTCTCGCGGGTGTTCATCGGTCAGACCAAGGGCATCGAGGACGCGGACCTCAGCGCGGAATCTGTCGCCGAGGCCATCGATCGGATCGATGACAGCTCGTCGTACACCATCCGCGGCGGGCCTTAAAAGCCCTGAAAGCGGGGCTCGCGGCGCTCGGCGAAGGACCGTAACCCTTCTTGCAGATCCGCCGTGTGCGACACCACCTCGGCGGCCCACGCCTCCTGCTCGAACGCGCGATCGCGACCGGACTCCGACGACACCGCCAACAACCGTTTCGTCAGGCTCAGCATCACCGTCGGGCCCGAAGCCAGGCGTTGCGCGAGTTCCTCGGCGACGGCCTCGACGCGATTCGGTTCCACCAACCGGTTGACGAGTCCAAGGTGCTCACACGTCGCGGCGTCGACGGGCTCACCGAGCATCAGGAGTTCGGCGGCCTTTCGTAGACCGACGATACGTGTCAACAGGTGGATCGCACCGGAGTCGGGCAGTATGCCGCGGTGTACGAACGCCTCGACAAGTGTTGCCTCCGTGGACATGACGACGAGATCAGATGCCAACACAAGACTCGATCCCGCGCCGACGGCAATGCCCTTCACGGCGGTCACGACGGGCTTGTCGCAGTCCAGGATCGATCCGACCAGACGCTGCCATCCCTGCTGCAGCATTCGGGCAATGTCCCCCGGTCGCTTGTCGGACAACGGTTGCCTGTCAGATTCATCGCGACGGGGCCCGAGACCTGCACCCGCGCAGAAATGCCGGGTCCCCGCGGCACCCAGCAGCACCGCACGCACACTCGGATCGTCACTGGCGTGCTGGAAAGCCTCGGCCAAGGCGTTACGGGCCAAGGGAGACAACGAGTTTGCAGATTCGGCCCGGTTGATGGTGATGCGTTGCACCCCATCGTCTCCGACCGAAGAATCGATCCCTGACGCTTCGTCATTCATCGCTGCCATCCCTGCGTTAACGGCGTTTCCGCTTTTCGGGTATCTTAATTTCCACTTCGATCCGACGACGATGCGGGCCACGAGGAGGAGGTGCACGATGACTGATCCCTCTCCTGCCTCGTCCCCCACCGGCCGGATCACCGACGAGGGTCTGGCCAGGTTGCGCGCCACCATCGGGATCGCCGTCCCGCATACCCAGCCGCCGCACTACTTCCGCCCCAATGAGGACGCCTTCCGGCACATAGCTGAAAGCTACGGCGACGCCAACCCGTTGTGGGCGGATCCGGACTACGCCGCCAAATCCGTGTGGGGTGAGCCGATCGCGCCGCCGGCCCTGGTCGGTGGAGACACCCTGATCGGCGAGGACGAGGTAACGACGCTGTCCGACGAGGATCGCGCGCTGACCAAGGGCGACCCCCTGCGCGGTGTGCACGCGTTCTACGCCTCGTCGTCGCGTGAGTGGTGGGCGCCGCTGCGTGCGAACCACCGCGTGTTCCGGCGCAACGCGTTGGTCGCGGCGCTCGACAAGAGCAGTGAGTTCGCCGACCGCGCCGTTCATGAATGGTCCGCACAGGTGTTCCGGGACGACGAGGGCGTCATCCTCGGGGGCCAGTACCGCAACATGATCCGCACGGAACGTACGAAGGCTCGTAGCCGCAAGAAGTACGACGCCGTCGAGTTGAAGACCTGGACTGCCGGCGAGATCGCCGAGATCGACGAGAGGTACGCCCGCGAAGTCGCGCGCGGTGCAGAGCCCCGCTGGTGGGAGGACGTCGACGAGGGCGACGACGTCGGTCCACTGACCAAAGGTCCGCTCACCGTCACGGACATGGTGTGCTGGCACGTCGGCATGGGGACCGGGATGTACGGGGTGCGACCGCTGCGGTTGGCATGGCGCAACCGACAGCGCATCCCCCGTTTCTACACGCCCAACGAGCACGGCGTGCCCGACGTTCAACAGCGCGTGCACTGGGAACCCGACGCCGCCCGCAATGCCGGCAACCCCACCACGTTCGACTACGGCCGTATGCGCGAAACGTGGCTGATCCATCTGTGCACCGACTGGATGGGCGACGACGCCTGGTTGTGGAAGCTGGACTGCGAGTTCCGCCTCTTCAACTATGTGGGTGACCTTCACACGATCACCGGCAAAGTCATACGCAAATACCTCGCCGACGGGGACCGGCCTGCAGTCGACCTCGAACTCGCGGCGACCAATCACCGCGGCGAGGTCACCGCCCCCGGACACGCCACCATCCTGCTGCCCAGCAGAGAAAGAGGACCCGTCCGCCTTCCCGATCCCCCAGGCGGGGCGACCGATCTGGCCGAGTTGCTCACCGCCGTTTCGGCGCAGTTTTTTGGACGGTGATGCGATGAGTTATGACAGCGTGCCCGGACTCCGTGCCGACCAGGGTGGTCCAGTACTTCGCCTGACCCTCGACCGTGCCGACAAGCGAAATGCGGTCGACGACACGATCCTCGACGCTCTCATCGGACACCTTGTCTCGGCCGGAATCGACGAGTCCGTGCGTGTCATCCGCATCGACGCCGCAGGACCGGACTTCTGCGCCGGATCGGATCTCGTCTCGAACAACGCACGCTCCGAACGTAAACCGCGCGTGGGCAGTACACAGCGGCGGTTGCCAAACAAGGCCAACAGGCTGATCCCGCTCATGCTCGAAACCCAGGTGCCCATCGTGGCGGTGGTCCGAGGCTGGGCTGCGGGGCTCGGGTTCCACATCGCGATGGCATCCGACTTCTGTGTCGCGGCCGAGAATGCCCGGTTCTGGGAACCGTTCGTGGCCCGCGGATTCACCCCGGACAGCGGTGCGGCGTGGTTGCTCCCCCGCCTCATCGGCATGGTGCGGACGCGACAGCTGCTGATGCTTGGTGAAGAGATCTCCGGAGCCACCGCCGCCGAGTGGGGCATCATCCACGACACCCATGCGGAGGATCAGTTGGATTCGGCTGCAGAGAAACTGGTGGCAAAACTCGCCGGAGCGCCCACAGTGGCTCTGGGGCTCACCAAGTGGTTACTGCAGAGCGGCAACGGACTGGACCTCGACCGCCATCTTCAGAATGAAGCCATGGCGCTGGAGTTGTCCAGCCGAAGTGACGACTTCAAGGAGGGGCTCGCTGCCTTCCGCGATAAGCGCGACGCGAAGTTCCAGGGTCGATGACGGCGCTATCGATCACCGAAGCCACTTCTGCCGACGACGCGGTCGCCGAGGTGCGACGGTGGATCGATAGCGAGGTGCCCGCGCAGTGGCTGTCGGCAGCCGCCGAAGGTCCGGATGCCCTGAGGGCCGTTCGCAGCAAGGAGGACTACCGGCAGTGGTATCCGACCTATGCCGCGTCGGGTCTCGTGGTGCCGACCTGGGCACCAGAACACGGCGGTCTCGGCGTCGGCAATGAAGTGGCACGCGCCATCGACCGGGTCTTGAGTCCGCTGCGACTGGCCCGACTGAACCCGCTGGGTCTCAACAATGCGGCCGCAGCCCTGTTCAGTCACGGCACGGAGGAGCAGCGGCTCCGCTTCCTGCCGCCGATCGTGCGCAACGAAGAAAAGTGGTGCCAGCTGTTCAGTGAACCGGGCGCGGGTTCCGATCTCGCCTCGCTCGCGACCCGAGCGGTGCGCGACGGTGACGACTGGGTGATCACCGGACAGAAGGTGTGGACGACGTGGGCCGACGAGGCTGACTTCGCGATTCTGCTCGCTCGCACCGACCCGGAGGCGCCGAAGCACAAGGGCATCACGTACTTCCTCCTCGACATGCACCAACCGGGTGTAGAGGTGCGGCCGCTCCGCCAGATCACCGGCGAGGCCGAGTTCAACGAGGTCTTCATCGACAATGCACGGATCCCCGATGCCCACCGGGTGGGTGAGATCAACGACGGCTGGCGGGTCAGCGCGTCGACCCTCTCCAGTGAACGCCAGATGGTGTCCGGGTCGGGTTCCGGCGGAATGGGGCGCCTCGGCGGATCCAGCGCCCAGCGCCTGATCACTCTCGCCAAGGAGACCGGCAAGTGGACCGACCCAGTCGTGCGCAACAAGGTGATGCGTCTGTGGGCTCAGGAACAGATTCGGGCCTGGACCAATACCCGTGTGCGCGCGGCGCTTTCGGCCGGCCAGTCCCCTGGCGCCGCGTCGTCGATCGGCAAGGTCCACCAGGCCACCCTCAATCAGCAGATCCAGGATCTGATGGTTGACCTGCTCGGCGCCGAGGCGATCGCCTGGCCCGCGAGCGAGGATCCGGATGCGCTTCCCCGGGATGTCCAGGGCATGATGCGCAGCCTCGCCAACGCGACCGAGGGCGGCACCACCGATATCAACAAGAACATCCTCGGCGAACGCGTCCTCGGACTACCCAAGGAGCCGGATCCGTGGAAGGGCAAGCCCTGGAAGGAAATTCCGCGCTCGTGAGCACTCATGAGCGCCTCGTGGTCGAGAAGTCCGATGGCATCGGCTGGCTGATCCTCAACCGGCCCGACGCCGGTAATGCTTTCGATGCCTTGATGCTGGACGAACTGGAAGCCGCGTGGGCTGACCTGGACGCCGACCCCGATGTACGCGTGATCGTGAACACGGCGAACGGCAGGGCTTTCTGCACCGGTATGGACGTGGTGCAGGTCGCGCGTGACAAGTCGGCGATGCGCAAGCACTCTCGCCGGACACGTGATGCCGAACTGAAGATCTCATCGTGGCACTGCGGGGTCTGGAAGCCGGTGATCGCCGCCGTCAACGGCGTATGTGCCGGCGGTGGTCTGCATCTGGTGGCCGACGCGGACATCGTGATTGCCGCCGAATCGGCATCGTTCGTCGACCCCCACGTATCGGTGGGTCAGGCTGTGGCATACGAGGCGATCACGCTGTTGCGCAAGTCCCCGATGGAGGCCATCACCCGCATGACACTCAGCGGTAAGGGTGAACGCATCTCCGCCCGGCGTGCATACGAGCTCGGTATTGTGTCGGAAATCGTTGCACCGGAAGAACTCACGACTGCCGCCGGTCGGTTGGCCGCCGCCGTGGCAGCCAATTCACCGAACGCGATGCGCGCCACCAAAAAGGCCTTGTGGCGTTCGCTCGAAGTCGGTCTCTCCCAAGCCAAGCGCGAGGCCAGCGACGAGATATGGCGATTACGCAATCACCCCGACCATGCCGAGGGCGTTCAGGCCTGGCGTGAGAAGCGTGCCGCGCACTGGCGGCCGCTGGAGGTGTCATGACGTACGAAAGGCTCATTGTCGAGCGCCGAGGGCCGGTGGGATGGATCATCAACAACCGCCCCGATCGCCTGAACGCCTACGACGTCGTGATGCGCGAGGAGTTTCCAAAGGCCTGGGCGGAATTGGATGCCGATCCCGACGTGCGCGTCATCGTGCACACCGGAAACGGCCGGGCATTCCAGGTCGGTGCCGACGTGGAGGAACTCGACGGCGAGGCCGTGTTGCAGTTCCAGGAGACCATGCGCACGCTGGACCTGAAGCTCACCGGCTGGCACTGCAATGTCGGCAAGCCGGTCATCACCGCGGTCAACGGCGTGTGCGCGGGCGGCGGCTTGCACTGGGTCGCCGACGCCGATGTCGTCATCGCGTCGTCTGACGCCACGTTCGTCGACCCCCACGTCTCGATCGGTCAGGTCAGCGCTCTGGAGACCATCGCCCTGATGCGCAAGATGCCCGCCGAGGCGGTGCTGCGGATGGCGCTCGTCGGAAGCCACGAACGACTCACGGCCCAGCGAGCCTACGAGCTGGGCATGATCAGCCAGGTCGTCGACCCGCCCGAGAAGCTGCGTGAGGTTGCGCAGGAACTGGCCGAGAAGATCGCCAGGAATTCCCCGGCCGCAATGCGTGCCACCAAACGCGCGCTGTGGGGGGCGTTGGAATACGGACTGACCGACGCGTGCCGCGAAGGTGCCAAACACCTCACATCGATGTGGGGGCATCCCGACCAGAACGAGGGTCCGCTCGCGTTCGCCGACAAACGAACGCCGGATTGGCAACCGCTGGAGTCTGATTCATGAGCTTGGCAGATCTTCTCGACGGACTGCCCGACATCGCCGTTCACACGGTCGATTTCGATGTCATGCGCGCGGATTTGGTTACGAGCGCACACCAGCTCGGCACGCTGCTCACCGAGAGCGGACTGAGCACCGGTGAGGTCGTGGCCGCGATGCTGCCCAACGATGCGGTGACCATTGCCGCGCTGTTCGGGACCTGGCTGGCCGGCGGTGTCTACACGCCGCTGAACCCCAGAGCAGCCGATACAGAACTCGCCACCCAGCTACAGACACTGCGTCCGGTTGCCATCATCACGACACCCGATCTCGCACATCGCTTCTCCGGTTTCGCACTTCCGGTCGCCACGTGTTCCGATCTGACGTGGACGCTCACCCCGTCGTCCGAGCACCCCATCGATCCCAGGCGCTATGACGCCGATGTGGCACTGTTGCAGTTCACGTCGGGCACAACCGGACCACCCAAGCCGGTACCGCTGCGGCACGCGACTGTGCTCGACCTGATCGACCGGTTACTGGCGAAGCTCCGCGGCGCAAAGCCCCCTTCCGCCAAGGCGAACCGGCCGCCGATGCCGAACCTCGTGCCGCTGTCACTGTCCCTGTGGGCAGGCATCTACCAGGTCCTGTTCGCGTTCCGCGCCGGCTCCGGCGTCGTGCTCATGGACCGGTTCTCTCCAACGGATTTCGCCGCCCTCGTCAAACGGCACCAGTTGCGCTCGACGGTGTTGCCACCTGCGGCACTGACAATGGTCTTGCACGACGACTCGGTGACCGACCTGGCTCCCTTGAGGATCGTCCGATCGATCACCGCTCCACTGTCCCCGGTGCAAGCCGGGCGGTTCCGGGACAAGTTCGGCGTGATCGTGCTCAACTCCTACGGTCAGACCGAACTCGGCGGCGAGGTCGTGGGGTGGTCAGCCGCCGACGCGCGCGAATGGGGTGAGACCAAGCTCGGCTCTGTTGGCCGGCCATTGCCCGGGATCGACGTGACGATCGCCGACGACGAGGTCATGGTCCGCACGCCGACGACAGCCGCCCGCAACATCGATGCCGCGTTCCTGGACAGGCTGACCGATGACGGCTGGTTCCACACCGGCGACCTGGGTTGGTTCGACGACGACGGTTTCCTGTGGCTTGACGGCAGGGTCTCGGACATGATCAACCGCGGCGGACTCAAGGTCTTTCCCGGCACGGTCGAGGACGTCCTGCTGGCTGCCGACGGTGTCCGGGAAGCCGCGGTGGTCGGTGTACCCGATGAGCGGCTCGGTGAGGTTCCGTGGGCGTTCGTGGTGCGCGATGACGAGTCGATCTCCGAGGACGGACTGGTGACGTGGTGCCGCGAGCGGTTGACGCCCTACCGTGTGCCCGCGCGAATAGTGTTCATCGAGCAGTTGCCTCGCAATGACGTCGGCAAGGTCGTCAAACGCGACCTCATCGAGTTGACAACGGCCTGAGTTCAATCGGGTCTGGCCCCAGGCCACCGCTGATAAGCCAACCCCCACGGATCGGCATAGATGCCAGGCTGCCCCCGGTAAGGAGTCCGGCGTCTCAGTACGACTCGTGCGATCGGCGACAGCGCCGTCAACAGGTATCGCAATGCACCGACCCTGGTGCGAATCTCCGCAAGCATGTCCGGCCACGAGTGGTGCTGGAAGTCGAGGACCTCCTGCGAACGCGCAGTGTCCATCCAATCGCAGACGAACCATGCACTGTCGTCATTCGGGTTGCCCGGCCTGCCTCGCGGGTAGACGTTTCTCAACCCCATCGCTTCAGCTACGGCTGGGCCCATGTCACCCTGCAGCTGACGGTGGGAATCGTCTCCCCCGATCATCAGGATCTCCCCCGACACGTTTGAGCCGACGGCAGCGGCGAAGGCCGCTGCCACATCACGCACGTCGACCGTGTTGATACGACCATCGGAGGGCGAAGACCACTCCAGAAACATCACGTCGGCGCTGACCGGCAGAGAGCGCACATCGGTGCTGACGACCGCACCCAGTCGCAAGATCAGCCATTCGAGACCCGACTGGCGCACGATGTTCTCGGCCGCCAGCTTCTGAGCACCGTAGGAGTCGACGGGATTCAGCGGTGAATCAGCTGTGAGGATTCGATTGTGGTACGGATTGCGCGAGCCGTGCACGGCCACGCTGGAGGCATGAACGAATCGCGGGCGCTGTGAAAGCTGCTCTGCCGCCTCGACCAGGAGTCTGGTGGCCTCGACGTTGACCTTGCGCGACAGTTTCGCGTTGAGGTACGTGGCGGCGGGTATGACCGCCGCCAGATGGACAATCGCTGCCGGGGCCACATCGGTCAGCAACCTTGTTACGTGGCCCCTCTCCGTGAGATCCGCCCAGCGCACGCTGATTCCAGACGGCAGACGACGTGCCGCTTTCCGGTTCGCGGGAGTATCGATATCGGTGGGAACTACCGTGGCGCCCTGCTCGTGGAGTCGCGCGACGGTCTGCGAACCGACGTAACCCAGCGCCCCCGTGACCAGGACCGTGCTCACCCGATGCCTCCCACGGAAATGTTTGTTCTCGATTTCGAGAGCGATGTTATCAATACGCCGCATGCAGACACTTCCGCCAGTGATACTTCCAGTCATGGCGAACAAAGTCGTCGTAATCGGCGCATCCGGGGGCGTGGCAGGCGCACTTGCCGACGGGCTCGGCGCCGCACTCGGCGGCCACGACGCTCTGTCTGTATCCGACCTTGATTCGGTTGTGATCACCGTCGGCACCGAACCGGCGCCGCGCCTTCAGGACATCGCCTCGGCGAGTTCGGTCGAATGGGACAACTGCGTGGGCGAGCCCATGTGGGACGCGCTCGTCACCCTTCAATTGGCCCATGCGGCGCTAAAAAGCCGGGGTGGCCGCATCGTCGTCGTGGTGCCAACGGTCGGGATCGCCGGAGCGGTTGGCCTCGTGCCGTACACGACAGCCGTCGAGGGGATCCGCGCCATGGCCAAATCGGCTACGCGTCAATGGGCTCGCGACGGCGTGGTGGTGAACCTCATCTCTGCGCCGATACGAGTCTTCGCCGAGGGACTCGCTGAATCCGACGGCCACCTGACGAAGGCCGCAGTGGAGGACGATCCCACCCTTGTTCATTCGGTCGTCGAGACCGCGAAATTCCTGCTCAGAAGCGATGTTCATCATCTTGCCGGTGAGACCATCGTCGTTGACGGAGGGTCGGTGATGCTGCCGTGAGTCTCGACGACCACACCGTTTTGGTGACTGGATCAGGCGCAGGGGTGGGACGTGGTATCGCGATGGCACTCGCCTCGGATGGTGCGCACGTGATCGTAGCCACTCGATCCGAAAACGGGCTCGCGGTCGCCAACGAGATCACCGCTCGGGGCGACGCTGCCACCTGGGCCCGCTGCGATGTGACCGACCGCGATACCGTAATCGGCGCGGTCGATCTCGCCGTCGCCACCACCGGGCGCCTCGATGCAGTGGTTCACAACGCGACAAGCAACGCCTCGAGCCAACCGCATGACCTTGCCGGCGTCGACCGCTCATTGTGGAACGACCATTTTTCGGTGTCCCTGCGCGGCGCACATCACTGCGCGGTCTCCGCGTTCGACGCATTACAAAAGCAAGGTGGCACTTTCATCGTCATGACCTCGCCCGCCGGTATCGAGGGCAGCGCGACGCTGCCTCTCTACGCCACGATGAAGGGGGCGTTACGGGGCTTCGCGAAGAGCCTTGCGCGGGAGTGGGCTCGTTACGGTATCACCGTGAACGTGGTCTCACCGCTGGCCTATTCACCCGCGATGACCGCTGCCATCGCGGCAGAACCCGCCATGGAAGAGCGGCTATCGCGCCGGATTCCCTTGGGCCGCATCGGAGATCCTGAACGCGACATCGGCGCCGCCGTCGCCTGGCTCGTCGGTCCCGCCGCACGCTTCGTCACCGGGCAAACTCTGGGCATCGACGGCGGCCACTACACCAATCTTTAGGGGTCGGCGTCATGGAGATCGGACTGGTCCTTCCCCATACAGGACCTTCGGCTTCGGCAACATTCATCCGGGACTTCGCGCAAGCCGCCGAGGAGCACGAATTCTCGAGGCTATGGGCTGTCGATCACCTCGTGCTGCCCTTCCAGGTCACCTCGTTGTACGTACTGGGCCGGGAACCGAGCCCGATTGCCGCCGGTTGGCTCTCGGAGAACCTCGCACCGAACTACGAGATGATGACGACATTGGCGTGGGTGGCGGGCCAGACGACGACGATCGGCCTCGGCACGTCGATCGCGGTCCTTCCCTTGCGCAACCCTGTTGCCAACGCCAGGCAACTGGCGACGCTGGACGCGTTGTCGGGCGGGCGCTTGACGTACGGAGTCGGGGTCGGCTGGCTGCGTGAGGAGGCCATCGCGATGGGCGTGCCGTGGGATCGTCGCGGCGCCCGCACCGAGGAACACATCACGCTGCTGCGCACACTGTGGTGTGCAAGTGACCCGTACGTCGA
The DNA here is from genome assembly GCF_000230895.2 of Mycolicibacterium rhodesiae NBB3. The sequence continues at coordinate 6,270,618 of NC_016604.1, forward strand.
ATTTCACGGGCAATTCTACGATTTCGCCCCCATGGATCCGCGTCCGCAACCGGTGCAGCGTCCCATACCGATCCTGGTGGGTGGGCACTCCCACCGGGCGATCGACCGCGCTGCACGCATTGGGGACGGGTGGATCGCCGCGCCCATGTCCGTCAACCGGCTGACCGAACTGGTGACGAAGCTGAGCCGAGCAGCGGAATCGCACGGACGATCGCAAGACAGCCTGTACACCGTCGCATCAACTAGGTATAGCGATACCCCCTCATTCGCCGAGACGTGCAGTGCCGTGCGTCAGCTGGGCATCGACCATCTGCAAGTGGTCATACCTGACAGGGAACCGAGCCTCGTCATCGACCGCGTTCCGGAAATCGCCGCTCTGGCCGGCCAGTGACCACCGATGCCACTGGGGCCGCCCAGCCGTTCCAACCCGAGAATGTATCCTCTCGTTTTAGGATAGTGACGTTGCCATCGCGTCGTGACGCGTGCTTAGTGGCGATCGAGAGGAATCGACGATGACCGAGCCCAAGGCGTTCGAAGTGTGGGATGCCGACAACCACATGTACGAGGCCGTCGACGCCTACACCCGATACCTACCGGAGAAGTACTCGGATGCGCTCAAGTTCGTTGAGGTGAACGGACGCAAGAAGCTGCAGATCCTTGGAGTCATCACCGAAACCATTCCAAATCCGACCTATGAGGTGATCCCGACACCGGGCGCATGGGCCGACTACTTCCGAGGCATCAATCCAGAAGGCAAGACTCTGCGTGAGCTGGCCGAGCCCATTCGCTGTCCCGACGAGTTCCGCCGTCCCGACCTGCGCCTGGCGCTGATGGACCGCCAGGGCGTCGACGGGGCCGTGATGTTCCCGACGACCGCGGGCATGCTCGAGGAACGGACGAAATCAGACACAGAACTCACCCATGCGGTCACCCACGCCTTCAATCGGTGGCTGCTGGAAGATTGGACGTTCAATTACGAGGACCGCATCTTCGCGGTTCCAGCGATCTCGCTGAACGATCCCGCCCTTGGGGTGAAGGAACTCGAGTGGTGCCTGGAGAACGGCGCAAGGACGGTCTTAATCCGGCCCGCACCGGTACCCCGCGCGGACGGCACCTCGCGTTCGGCAGCGTTGCCGGAGTTCGACGACTTCTGGCGGCTTGTCGAGTCCGCGGGCATCTCGGTGCAGATGCACAATTCGGACTCCGGCTACGAGCGCTACGTCGACGACTGGGAGGACGCGAGCGAATTCAACGGCTTCGCGTTGAGCAAGCTGCGGGGTTTCATCTACGAGGAGAGCCGCAATATCTTCGACACGCTCGCGGCGTTCATCGCGCACGGAGTATTCGAGCGCTTCCCCGGCGTGCGCATCGGGGTGGTCGAGAACGGCGGCTCGTGGGCGCACCGCTTGTTGGACGTCTTCGACCGCGTCTACCGCAAGAGGCCGTACGACTTCAGCGAGCATCCCAATGACGTCTTCCGCAGGCACGTCTGGATCAACCCGTTCCACGAGGAGGACATGTCGCATCTCGTCGAGCTTCTCGGCGCGGACCGGGTGATGTTCGGTTCGGACTATCCGCACCCCGAAGGTCTCGCCGAACCCGTCGACTTCGTCAAAGAGCTGAGCGGCCTACCAGCGGACACCACCGCACGGGTGATGGGCGGCAATCTCAAGGAACTGATCGGGATCTGACTCGTGCGCCGGGGCGTGCCCGGGACATGTCCCTACGCGCCAACCTCGGAGCGACAATGTCGCTCAACTGCGACCGTCGCGTAGTAACAGCGACAGAGTCGCTACGAGGTTGGCACCATGGATATCTCTGCTTCGGAGACGGTCGACGCTCGAATCGGCGGCTCAGTCCCCCGCCCAGGTCATCTTTTGCCTATCCGGGGTGATCGAGAACGGCGGCAAGTCGCCTACCGACGTGTGGTTCGCGATTGCCTGCTGACGATGGAGGGGCCCGCCAACGGACGCGCGATCAACCCAGCCGGTGCGTCGACGACTTCGGGAATCGCATTCACTGCAGCCAGCGCCGTGACGGCCACACCCGGGTTGACCCGATCTGAGGCCGACTGCTCCATGTACAGTTCCATGCTCATACTCGGCCGGCCCTCGACGCGGAACACCATGCCGCCCTGGTTCTGCCTCGACGGCCGCGGCCAGCGTTGCGGCCAGGGTGTCGAACTCACCGTTGCGAAATACTGAACCGCGACCGCCTTCCGCCCATCGACGACGCCGGCAAGCTGCCAACGGTGCGCGCAGATGGTCCCCTCCGGAATCACGCCGAGTGCAGTCTCCAGATCCGTTGGTGCGAGCAGTGTTTCCCAGTCCAATTCAACGTCGTCGAGTTCCAACCCGAGGATGTCGGCTATGTAGCGCACCACGGTTTCCCAATCGTGGTTGACCTTTCCCGATGCGATACGAGCGGGCACGTGCCCTTCCGCTTTTCCGAAGCCCATCGATTCATGCAGGACATCCCAGATCGGATAAGCCTTGTCCAGGTTGATCGCGTACTCGTCCATCCGATATGAGTCGATGGCGCCGGCACCCGCAAGTAGCGCAGTGGGAATATTCAGACTGATGAAGCCCGGCTCCGCGCCGGTCGCGTAGAACGTCGAATTCCCCTTTGCTGCTGCGGCTTCCAGAGCCGCTTGCCAGTCCACCGGTGCGGCCGATGGATAGACCATCGGGATCGTCGAGATCGTCACGACATTGATCCCCGCCTCCAGATAGGTGGCGATGTCCGCGATGGCGTCGGCCTCACGTCGCACGGCAGTGGCACAGTACAGGACGCAGTCAGGCTCCAACGCGAGGACGACGTCGAGGTCATCGGTAGCCGTGATTCCGACATCCGCACCGTCGACAAGTCGACCCGCGTCTAATCCAACCTTGTCGCCAGTCGACACTTTGACTCCGACGAGTTCGAGTGCTGGGTCGTTGATGGTCGCCCGCAGGGCCTCCCTCCCCGTCAAACCAGTTCCCACATGGACGACCCTGTAGGGTCGGGATGAACCCGATTCGATTGTCACTGTTCAACTCCCCCTTTGTTGTTAGATCTTCCGGCAAGCCTCAACCGGCGACTGCGCCTTCGCGTAAGAAGTTGACGGTGTACTCCTGGCTCGTCAGACCCTTCGGATTGAGCCCGATCAGCCCAATCATCCGATCCCACGGCTCAGGGTCGACGAACCAGTCCCAACGCGTGACCTGGCCCTCCTTGTCGACCCAGATGTAGTCCCACTCGCGCAGTGTCAACACCGTGCCGTCGGCGAGCGTCCCCGCGTAGGTGTCGCAGGACAGAAAGCCCCACTCTCCGGCAACACAATCGAACGGACTGACGAGCCGATAGTCCGGCATGTGCTTCCACCACATTCGCCATTCCGCGGTGAGCATGTCCCCGTCGGGCGCGTATTCAGCCATGGCTGCCGCCACCTCGTCGGAGAACATCTCCGCCGCCGTCTGGGGCGCGCCATCGTTGAAATGGGGGCTCATCATCACGTAATCGGGCGCAAGGACGAACTTCTCACCAAAATTCACGTGGCGCCCGCGGTCGATGGGTTTCGCATAACCCTCCCATTTCTGGAAGGCAATCTCTTTGTTCAAGGCCACGCGATCGCTGCTCATGTCTTCCTCTCCACTAGACCAGCTCGACGAACGTCTTCAAGTACGGCCACGCGATCTCGGGCGGGATCCCGCCACACAGCGGATTGATGTTGAACACCTCACCGGCGGCGACGCGCTTTCGCGCCTCATCGATTGGCAATATCACGTGGGACGTCGATTCGTATCGCAGTTCATCGACAGTCTTGGCGGTGGTGATGTTCGCTGAAACGGTGTTGTCGGGATTCCATTCCGAGTAGGCCATCGCGTCATGCAGCAGGTACTTGCCGATTTCGCCCCACGCCGCGTCGACATCCTCGGCGACGAAGCAGTTGGTTGCGGCGTCACGCTCGGGGATCAACATGAATCCGGGTTCGAAACCGTTGTCTCGACATGCCTTTTCATAGGCTTCTTGCATTCCGGGAACGCCTCCGTTAGCCAATAGGCCGAGACCATTGCGTCCAGCGCGACGCGCTGCGGCGAGGCTGGCGCCACCCCAGCTCATCATCGGACCGTCTGGTGTGCGAGGGCGGGGCGTGACCTTCATCTGCCGACCGTCGTGCACCACCTCCTCGCCGGCGAGTAGCCGACGCAACAGCCCGAGTTTCTCGTCGGCCAGGCGGCCGCGATCGGAGAGGGACAGACCAAAGTGGGCGTATTCCTCGGCTCGGTAGCCGATCCCGAACACGTAGGTGGCCCGGCCGGCGCTGATGTGGTCCAAGACCGCCATGTCTTCCGCCAGACGGGCGGGATCGTAAAAGGGCAGCAGGATCACCAGGTTCAGCATCAGTTGCTCGGTGCGCGCGGCAATCGCCGCGCCCAGTAGTAACGGAGACGGGAGATAACCGTCATCAGCGCAGTGATGTTCGCACAACACCGCGGCAACGCATCCGCGGGTTTCGGCCCATGCCGACATCTCGCAGGCCGCCCTGTACAGCTCCGTCGGTGGTGCACCGATCGACGGTGCTCGCATGTCGAAACGAAGGGTGAACATCTAACTGTCTAACTCCCCGGGCGTTCGTCGGTACCCATGACTTCGGTGCTCATCTGCATGATCAGTTGGACCACCTCGTTGCGTGACATGGACTTGAAAAGTTCAAAGGCCATCCGGGTGTCGTCGCCGGTCGCGACAGTCGGTCCGTTGCCAAGGTTGGCAAAGGCCTCGTCGACGACACTCGCCGCGCTGACCGCACCCGTAGGGACCTCATCGAGAGATGCCAGCCGCCCGCGCTCGTATTCCAACTTGCGCAGTGCAGGCGTATCGGTCATGCCGAGGACAAGACCGAGGACATCTACCCCCTTGTCATGCAGCTCGACCCACAGCCCCTCGGTGAACACCATGTCGAAGGCCTTGGTTCCGCCGTAAGCCACCATGTTTCGGCCACCGGCCAACGCCGCCCCGGAGGTAAAGTTCACGATGCCGCCTCGACCCCGCTCGACCATGGGACGGGCGAAGTGGTGACACAGCCGCATCAGCACCAGACAGTTGCGTTGCAGTAGGGATTCTGCTGCAGACACCGGGTTGGAAAGGAAGGGTTGGTAGTTAGGATCGCCGCCTGCGCAATAGACCAACATTCCGATATCGATGTCAGCTGTGGCATCGATGATCTTTTTCGAGGCGTCAGCGTCGGTGAGGTCGACGGGCAGCGTCCGGGTCTGAGCCTCGGTGCGCTCGCGGATGCCCTCGGCTACGTCCTCGAGCACATGTCGACGACGCGCGACCAACACCACGTTGACGCCTTCGGACGCGATGCGCTCGGCGAACAGGGCCCCGACGCCATCGGACGCACCAACGACGATCGCCCACGGCCCGTACTTGGTCGCGAAGTCATCGGTCATTGAGCTGACACTCCGACGAGTCGCACCGAGGTGTACGTGCGGCGCGCAATCCGCCAGCCGTCGGCGGTGCGCACGGCGTGATCGTCGTAGTAGCCAACGGGGTTGGCGCCCGAGCCGTCCTCGGCCAAGATCAAGGCATCGACGTATGTTCGCAATTCTGCTGCGTCGCCATCGAGTTCGATCGCTTGGTTGGTCATCCGGTGCATGGTGTGGGCGGCTCCGACGTGGACCGCTGCCATGAATTCGGCCACCTCAGCGCCGCCGGTCCAATGGCCGACCTCGCCGTAGTCCACCTCGGCATCATGGGTGAAAACCGTTGAGAGCAAATCATATTGCTGCTTGTCGATTGCGGTCGCATAGCGGATCGTCAGGGCGACCAATTCCTCGCGGTCTGTCATGCGACATCTCCATTCGGATGGATGACGATCCGAGGGGGGCCCTCGGACCTACGGGCCTGGTCCAGCGCTTCGGGCACGTCGTCCAGCCCGATGATCCGACCGATGCTCGGCAGCGGGTCGAGCCGCCCTTCGACCACGGCGTCCAGGACGCCGTACCAGTCCTGCGGCATCGGTCCGCCTCCGAACTGGAGCGTCAGCCCGTTGCGGGTGGCCTCGGTGATGTCGAGGGTGTCACCGGTGTACCAGCCACCGGCGCAGTAGATGCGGGAGGAGAACTCCGCCTCTTTGACGATGGAGTCGATAAGGCCTGACGCGCCAACGCATTCAAAGACCACCGCCGAACCGCCCAGGTGGCGCTCGGCGCGCACCTCGCGGAACACATCGAACACCGAGCGCTGTGCGGGGTCGACCAAGGCGTGGGCGCCAAAGCTCGCCGCGGCCAGTTCGCGACGATCAGCCTTGTAATCGGAGACGATGATCGGCTCGATGCCCCGAGCGGACAGTGCCGCAACCGCGGACAGGCCGATCGCGCCGGCTCCGATCACGATGGGGACTTCACCGGGTTGGAGTCGGGAGGCGCGGACGTAGAACTCCCCGACCGCGAAGGCGTCGACGACGGCGATGGCATCGCTGGACACGGGTCCCTCGACGACCTTCGCCGTCGCCTCGGGCACCACCAGCAGCTCACCGAAACTGCCCTGCGCTTCGGGGTGCTGCCCAATGATGCGCAGGCCGCCGGCGCCTCCGTCGACCAGCCGGATCGGCATCGACGTGACGCGCGAGCCGATCGGGAAGGCATCGCTGCACCCAGGTCCGTGGCCGATCACCTCGCCGACGAACTCGTGCCCCATGACGATGTCACGCTGCTCGTCATACAGCGATCGTCCCGTCGGGTCGTCGATCGCGAGTTCTGGATGGTCCATGAAATGCACGTCCGAGGCGCAGATCGCGGTGCTGAGCGTCTTCAGCAATAACTCGCCCTGCCCGGGAACGGGATCGGCGGTTTCACGCACCTGCAGCCGGCCGCCGTTCAACACCACTGCGCGCACGGCTTCTCATTTCTCTATTATTCGAGATACTATTCTCGAATTACTGAAATGACGGTAGAAGCCGTCCACCGAGGAGTCAAGGTTGCGCGGAGCGGGTTCGGCACCGACTGAGCGTGTTCTCGATGTCATCGAGTTGCTCAGCCACCCCGAGAACAGAACGATGCGGTTTTCCGACGTGGTACGTGATCTCGACCTCTCCCAGGCCACCGCGCACGCGATCCTCAAGACGCTGGCCGATCGCGGATGGGTCCAGCGAGATCCTGTCGACAAGACGTTCAGCCTCGGCCCGGCACTGGCACTCATCGGCGCCCGCCTGGACAGCGCCCGTCCCCTGGCGAAGCTCGCACATGAAGCGGCGCGCCGCCTCGCCACCATGATTGACCTGCCCGCCTCCGTCGTCGAGCGCACCGGCAACGATCTCGTCATCACGGCCTTCGAGCAGCCGAAAGGCGGCGCGCTCTCGTCATCCCCGAATGAACGCATCCCCTACACCGCCCCTTTCGGCGTTGCGTTCGCCGCGTGGGACACCCCTGACGCGCAACACGCCTGGATTCATCGTGCCGCAACAGATGACACCGAACTGACCCGCCAACTGCACGACGTACTCGCACAGACCCGCGAGCGCGGTTATGACATCGACTGGATGACGCCTGCACTCGCGCAGGCGGCGCACACGATCGGATCGCTGTCCGACCACTCGCTACCGGTCAACATGCGTTCCATCATCGATCAGTTGCGGGTTGAATTCACTTCGGCAGCACTGACGTCGGACCATGACCCCCGCGCGCCTCGCCCCGTAGCCACCATTTCCGCACCGGTCCTCGACAACAACGGCCACATCCAACTGGTCCTCGGCGTCCATCCCGTGCGGGCAATGACAGCGCGCGACGTGGCGCGGACGGTGAAGCCACTCCTCGACGAAGTCGCTCGGCTCAGTACTACGTAGTCGCGTCGTCGGCCAAAACAACTTCCGACTCATTAGTCACTCCAGTACCCGTAAGAGGTTTTCTGTCGGCTGTTCGAACTAATGTTCGAAGCATGAGTTCGGGATCGGATCGGGACGCGATTGTCGCCGCGTACGACAAACTCGACGCGGCGTACGACGAAGTGGCGGCGTTGGGCTACGACGCTGTGACCGTGCCCGAACGCCTGACACTGCTTCACCGCCTGGAAGAGATGCGTCGCCGCCAGCCAGCAGTCGAGCACAAGCTGATTCACGGGTTGCTCAGCTGCGTCGCGCCAGCTGAATTGGGCGCCAAGAACTGGAGCGAGGTACTGCAACAACGATTACGCATCAGTGCGCCCGATGCGCTTCGCCGTTTGGACGAGGCCAAGGATCTAAGTCCGCGGACAACCCTCACCGGCGAATCGCTGGAGCCGTTGTTGCCCAACGTCGCCAAGCGCCAGGCAGCGGGCGAACTCGGCGGCGAGCACGTTCGCATCATTCGCAAGTTCTTCCATAGCCTGCCGGCCGCGGTCGATTATCAAACGCGCGAAGGCTGCGAGGAGACCTTGGCGCAGGTCGCCGCCGAGCACACACCCGACGTATTGCGCAAGGCGGCCGACCGGCTGGCCGCACTGGTCAATCCGGACGGGGAATTCAATGACATCGATCGCGCCAGACGCCGTCACGTCACTATCCATAACCAGGGCATCGACGGGATGAGCAAGATTTCTGGGCTACTCGACCCTGAATTGCGCGCCACGTTAGATGCCGTGTTCGCCAAGTTGGCGGCTCCTGGAATGTGCAATTCCGACGATGACATTCCGTGTATCGATGGCGACCCATCGACGAAAGCGAAAAGCGCGGATACCCGAAGCCAGGGTCAGCGCAACCACGACGCGCTGAAAGCCATGGGCCGCTCGTTGCTCGCCTCCGGCGAACTGGGACAGCACAACGGATTACCAGTGACCATCATTGTCTCGACCACACTGCAAGAGCTCGAATCAGCGACCGGCAATGCGGTAACCGGCGGAGGCACCCTCCTACCGATGCGTGACGTGATTCGGCTGGCCAGCCATGCCCATCATTATCTTTCGGTGTTCGACAAACACACCCGCGAGCCGCTGTATCTGGGACGCACCAAGCGGCTGGCGTCGGCGGGTCAGCGGATTGTGTTGCACGCAATAGACCGCGGCTGCACCAAGCCCGGATGCACCGCACCCGGATATCTGTGCCAAGTGCACCATGCCGAACTCGACTGGGCGGAGGGCGGCTTGACCAACATCACCGACGAGACTCTGGCGTGCGGGCCGCACAATCGCTTGGTCATGGAGGGCGGCTGGCGCACCCGAAAGCGCAGAGACGGCACCACCGAATGGATTCCACCGCCGCACTTGGACAGTGGCCAAAGCCGCGTCAACAACTATCACCATCCCGAACGGTATTTGCTAGCAGCAGAGGAGGAGTCGGAATGAGGATTCTCGTTGCCACCGGCCTGACACAGGGCACCGCGCCGACGGACTATCACCACTGCGTCGAAGGCGAATTGGTGTGGATACAGGAACCCTGCGACCGAGACCTGAAGGACCCCGCTATGCCATGCGGATGTGGCCGCGGCTTCGCAGGCGCGGCATCACATCGTGCGACCACGACCGCAATGGTCGTCGACACCGAAATGACGCGCGAAGAAGTGGTGCTCGCGTTCAATACCAGCCTCGTCGATGGCGGATGGCCAAGCGAGTGGGCAGAAACCGTCGCCGACGACAACCTCGTGATCGCCGCTCAGCTTCCAGCGGGAGCCATCATCATCAGAGAACTGGAGCAGTTCTTTCTTCGGGGCGCGCTTTTTCAAGGTCCGGGTGTTGGCTGACGAAACCGTGCACGCAGCTCGTTCTTCAGGACCTTGCCGGTCAGGTTTCGCGGAAGCGCATCGACCAATTCGAGGCGCTCTGGAGACTTGTGCTTGCTCAGACCGTGTGCCTGACAATGTTGCGCCAGATGCTGCAAAGTGAGGTCCGCTTCCGGCTCAGCGACGACGACGGCGCAAACCCGTTCTCCCGTAAGCGAATCCGGGACACCGATCACCGCGACGTCTGCGACCGCGGGATGCGTTGCCAAGACTCCCTCGATCTCGAGTGCTGAGATGTTCTCCGCGTTGCGGATGATGGCGTCCTTGATCCGGCCCGTCACGACGACATTGCCGTCGGCGTCGATCCGCCCCCGGTCGCCGCTGCGGAACCATCCGTCGGCGTCGAACGCATCGGCGTTCAGGGACTCATCGACGTAGCCCAGAAAGCACTGCGGCCCCTTGAGTCGCAGCTCGCCTTCCTCTCCCTGGCCGACCTCGTGCTCGTTGTCGTCGACGACGCGGACCGTCACTCCCGGCACCGGGCGGCCCACCGTGTGGTCGAGCACCTCGGGTGATCCGTCCGGCGGTGGCGACGTGACGACCGGAAATTCGGTCAGCCCCCACGCGTTGGCCACCCCTGCGACCGAAAGTGTCTCCCGCACTTGCCTCCCCAGCTCCGCGGTGATCGGCGCGCCGCCCCCGACACAACCGCGTAGATCGGGAAAGAGCGGTTCGGCGCCGTGCTCTCGTTGCGCCGCCATGAAGGCGACGAAGAACGGGGTGGCCGAGCCGAGCATCGTGGGCCGGTGCCCAGCGATCGCCTTGGGTGTGAGCACCGGATCGAACGCGTCGAACAGCACCAGTCGCATACCGGTGAGCAGGCTGGCCGCCAACATTGCCGCACCCCCGATGTGCGACACCGGGAACGCGATCGGGTTGACGTCACTGTTGGAGGCACCGAACATCCCCACCACACCCGCCGACCCGGCGATCACAGAACGGTCGCAATGCCGCACGCCCTTCGGCGCCGCGGTGGTACCCGACGAGTAGTAGACCCACCGCGGCAACGTCGCCTCCGTCGGAGGGGCCGGTAGCGACGTGGGATCCCCCGCGGGCAGGCGAAGGCCGTCCGCGATCGGAGCGCCGTGATCCACCACGACGATCGTCATCGGCTGATCTCGCGCCAGCTCGTCGGCGAGCGCAACATGATCGAAACCACGCCACACTCCGGGAACGATGATCACCTCGGTACCGAGTTGCGCTGTCACGAAACGGACTTCGCTCTCCCGCCAGATGGGGAGGATGGGATTCTGCACGGCGCCGAGGCGCGTCAACGCCACCATGACCACCATCGTCTCGAGCGTGGTCGGCAGTTGCCAGGACACCACCGACCCGTCCACGATTCCGCGTTCCGCCAAAGCCGCCGCGGTACTCGCGGCCGCATCGCGCAGCTGCGCGTTCGTCAGGCTGCGACCGAAATCATCGACGAGGACGATGCGGTCGGGATGCGAGGCAGCCGCTTCTTCGACCAGGCTCCAGTATGTTGCGCTCATCGTCCACTCGGCAGCAGCAGCCGCCGTTTGGCCAGGATGTTGCGCATCATTTCATTGCTTCCGCCGGACACCGTGTACGCACGCGACCACAACCAGCATTCTCGCAGACGCTGCTTCGCCTCGTCGACGCTCGGATCGGCTGCCACGGTACAGACCATCGGCGCGAGCTCGGCACCGTACGCCGATACTCGATGGTAAGTCTCGGCGAAGCTGAGCTTGGCGATGGAGCCATCGCCGGGTTGCTCGGCCCCGGCAATGAGACGTTCGACGTGGTCGTCGATGAACGACTTCGCCACCTCGACCTCGACGGCCAATTCGGCCACCTTCTGCCGGATGTCCTCGTGCTCGAAGGCCGGCCTGCCGTCGAGGGTGGCATGGCGCGCCACCGCGACGAGATCATCGATCAGCAGCTCCAGCAGAATCACGTTGCCGCCGATCCCGAATCGTTCGAAGTCCAAGCCCGCCATGATGATCGACCACCCTTGGCCGATCTGACCAATCAAGCTGTCGGCGGGAAGTGTCACGCTGTCGAGAAAGACCTCATTCACCTCGATTGCCTCGTTGATCGTCCGGATCGGACGGACCTCGACACCGGTCGCCGACAACGGGACGACGAAGGCGGACAAGCCGTGGTGGCGTTTCGAACTGGGATCCGTCCTCACCAGGGCCAGACCCATATCCGCCCAGTGCCCATCGGTGATCCAGGTCTTCTGACCGTCGATGACCCACGTTCCGTCGTCCTGCTGCACTCCCCTGGTCCGGACATTGGCGATGTCGCTACCGGCGTCGGGCTCGCTGAGCAACTGACACCACACATGCTCGCTGCGCCGAATCGGGGGAAGAAGCGACGCCTTCTGTGCGTCCGACCCGAAGTGCAGCAGCACATGGGCTGCGAGGTTGACCTGGTCGACCGGACGCGGAGCACGGGCGCGCAGGATCTCCTCACTGAGGATGCGGTCGTGCAGTGGGTGGTGGTCAACGCGTCCACCGTGCTCTACGGGCCAGTCGGCGCCGACGAAACCGGCGTCGAACAAGGTGGCAAACCATCTGCGCAATTGTGTTTCCTGCTCGGCGTTTTCGGGCGCCCGCCGTCCCTCCCTGGCATCGAATGGTGGTGCGTGCTCGGCGATATGCGCCCTGACCCGGTCCCTGAATTCGGCCAACTGCGCATCGCTTGGCCTGGCGGCGGGGGTGTTCACCAGCCGGCCTTGTCAGCGAGCAGTGTGCGGCTGGCACGAGCCGTTCCGAGCAGATAAGCGTTCGTGAACACCCGGCGGAGTTCGTGATGCAAGGGGTACTCCCAGGTGAATCCGATGCCGCCCGACAGTTGCATGCACTCATCGACGGCGGCGGTAGCCTTTGCGTTGACGAACGCGTGGGCCGCGGCGGACAACGCGATCGCATCCTCGGTGACGTCATCGGAGGCCAAAGCTCTGGCGGCCTTCATGATGACTGCACGCGCCTTGGCTTCGAAAACCAGCAGGTCCACCAGGCGGTGTTGCACCGCTTGAAAACTGGCGATCGGCACCCCGAAGGCGATGCGCTCCTTGAGATAGGAGACCAGGCGCTCGAAGGTGGCCGACAGTGCTCCAAGCGAATCCGCGCTCAGCAGGACCCTGGCCGTCGCGAGCAAGAGCTCTGCTCGTTCTGGCCCACCGATCAGTACGCTGTCCGCCGCAGAGACATCGACTCGCCAGGCCGCTCGACTGACGTCCAACAGCTCGTCGTCAGGACTTCGAACAATCGCGTCGGATAGCTCAAACAGATGGACGCCGTTGTGCCCCAGAGTGACCAGGATCTCGATCGCATCGCCGGATGCCACCCTGACGGTGTCACCGGACAGCGCGCAGCCGGCACTCGCGGTTCCGTCGAGCATCGGGGGCAACCACCGGTCACGCACATCGCCCGGTGCCGACGCGAACGCTGCCGCAGACAGCACACAACCGAACCACGTCGACGAGTTCTGCACGCGACCGAGTTCCTCGGCAATCACGGTTGCCTCAACCGGGCGCCATCCGCTGCCGCCAAGATTCTCGGCGACGAGCAGACCGGTCCAATCCATCGCCGCGAGTTCCTTGATGGAGTCGTGCGCCACCCGCCCGATCAGGAATTCATGCGCTGATTCCCGCAAGAGATCGAGGTCGACGTCCGCCGAGTCCTCGTCAGCCATACCGCGGTTAGCTCCGGCTCAGCAGGTGATCGGCGTTGTCGCGCATGATCCGCTTCTTGGCGGCGTCGTCGAGCGGATCGAGCAGCTTGACGAAGTCAGCCGGTTCGGCCAGGCCCTCGGCGTGGGGATAATCCGAGCCCATCACGAGACAGTCGTCGTAACCCATGGCGGCGACGATCGCCGGGATGTCGTCCTCGGGATACGGCACCACCCGAACGTGCTCCCGGAAGATGGTCGAGGGCCGTTCTGTGAGTTTCCCGCCGATCCACGGACCATTTCGGCCCATGCCCCGACTCTTGTCCATGTGCTTGGTGAAGAACGGCACCCATTCGGCACCGTGTTCGGCAACAAGCACATTCAGCCCCGGGAAGCGGCCGAACAAGTTGTCGAAGATGAGCGCCGAAAGGGTGTCTTCGATCGGACGCTGGCCGTAAATGTTCATCCACTGCCACGCCGACATGTGCCATGACGCCGGATCGGCACTGTGCCCCCACGCAGGTGAAATCGCATCGAAGTACCAGAACGGCATGATGTGGAACACCAGCACGCAGCCGGCCTCCTGGAGACGAGCGTAGATCGGATCGAAGTACGGATCGCCGGGGGAACGACCGTAAGCCGGCCCTGTCGGCAGCAGGACGAACTTCGCACCCTGCGCGATGAGCGCCTCCGTTTCGGCGACAGCGGAGTCCAGGTCGCGGAGCGAAAGCAGCCCTGTGGCGTAGAGCCGATCCTCGTGATTGAAACCCCACTCCTCGTCGAACCACCGATTGAAGGACCTGAGGTTGGCATACAGCGCGGCAGTGTCATCGACATAGTGCTCCGCGGCGAGTGCCATCCCGCTTGGATAAATGACCATCCGCTCGACGTTCTGCTTCTCCATCACCGCAATGCGCGCCGAGCGCTGGATGTACTCGGGTTGCATGGGCTGCGGCTCATAGGATTCCTCGGGGTTACCCGATCCCATCTGCTTGAGCATCTCTTTCAGCGATCCAGGACGGTACGCGACGTCGAGCCCCAAACCCCCCTCGCTGTTGAATGTCGCGACGCGACGCCCGGCAAGGATCACCTCGACGCCGTCTGCTCCGCGCACCGTGGTGATCGCCCGATCCTGAAATTCCTTGGGAAGATAGCGGGTAAACGCATCTCGCGTTTCATAGCAATGCGTGTCGCAGTCGAAGATCCCGTAGTCGAGTCTCGTCGTCACCGCGCTCCTCCTTCATGCGAGAATGCATATTCTCTGATTTAGGAAAAGATACTATCCTCGTCCGGGAATGCCTATCCCGGGTCGGAACGGCAGGAGGGTGCGCGTGGCGGCAAGTGAGGCCGACGACCTCCGAGTGGCCGTACGGGAGTTCCTGAAAGCCAATTCGCCAAGTCACCGGGTACGCGAGCTCATGGCCACAGAAAGCGGTTATGACGAGGCCGTATGGCGCCAGATGGCCGAGCAGCTGGGGTTGCACGGAATCGCTGTCCCCGAAGAGTGCGGCGGCGCTGGCGCGGGAATCCGCGAACTGGCCGTGGTGTTCGAGGAGATGGGTGCTGCGCTGATGTGCTCCCCATTCTTCTCCACGGTGGCAATGGCCATCCCGGCGATCATCACCAGCGGCGACCAGCAGGCGATGGCCGATTACTTGCCCTCCCTCGCAGACGGGACTTCGACTGCGACGCTCGTGCTCAATGGGCGACTCGACGCGTGGGATCCGGCCAATGTGACGCTCACGGCAGAGCGCGACGGCGCGGATTTCCGGGTGTTCGGGGACGCAGCGCTGGTACTCGATGGTCATACCGCGGACCTCGTGTTGGTGGCTGCGACCAGCGATGCCGGCATCTCGTTGTTGGTGCTGACCGCTGACGCCGACGGTATGACCCGCGAACCGCTCGCCACCCTGGACCGCACCCGAAAGCTCGCCAGGATCAGCTTCGACGGGGCCGCGGCGAAGCTCATCGGCGACGAAGGGGCTGCGGCGACCGGATTGGCGCGCACCTTCGACCTCGCCGCCGTAGCGCTGGCCTCCGAGCAGGTCGGCGCGGCGCAGCGGTGCCTTGACATGGCTGTCGGCTACGCCAAAGAACGCATCCAATTCGGTCGCGCCATCGGCAGCTTCCAAGCCGTCAAGCATCGGTGCGCGGACATGCTTGTCCTCGTCGAAGGCGCACGTTCGGCTGCCGTGCATGCGACCGAAGCCACCGACGGGAACGATCTCAGCATCGCCGCATCAGTGGCGAAAATGGCTTGTTCAGAAGCATTTCTGCACGCCGCCCTGGACAACATGCGTATCCACGGCGGAATCGGCTTCACCTGGGAACACGACGCACATCTCTATGTCAGGCGGGCAAAAGCCACGCAGCTGATGCTCGGCAGCCCAGACTTCCACGCCGAGCGGCTGGCGCGCCTCGTCACATCATCAAGTCACTAACCTGGAAGGACTACCGTGACCATCTCGTTCTCCCTAGAACTACCCACTCAGCGAGTGGACGCCGTATCGGAGTTCGTCTCCGCCGAAGCGATCTCAGAGATCGCCCGTGCCGCCGAGGCCAGCGGCTTCCGCGCGGTACACGTCACCGACCACCCCGCTCCCGATGCGAAATGGCTGGACCACGGCGGTCATCATGCTCTCGACCCGTTCGTCGCTCTGTCGTTCGCAGCCGCGGCCACCACCGACGTAAAGCTGTTGACCAATGTCTACATCGCCGCCTATCGCAATCCATTCCTCGGCGCAAAGTCGATTCAGAGTCTCGCCGTACTCTCCGGCGGCAGGCTGATCCTGGGCACCGCCGCGGGTTATCTCAAGCCCGAATTCAAAGCGCTGGGAATCGATTTCGATAGTCGCGGAGCTCTACTCGACGAGGCACTGGACGTCCTCGACAAGGTGCTCACCGGCGATGATGTGGCGTACGAGGGCAGCTCATTTTCCGCGCGAGGGGTGCGGCTCTTCCCGTTACCTGTGGCTCCCCCACCCGTATGGGTCGGCGGCAACAGCAAGCCCGCAGTCCGTCGTGCGATCACTCGCGCCCAAGGCTGGGCACCGTTCAACACCTTCGGTTATGCGGCAGCGTCGCGGACAGCCGAGATCTCGTCACTCGACGAGTTGGAATCGGCGATCGCGTGGGCCACAAAGTACGCCGCCGAGGTCGGCCGGACGGAGCCACTGGACATCTGCTTCTCGGCGGGCAACCTGCTCGACGAGACCAAGTCCACCGATGAGCGGCACGCCACGATCGCGAAGCTCGAAGGCATGGGGGTGACCTGGCTGACGATCGCCCCGCAGGGAGCCACCCGGGCGGAGGCCGTCGACCACGCACAGACGTTCGCCGAGGAATTCATCGCATGAGACTGGCTGCTGCGAACGCGTCCACCGTGATTCGGCGATGCGCGAACAGCCATCGCCCGTCGCCTTCGACGAGCACGTCTCGGTATCGCCCCCAGTGGTCGAGCCCGACGTCGGTGTGGACGGCGAAATAGCTGCTGACCTCCACCCGGTCCCGATTCACCGATCCGAACCGGATGCTCGAAACGTGATGGCGCACATGCGTCGGTGCCTGCCTGTGCGGATCCGGATCCCTGGCCATCGCCGAGCCAAGCCCTGCTTCGATCGCCGCAGGACCTTTCAAGGGTTCAACGCCACCGGTGAACTCGAGAACACCGTCGGGCGCGAAGCAGCCGGCCAGTGCGTGCAGGTCGAAGCGATCGGTCGCGGCAGTATAGTCCGACAGCGTCTGCCGCACCTGTTCGCGGACGTCGATCTCCCAACCCTGCATTTCGTTCTCCTCTGGAATTGGCGCTGCGCCACACGATAACGTCTGTTCTCATGCCGCAACCGAAACTGCTCGACCTGATCACCCCGGAGACGACCGCCCTCGTCACTCAGGAATGTCAGGGCGGTGTGATCGGTCCGCAGGCCGGCCTTCCCATGCTCGCCGAGGAGGCGCAGCGCGAGGCAATCCCGAACATTTCCAAACTTCTCGACGCTGCGCGTGGCGCAGGTGTCGCGGTCGTCCATTGCCTGATTCAT
The DNA here is from genome assembly GCF_000230895.2 of Mycolicibacterium rhodesiae NBB3. Next base: position 6,288,028 of record NC_016604.1, read on the forward strand.
CGGCGTCCCGACGGACGCGGTTCCAACACGAACGCCCGACTGTTCATGGCGGGTAGGTCCTTCGCGGCCGATTTGACGCCCGGTAGTCCCGGAGGGTCGGTGCTTCCCGAACTCAATCAGCAGCCGAGTGATATCGAGCTCACGAGGTATCACGGTGTCGGGCCGATGACCGGGACCGATCTCGACTCTGTGCTCCGCAATCTGAACATCAAGACCATTGTGGGCGTGGGCGTTTCGGTGAACATCGCAATTCAGAACTTCGTGATGGACGCAGTCAACCGTAGCTATCAATTCGTGCTGCCGCGTGACGCGGTCGCCGGGTTCCCACGGGAATACGCGGAGTCGGTCATCGACAACACTCTGGCCCTGCTGACCACGGTGACCACGACCGACGCGGTCGTGACGGCATGGCAGGAGCTCGCCGGATCCTGACCAATCTGGATGTTGCCGGACGATGATGATAATGTCTGTTCTCATCAGGCGTAAACGCTGATATTCGCTGCTCTGAGGAGGGTTCCCTCATGTCTCCGCGGTCCTTGCCGTATCCGGTCTTCGACATCGACAATCACATGTACGAGACCAAGGACGCGTTACTGAAATACCTGCCCAAAGAGCACAAAGGCAAGGTCGGCTACGTCGAGGTGAACGGACGACCGAAGCTCGTCGTCAAAGATCACATCAGCCATATGATTCCCAACCCGACGTTTGAGCGGGTCGCGCGGCCGGGCAGTGCCGAGGACTACTTCCTGGGCAACAATCCCGAGGGGCTCAACTTCCGCGAGTTCATCGGCGAGGCCATGAACGTGATCCCCGCCTACCAGGAGCCCGGGCCCCGCCTGGAACTGATGGACGAACTCGGCATCGACCAGTGCGTCATGTACCCCACCCTTGCAAGCCTCATCGAGGAGCGCACGACCGATGACGTTGTGCTGACGCACGCCATCATCCACGCGCTGAACGAGTGGATGCACGAGCACTGGACGTTCAACTACAAGGACCGCATCTTCGCGACTCCGGTGATATGCCTCCCGCTGGTCGACGAGGCGATCAAGGAGTTCCGCTGGTGCCTCGAGCGCGGCATGAAGACCTTCCTGGTGCGCCCGGCACCAGTGCCCAGCCGGTTCGGCGGATCGCGATCCATGGGCCTGCCGGAGTACGACCCGTTCTGGCAGGAGGTGGTCGACGCCAACATGCCGGTGACCTTCCACGCCTCGGACAGCGGATACCAGAAGCACCTGATGGAGTGGGAGGGCGGTGACGAGTACCTGTCCTTCAAGACGAGCACCCTGCGTGAGGTCGTGATGGGGTTCCGCGCCATGGAGGACACGCTGGCCGCCCTGATCTGCCACGGCGCGCTGTCCCGGTTCCCCGATCTGAAGGTCTTCGTGGTGGAGAACGGCAGCGGTTGGGTGCGAAATCTGCTGCGGTTGCTCGACAAGGCCTACCGAACCATGCCCAAGGAGTTCGACGAGCATCCGGTCGAGGTCTTCAAGCGCAACGTCTACATCCACCCGTTCCTCGAGGACGACGTCAAAGGAATCGTCGAGATCATGGGTGAGGACCACGTCATGTTCGGCTCCGACTTCCCGCACCCCGAGGGCATCGGCGACCCGCTCAGCTTCGTCGACCGGCTGGAAGGCCTGTCCGACACCGCGAAGGCGAAGATCATGGGCGGCAACGCGATCAAGCAGTTGGGACTCGCCAAGGTCTCCGTATGACGCAGGCGCCGCCGCCCTCTCCGAGGATCTACGAGGGCATCGACGGGTTCGCAGCACATGTCGGTGAGCACCTCGGCTACAGCGGATGGCGTCAAGTCACGCAGACCGAGATCGACCTCTTCGCCGAGGCGACCGGAGATCATCAGTGGATTCATGTCGACGCGGAGCGGGCCGCACAGGGTCCGTACGGTAAGACGATCGCGCACGGGTACTTGACATTGTCTTTGGTTCCCGTTCTGGTGCAACAGATCTACAAGGTGACGGGACTGTCTATGCAAGTGAACTACGGCGTCGACAAGCTTCGCTTTCCCGCACCGGTCCCCGTCGACTCGCGCATCCGCGCCGGTGCAGAGTTGGTGAAGGTCGAACGCAACGACAAGGGTGGCCGGGCCACCGTCCGCGTCACCGTCGAGGTGGAGGGCTCAGACCGTCCGGCATGCGTGGTGGACACCATCGCCGCCATGGTCGATGCCTGAGACAGTTACGAGTTGAGTAGCCGCTCACCGATGACCTGGTCTTGACGCAACGTCGAGATCTCGTCGTCGGACAGTCCCATTGCTCTCAAGACCTCGTCGTTGTGCTGCCCCAGCGTCGGTGACGGCGTGTGGTGATGCCGCGACGGTCCCGGTGTGATCCGAAAGGGCCAGCCCGGATACCTCTGGCGGCCTGAGAGCGGGTGCTTGAGCTCTTCGTAGAAGCCGCGCGCCTCGAGCTGGTCGACGTCGTACATGCGGTCGCCGGTCAGCAACCGCTCCGCAGGCACACCGCGGCGCCGCAGGGCGTCGGCCGCCTCGTCCGGACCCTGCGCGGCCGTCCACTGCCGCAAGACCTCGTCGAACGCATCATGGTTGACCAAGCGTTCCTCTGCGGTGTTGAACCGCGGATCGTCGGCGAGTTCGGGTCTGCCTATCACGTCGAGCGCCGCGGCCCAGTCGGCGTCGTCGCGCACCGAGATGGCCACCCACTCGTCGTCACCTGCAGCCGGGTAGACCCCCTGCGCGTAGCTGCGGTGGCGGTTGCCCTCTCGTTCGGGCACTCGACCGGTCAAGGAGTATTCGATGACGGGTTCGGCCGTCACCACGGCGCCGACCTCGATCTGCGCGACCTCGATGAGTTGGCCCTCACCGGTTTTGCGCTTGTGCTCGAGCGCGGCGAGGAGCGCGGCGGTGGCGTGCGTACCGACGACCGGATCAGCGGGCCCTTGCAGGTTGCACGGCGGGCCGTCGGGGTAGCCGGTGGCCGCCGACATCCCCGACAATTGCTCGAAGTTCAGTGCCCACCCGACGTAATCGCGCCAAGGACCCTCGAGCCCCAGGCCGGGCATGCGCACCATGATCACGTCTGGATTGACCTTCACCAACGAGTCGTAATCCAGTCCGAACTGCTCCACCACGCGCGGTGAGAAGTTCTCGACCACCACGTCGGCCTCAGCCGCGAGCCGCAGCGCCAGTTCGCGGCCGGGCTGCGATGTCAGATCGAGGGTGATGTCGCGCTTGTTGAGATTGGTCGCCTGCCACATCGGCCCGACTTCATACCAGTCATCACTGCTGCGTAGTAGCGAACCCGAATACCGATGTCCGTCCGGGCGCTGAATCGATTCGACCTTGACCACGTCCGCACCGAACGCAGCCAGATACATTGTGAGGTAGGCGCCGGACCAGAACGTACTCAAGTCAAAGACTTTCAAGCCCGCGAACGGTGCATCGAGGTCGCCGAGGACCGAGGAGGACGGGACTTCGGCGCGGGTATCCCAGTCAACGGAGGCATTGTCACCCAGTCGCGGAGCCGGCCGCGGGCCGTCGACCGGCGTCCTGGAGAACCGGAATGGTGCCCCTGGTCGCGAGAAGGGTGTGCCCGCAGCGTCACTGTTGACGAAGAACCCGCGGTCGCGATACTGCGGGCATTCCAGGATCGTTGCGCCGTCGTTGATGGGCGCCGCGGGTATCCGCATCGCCTGACTCAGCTCCACGAGGTCTGCCACGGTCATCGAGTCGAGGAACGGCTGCGCCTTGGCGAAGAAGTCTTCGCGTTCAGGGCCGCCCAGCATGATGGCGAGCTGCTTTTCACCGAACTCGGGAAGCCCGACCATCGCGCAGACATCCAACCAGTGCTGACCGGTCAGACAGTTGATCCCGATCCATCCGTCCGCGGCGCGCACGATGCCCAGCATCGGCCCCGCTTTTGAATTCGGTGGTAATCCCATGCTTTTCAAGCGTGCCGCCATGAGCATCGGGTAGGGCAGGGTCGACAACAACGCTTCGAACGTCGAGACGTCGACCTCGACCACCCGGTCGGTGACTGCGGCGATCTGCAAGGCCGTCAGGGCGCCGAGGGCGGCGTAGCCGCCGGCGATGTACTCGGGAATACGCGCGCCGGATTGAACGGGCGGCCGGTCGGGCTCACGCGTGCTCACCCATCCAGATGCAGCCTGGACCGTCAGTGGCGTCGACTGCCGGTCGCACCGTGGGCCATCCTGTCCATAGTCGGAGATGCGGACGACGACAAGGTTCGGATTGAGCTGTCGCAGGCTGTCGTGGTCGATTCCCCATTCCCAGCGAAGCGACGCACCGGGTGGCATGTTCTCGACCAGCACATCGGCCTGGGCTATCAGATTGTGGAGCACATCGCCGTCAGTATCGACATCGACTGTCACGCCGCGCTTGCCGGCGTTCAGATATTCGAACAGCCCACCGGATGCACCCCAGCCTCGCAACGGATCTCCGGACTGTGACTCGACCTTGATGACGTCAGCACCGAGGTCGACGAGCAGTTTCGTGCAATACGGTGCGGTGATATCGGTCCCGAGTTCGACGACTCGCAGCCCTGCCAGCGCTCCGGTCACGCAGGCACTCCGATCGCCTTCGGCTCCATGTATGCCCGCAGCCCCATGACGCCGCCTTCGCGTCCGATCCCGCTCTGCTTGAATCCTCCGAATGGGGCGTCACCGGGAATCGTGCCGTTGATCGAGATCTGCCCAGTCCTGATCCGTCGCGCAATAGCAAGTGCGCGCTCGACGTCGCTGCCCCATACCGCGCCACCGAGTCCATAGGCCGAATTGTTGGCAATCGCAACTGCTTCGTCGTCGGTCCGATAACGCATCACGGTCAGGACCGGACCGAACACCTCTTCCTGCGCGATGTACGACTCGGGGGTGGCATCGGTCAGGACGGTGGGTTCGAAGTAGAAGCCACGGTCGAGATCCTTCGGACGCCCGCCTCCGGCGACGATTTTCGCGCCGTCGCCCTCGGCCCGTCTGACGAAACCCTCGACCCTCTCGAGATGGTCGCGACTGATCAGCGGTCCCATACCGACCTCTGCTTCGGAGGGATCTCCGACTGTGATATCACCGGCCAACGCCGCCAAGCGGTCTACGACGTCGTCGTGCAGCTTGTCGGCCACCAACAGACGGCTGTTGAGAATGCACGCCTGTCCTGCATGCAAGGTGCAGCCCTCGAAGAGCAGTCGTTCAAGGAGATCATCGGTCAAATCGACGTCGTCGAGCAGGATACTCGCCGACTTGCCACCACACTCGAGCAGAATCCGCTTCATAGTCGTTGCGGCGCCGGCCATCACGTCTCGGCCGACGACTGAGCTTCCGGTGAAGCTCACCATGTCGACCCGCGGGTCGAGGGTCAGGATCCTGCTGGCCTCGACACTGCTCGGAGTGACGACGTTGACGACGCCGGGCGGGATGTCGGTCTCGTCGTCGATCAGCCGCGCAAGTGCCAACCCCGCCAATGGAGTGAGCGGCGATGGCTTGAGCACGAGCGTGTTTCCGGCAGCGAGCGCCGCGCCCAGCTTCATCACGTTGAGGGTGTGCGGGAAGTTCCACGGTGTCATCGCCGCGACCACGCCGAGCGGCTCGTAGCGCAACAGGGTGGTGCCGGCCGCGCCCCAGGCATCCATCGGCGTCTCGGCCGGCTCCATCGCCAGCTCTGCCGCGTGGCCGACCATGAATGCCGGCCCGTCGACGTGGATCAGCCGTTCATTTGCTGTGCAGCCCCACTCGGCCTGAGCGAGCGCATAGATCTCGTCGCCCCGGGACAGCAGCGCGTCGCTGAGCTGTTGCAGGCAGCGCGACCGTTCCGCGGCTTCGGCGGCGGACCACGATTCGAAGGCGTTTCGCGCCGCGCCGATGGCCTGTTGGACCTGAGTGACGCCGGCATCGGGCGCCGAGGCGATGACCTGCTCGGTCGCTGGGTTCAGGACGTCGTACCGTCCGCTGTCCGCCTCGACCCAACTGCCGTCGATGTACAGGTCATAGCTGTCCACGAAACTCGATTCGGCCATCAGTTCACGAGACCTTCCCTGTTGTCCGTCGAAATGCATGGCCATCCGACGGGACATGCCAAATTGTCCGACATATAGTTCCCTTGTGTACACCTATCACGGCGACGGCGTCAACGGTATCCCCTGCTTTAGCTGCGTGAACGATAATTGACACGGTCGATGCCGGTGGGGTAGACAGATAGCTATCGGACACAATTGCAGTATTTGTCCGATTAACCTAAGTGTCGAGGAAGGCCCGCGGTGCCCACTGACTCCACCTCCAGACCGACGTGCACGCTCCCCCTGCACTCCCCTGACTTCTACGCAGGCGACCCGTACCCCGCGTACCGCGAACTGCGCACGACCACGCCCATCGTTTGGAACGACGTCACGAACTTCTGGGCGCTGACGAAGTACGAGGACATCCGCTACGTATCCGGTCATCCGCTCACGTTCACGTCGACAAAGGGCATCACGATTCCGGATCCGAGCCAGCCAGAGCCGGTCCAGGAGGGCAACCTGATCTTCACGGATCCGCCCCGGCATCGGCAGCTTCGCAAGCTGATCAACGCGGGGTTCACTCGCCGTCAGGTGACTTTGCTGGAGCCGAAGGTACGAGAGATTGTCAAGGGCATCCTCGATGACGTCGATCCGTCCCGGGAGTACGAGTTCGCCGAGGAGATCGCAGCACCCCTGCCAACCCGACTGATCGCCGAGATGCTCGGTGCGCCGCCCGAGGACTGGGAGCAGTTCCGGGCTTGGTCCGACGCCGCGGTCGGCACGGCCGATCCCGATATCGAGCTCGACAACGTGGTTGCCCTCGGCCAGCTATACGAGTACTTCACCAAGCTGATCGAAGCACGGCGTTCCGGTGAGGTCGTCGGTGACGACCTGTTGAGCATTCTGGCTGCCGCGGAGGTCGACGGTGAGCGACTCACTGATGCGGACCTGCTGAACTTCTCCTTCTTACTTCTGGTGGCGGGCAACGAGACCACCCGCAATCTCATCGCGCTCGGAACGCAGGCGTTGCTGGATCACCCAGACCAGTTCGCCCTTCTGCGCGCCAACCCGGAGTTGCTGCCGCTGGCCGTCGAAGAAATGCTGCGCTTCACCAGCCCAGTGACACACATGGCGCGCGAGGCCACCGAGGACGTCGAGATCCGCGGTCAGCAGATCAGGGCAGGCGAGAAGATCGTGATGCTGTACGGCGCGGCCAATCGCGACGCAGAGATTTTCGGGCCTACCAGCGAAGAATTCGACATCACCCGAAACCCAAACCCGCACATTGCCTTCGGTGCCGGTGAGCATGCCTGCCTGGGTGCACAACTAGCACGCCTCGAGGCTCGGATCATGTTCGAGGTACTGCTGGGCACCTACCCCACGATCGAACTGACCGGCGACGTGACCCGCTTGCGGGCCACGATGGTGCCGGGCGTGAAGAAGATGCCCGTACGTCTGAAAGCGAGTGTCTGATGGACTTCGACTACACCCCCGAGCAAGAGCAGCTGCGTAAGGAATACCGCGAACGCCTCGAGGCCGTGATGACCCCCGACAGGCGCAAGTCTGTGGCCAAGCTCATGGAAGGTGGCGACGCGATGAGCGAGTGCCGACGCGCGCTCGGTGAGGCCGGACTGCTGGGTGTCGCGTGGCCGGTCGAGTACGGCGGCAGCGGCCTGACGGCGCTCGAGCAGTACATCTTCGGCGAGGAGGCGCGTCGAGTGAATGCGCCGTTGCCGATGATCACGCTGAACACCGTCGGCCCCACCCTCATTCAGTACGGAACCGAAGAGCAGAAGACGAAGTTTCTGCCCGCGATCCTCAAAGGCGAGGTCGAGTTCGCAATCGGCTACTCCGAACCCGGGGCCGGTAGCGACCTGGCGTCATTGCGCACCACAGCTGTGCGCGACGGGGATCATTTTGTGATCAACGGATCCAAGATGTTCACCAGTGGCGCAGAGTTCGCTGACTACATCTGGCTTGCCGCCCGCACCGATCCGGAGGCCAAGAAGCACAAAGGCATCACGGTGTTCATGGTGCCCACCGATTCACCTGGATTCTCATGGAAGCCGCTGAACACCATGCCCGGCGTACAGACGTACTACACGTTCTATGACGATGTACGGGTGCACGAGAGCTCGATCGTGCTCGGCGAGAACGAAGGTTGGAAGCTGATCACGAATCAGCTGAATCTGGAACGCGCCGCGTTGGGCAACCTCGGCGCACTCGAGCCTCTGTTCAACAAGACCCTGGAATGGGCCAAGACCACCAAGCTCGACGACGGCCTGGTGATCGACCAGCCGTGGGTGCAACAAGCACTGGCCCGGGTAGAAGCGCAAGTTGCCGCGTATCGGCTGCTCAATCTGCGAGTGAACAGCAACATGAGTTCCGGCGCGCTCGGTATGGGTGAGGCTTCAGCCGCAAAGGTTTTCGGCACTGAGCTCACCCAGCAGGTGGCGCGCGAACTGCTCGACGTGGTGGGCCAGGCAGGCCTGCGCAAGGAGGCGTCGGCGCCACTGAAGGGCGAATTGGAAAGCGCGTACCGACTCGCCGTCATCAACACCTTCGGTGGCGGCGCCAACGAACTACAACGCGACATCATCGCCATGGCCGGACTCTTGATGCCACGCGCACCCCGTGACATGCGAGCCTCCTGAAAGGAACAGTGACAGTGACCGAACTCGCCAAGGACGAACTACGGGAACGCCTCGATGCGCTCATCGGTACCCCGACCGACGGGGTTGGCAAACCGTCTCGCGCCCCCGATCCGGTGAATGCCGCGATGATCCGGCACTGGGCCTACGCGCTTGATGACATGAACCCGGCCTATCTGGATCCGGAGTTCGCCGAGAACTCCCGGTACGGCGGACTCGTCTCCCCTCCCGTGATGCTGCAGAGCTGGACGATGCCTCCACCGAAACTCGCGGGCATTCACGAGCGCGGTGGCGTGCCGATCGAGATCAAAACCAATCCACTGCAGTTTCTCTCGGATGCGGGCTACACCGGCATCATCGCAACCAACTCCGAGTTCGAGATCGAACGTTATCCCCGCGTCGGCGACCAGATCACGGCAGAGACGGTCTTCGACTCGATCTCGGATGAGAAGAAGACCGCGATGGGCAACGGCTTCTTCGTCACGTGGGTCACCACCTATCGCGATCAGAACGACGAAGTCATCGGACGACAGTGGTTTCGCACCCTGCGTTTCAAGACAGGTGGGTCCCCCGCCGGAACGGCTGGCGACTGATGGCCACCAGACTCGCCCCCTCGGTCAGTCCCGACACGGAATTTTTCTGGTCGGGATTGAAGGAGAATGAGCTTCGCATCCAACGCTGCACGGACTGCAACACGTTGCGAGTGCCACCGCGGCCGATGTGCGGCAAGTGTCAGTCGCTGAACTGGGATTACGTCGTGTCGACGGGCCGTGGCACGGTGTACAGCTTCGTCATGCCGAAGTATCCGCCGCTGCCGTTTCTCGAATACCCGTATGTCGTGGCCCTCATCGAGCTCGACGAGGGCGTCCGCATCGTCTCGAACCTGAGCGGGATCGAACCCGCCGACATCGAGGTTGGAATGCCCGTCGAGGTGTTCTATGAGACCTTCGAGGCCCTCCCGAGCGGCGACGAGTTGACGCTGCACCAGTTTCGGCCCGTCGGCTGACCGAGAAGGCGAGATTTCACAATGGATTTCACATTCAACGAAGAGCAAGAGACGGTTGCCAAGGTCGCCCGTCAGCTGTTCGAGGCTCGTGCCACCCCAGAGCACCTCACCGAACTCGAATCCACCGATGTTCGTCACGACGCCGCGCTGTGGAACGAACTAGCAGCCTCGGATCTCCTCGGCATCGCATTGCCGGCATCCGTGGGCGGTAGTGGGAGCGGGTTCCTCGAGCTGGCTGTTCTGCTGAGCGAAGTCGGGTTCAGTGTCGCGCCGGTACCGGTTTACGCGACACTTGTGCTGGGCGCGGACACCATTGCGCGGCATGGCGACTCCGACCTGCAGAGACGGTTCCTGCCCGGCGTCATCGACGGCAGCACGATCCTCACCGCCGCACTCGCCGAGCCGGGGAACTCCGATCCCGCCACACCGCGCACCACCGCGCGTGCCGACGGTGATTCGTGGCGCCTCGACGGCGCCAAGGACTTGGTGCCCGCTGCGCAACTGGCTGCCGCCCTCGTGGTGTCCGCGCAGGCCGACGACGGACCCGGTCTGTTCGTCGTCGAGACGGCTTCGGACGGTGTCACCGTCTCGCCGGTCAACACCACGAACGGCGAACCATACGCCGACGTCGAACTGTCGGGCGCGGTCGCTCACCGACTCACCGAGAACGCCGGTGCGGACATCGTCAGCTCGTTGTACTCCCGCGCGCTGGTGGGCCTGTGCGCCACCCAGATCGGTGTCGTCGAACGGGCTTTGAAACTCGCCGCCTCCTACACCACCGAACGCGAGCAGTTCGGCAGACCCATCGGATCGTTCCAGGCCGTTCAGCAGCGGCTCGCGGACGCCTTCATCGACGTCGAGGCCATCCGCTGGACGACGTGGCACGCGGCGTGGCTGATCGCCGAAGGTAGGCCCGTCGAACGCGAGGCCGGAATAGCCAAGTTCTGGGCAGCCGAGGCTGGTGCGCGCGTCGCCGCGTCGGCCCAGCAGGTGCACGGCGGCATGGGTATCGACGTGACCTATCCGCTGTCGCGGTACTTCCTGTGGGCCAAGCAGATCGAACTCGCTCTCGGGTCGGCGTCACAACAGTTGGCCCGCCTCGGCAAGACCTACTCGGAAGGAACGAAATGACCGCCACCATCGGACGCACCACCACCCTCGCGTTCAACGCCATCAACGTCGGCGACGAAGTCACGCCGATGGACGTTCCTGTCACGACGACACTGATCGTCGCCGGAGCCATTGCCTCCCGTGACTACATGCCGGTGCACCACGACCGCGACTTCGCCAATTCGCAGGGCTCCAAGGACATCTTCCTCAACATCCTGACCACCAATGGGTTGTGCGTGAAGTTCCTGCACGACTGGGCGGGACCTGAGGCGATGGTGAAGAAGCTGTCGATTCGCCTTGGGGTGCCCGCATATCCGAACGATCCCCTGCGTTTCGAGGGCAGCGTCACCGACAAGTCGACGTCGGACGGTGAGGGCCTCGTCGAGGTGACCTTCAAGGGCACCAACAGCCTCGGAGATCACGTCAAAGGCACCGCGGTGCTCAGCCTCCTCGACGGGGTGGATGCGTGAGCGACGGCATCGGTGGCAAGGCAGCGCTTGCCGGCATCGGGCAGACCGAATTCTCGAAGGAGTCGGGTCGCACCGAGATGCAGTTGGCCTGCGAGGCGGTCAAAGCGGCGATCGACGACGCCGGCCTGCGCCCCGGCGACATCGACGGCATGGTGACCTTCACCGTCGACGAGAACGAGGAAATCGAGGTCGCCCGCAACGTCGGGATCGAGAACCTCACGTTCTTCACCAGGGTGCCGCACGGTGGCGGAGCCGCCGCGGGCACCGTGATGCAGGCTGCCATGGCGGTCGCGACCGGTGCCGCCGAAGCGGTGGTGTGCTACCGGGCATTCAACGAGCGCTCCGGGTTTCGATTCGGCGGCGCGGGCCGCCAACCCGGTGTGACCCCGCTGTGGATGGCTCCCTACGCACCATTCGGATTCATGACGCCCGCAGCCTGGGTGGCACTGCACGCACAGCGCTACATGTCGACCTACGGAGTCACCAATGCCGACTTCGGCAAGATCTCCGTCATCGACCGGAAGCACGCCGCAACGAACCCTGACGCCTGGTTCTACGGGAAGCCGATCACCATTGAGCAGCACCAGGAGTCGCGTTGGATCATCGACCCCGTGCTGCGTCTGCTCGACTGTTGCCAGGAGAGTGACGGAGGCGTGGCAATGGTGGTGACCAGTGTCGAGCGCGCCCGCGATCTGGCCAAGCCTCCGGCGGTGATCACCGCTGCGGCCCAGGGTGCTGCCTTCGACGGTGAAGTCATGACCAGTTATTACCGCGACGACATCACCGGCCTGCCCGAGATGGGTGTGGTGGGCAACAAGCTGTGGGGCAACTCCGGGCTCAAGCCCGACGATATCTCGACGGCGTTTCTCTACGACCACTTCACGCCGTTCGTCTTCACGCAGCTCGAAGAGCTCGGCTTCTGTGGGCGCGGCGAGGCCAAGGACTTCGTATCGGTCGAGGAGTTTTCGCTCGGCGGGCGACTACCGATCAACACGAACGGCGGCTTGTTGGGCGAGGCGTACATCCATGGCATGAACGGCATCACCGAGGGAGTGCGCCAGGTCAGGGGCACGTCACACAACCAGGTCGATAAGGTCGAGCACGTCCTCGTCACATCCGGTACAGGCGTCCCCACCAGCGGACTCATCCTGGCCCCGGACCGCTGAGCAGCTAATGTCGAGCGGTGAGTTCTGAGATGACGCAGGCCGGGTTCGTGCAGGCGACCGACACCAGGGATGCCATCATCTCGGCTGCATTCGCCTGCTTCAGGACTCAGGGCCTGCGTAAGACGACCATCGTCGATATAGCCAAGGCCGCCGAGGTCTCCCGCAGCACCTTCTACGAGTACTTCCGGGACAAGGAAACGATTGTCGAGGCCTGCGCAGAGGCGGCCTCACAACGCTTCTACCGCAATATGGCCACGGCGATCGACCGCCACGGCGGTAGCACCCTCGAGGGCCGGCTGGTGCGCGCCGCCGTCTTCGTCGCACAGGCACGCCGGGTCGTCGAGCCCGAGGTGTACTTCGACGAAGAAGAAGTCAACCTGATGATGACGAAGAACGCGGCCACCCTCCTCAAGGAGTGCGCCGAGTTCCTCGCTCCATATGTGTCGGCGGCCCGACTGACCGGTGAAGTGCGCAGCGACCTCGATGTCGCGTCAGCGAGCGAATGGTTTGCGCGAATGCTGTTCTCGCTGTTCACTACCCCATCCCCGACCATCGATATGCGCGATGACGAGGCGGTGGCGGCTTTCGTACGCCCCTACGTCGTCAACGGCTTCAACGGGGATCGGTCGCGCAGGCGCTGACAGTCTGGAATCAAATGGTGCCCCATCCCCGCACGCTGTGTGATAATGAGTGTTCTCATAATCGAAAGTGATGATATCCAGTGACGCCAGCCACATCCGTCGAAGGTGACAGGGATAACGAGAAGCTACGCGATCGGCCAGCCATCCGGGGCCGGGCAACTCCGGCCAAACTGGTCGTCGTCGCAGTCGATACCGCCGATTCGGTTTCCGCTGCCGGGGGACTGATCTTCGATGCGATTCGCGCCGGATGGAAAGTCGACATCTACCTCGAGTCACCCGGCGATGGTCGTGCCCTACAGATTCTCGGTGCGAGAAGCGTTGAACTTCCGGAAGTCTTTGAGTTCGAGTCGAACTGGCCGGATGCGATCCTCCTGTCGGCGGTGATGCATGAGCGACATCGCGGAGTGCAGCGCCTCGTTGCGACATCCCTGAGGCGACACGTCAGCGAGATCGCAGTCTGGGGCGGAAGCATCTCGGGTATCAACGCCAAGGCCGGTAGCGAACATCGGCTGAGTACCGCCGCACGCGCGTTCAAGCCGCACGCCATGCACGCCGCGGGACTGCCACCGCCTGTGACATACGTCGAGTCATTCAGCGGCGGCCTGCCGAATTAGCCGACCTTCCGCACCGGAACGTTCGACCAGCCACTGACATTCGCCATCGCCACGCGCCGCAGTCCGCCGCGGTCGACCTCGTACTCCGGAATGAGATCCAACAGCGCCTCGAGAGCAATGCGGCTCTCCATCCGCGCCAGCGCCGCACCCAGGCAGCTGTGCACGCCGTATCCCAACGCCAGATTGAATCCCATTCTTCGCTCGCGGTCGATGTCGAGCCGGTCGGGATCGTCGAACATGCGCTCGTCGCGCGTTGCGGAACCGGTGACGAGCAGCACAGCGGCGCCTTTGGGAATCGTCGTGCCGTAGTACGCCACATCGCGTGTCGCGGTCCGGATCTGGTACTGCGACGGCGCCTCGTAACGCAGGAGCTCCTCGACAGCGGCGGGGATCTTGCTGCGGTCCTCACGCAACTTCTGCCACTGATCGGGGAAGTCGGCGAAGGCCACCATCGCGTTTCCCACCAGCTTTGTCACCGTCTCCGCGCCGGCACCTCCCAGCATCGTCGCGAATCCAGTGATGTCGACATCGCTGAGCTTCTCGATGACGCCGTCGCGCTCGATCTCGGTGTCGATCAGCCGGCTGATCATGTCGTCCTCGCGCCGCGCCCGCCGCTTCTGAACGAGGTCGTAATAGTAGAGGCCCGTATTCATCGATGCCTCGTATCCCGCCTTGGTGGTGGCGATCTCGCCGGGGCGGCGTTCCAGCAACAGATCAAGCCACAGCCTGATCTGCTCGCGGTCCTCCTTGGGCACGCCGAGCATGGTGGTGATGACCTCGTTGGGGAACAACGCCGAGAAGTCCGCGACGACATCGAATTCCGAAGAGTCCAGTGCGTCAATGCAGTCATAGACCTTTTCGCGGACCATGTCCTCCAAGGCGGCAATGGCGCGAGGGGTGAATACTTTGCTCACGAGCTTGCGCATCTTCTCGTGCTCGGGTGGATCCATTGAAATGATCACCTTGGGCACCGGAATCGCATCGTCGTGCGCCTTGACCATGTCCAGAGTCGCGCCCTTGGCCGACGAGTAGGTTTCGTGATCTTTCGTTCCCGGCGCGACGTCGTTGTACCGCGTCAACGCCCAGAAGTCCCACTTCGCGTTGTAGTAGACCGGCGCCTCGTCGCGCAGTCTTCGGTAGGTGTCGTAAGCCCCGTCGAAGAAGTCCTGGGAGAAAGGATCGAACTCAATCGGACCGCCGGCGACCTCGGATGTCTTCGCATTCACAAAATCGCTCCGGACTTCTTGTATTCCTCGATCGTGTCCCAGTCGATACCGGCGTTCATCAACACTTCTTCAGTGTGCTGACCGTGCTCTGGCGCGCCGGTCGGAACCACGGATTGCTCATCGAACTGAACCGGGTTGGTCGGCAGTGAGAATGGCACGCCATTGACGGTTTCGGTATGCGCAACATATCCGTTTGCGGTCACAGCCGGATCCTGACAAAGCTCGCCAGGTGTCTGAACTATGCCCCAAGCCCCCGAAAGCGGTGCCAGCGTCGAACGCCATTCGGCCAACGTGTGCTTGGCGAACGCACCGTCGAGCAGGGCGATGAGCTCCACCCGGTTCGCGAATCTGGAGGCTGGATCTGCGAATCGCGGATCGTCGACGAGTTCGGGAAGCCCTATGACCCGCATCGCCTCGGCGTAGAACTTGTCGAGTTGGAGCATCATCAACTGGACGTACCGGCCGTCGGATGTGCGATACGTTCCCACCAAGGGATTCGGCGCATCGGCATGCCCGAACTTCGGTATCGCACTGCCACCGTGGATTTGGCTGACCGCGACATCCGGGCTGAGGTTCCACGCCGCCAGTCCGAGCAACGACACGTCGACGATCGAACCCTTGCCGGTCGTCGCCTTCTTGTACAGCGCACCGGCGATACCGCCCGCGATCGTCATGCCGCCGAGGAGGTCACCGAACGCCGGCCGGGACCGCACCAACTCATCGGCTCCCTCCGTCAGGACCGTCGCAATTCCGCCGCGCGCCCAGTAGGACACGCCGTCGTATCCCGGCTTGTCCGCATCAGGACCTTTGGGCCCGTGACCGGAGCCGCGCACGTACACGATGCTCGGGTTTACCGCACGGATGTCCTCGACATCGATGCCGAACTTCTTGCGTCGCTCAGGAAGGTAACTGGTCAAGAAGACGTCGCAGTTCTTGGCCAACTCGCGGACCACTTCCTGGCCCCCCGGCGTGCTCAGGTCGACACCGATAGACTTTTTTCCCCGGTTGGGAATCTCGATCATGTAGTTGACCGAGCCTCCCCCTTCATCGACGATCCCCATGGTGACGAGGCCGCGCTGCGGGTCACCCCCGTTTCGCGGCTCGACCTTGATGACCTCCGCGCCCCACTCCGCCAACACTGCCCCGGCCGAGGGAACGAACGTCCAGGCGGCGACTTCCAGCACGCGCACTCCACTGAGTACCTTGTCGTCGGAAATGACGTTCCTCCCTAGCTGCGGTAATGGTGCTTTTCAATAATGAGAATTGCATTTTCGAGAGGCTTTGTAAACTGCAGCTCGAGGTCATGGCATCCTCGACAGCCGCGCCGGCAGATCCGGATCGCCGGCGTCCCAAAAGGCCTTCCAGGTCGGCATTCGCTGCGGCATGGCGGCCCGAAGCGTCACGTCCGGCGGCCATCTGACGAAATCGGGCCCCGGCCGCTCGGTCACGTCGACGGAATACCACGGATGTTCGCGCCGCTGCACGAAGCACCATTCGCCGTCACGGCGCGCGTAGACGTCGTCGTAACGCATGGTGATCACGTACCAACCATCGCCGTCCTCATGCTCGGCACGGCAGTAGACCGATCCGGTCGCATTGTCGTCGTCGACGAAGTCGAACCGGTGTCCACAAACAAGGTGGATGCTCCGATAGAACCGCCGCAAAACGCAGTTGTACCAGCGCTTCAGCGCGTCCCGTCCGACCCCCTCTGCGCCGGCGTCCACGTCAGGTACGAACACCGCCACCAGCGAATCGAGATCGCGCGTGTCCAGCGCCATCGCGTAGCGGCTGGGGAGCTGACTGATCGCCAAACTGGATTCGATCCGGTCCAGTCGCGCCGCTTCAGCCGAGTCGGTGACCGCCATGACTGCAGCATAGTTGGCCGTGATCTGTGGCGAGAACCGGTATTCTCGATTTCGGTCAGGGCAACTATCCTGTTGGAGCCCAACGATCGTCCGAGATGAGGAAGCCAACGTAATGCCCTTCCCGACCATCACCCCCACCATCCCTGCACTGGTGAGGTCATGTGCGGCGCGCTTTGGTGAGAAGGCATTCCTCATTGCGGACGGACAGGCACTGAGCTATGTCGATCTGGACCTGCGCTCAGCGACATTGGCACGGGCGCTGCTCGCCGCCGGCATCGGCAAAGGCGACCACGTAGGAATCCTGATGCCCAACAGCGTCGAGTGGGCGATCGCCTGGTTCGCGACGACGCGCATCGGTGCCGTCGCGGTCCCCATGAACACCTTCTACAAAGCCTCGGAGCTAGCCTGGACGGCGCGTCATGCCGATCTGCGAGCGATATTGGCGTGGTCGTCGTTTCGCAACCATGATTTCGTCGAACGGCTCGAGGAGGCGTTGCCCGGACTATCCGATGAATGCGACGCAGGGCAGATCTTTCTGCGCAAGACGCCGTATCTCCGCATGATCGCGGTATGGGGCTCCTGCGAGAGGCCCTGGGCGACCGCGCTCGGCGACCACGATCCGACCGACATCGACGACGACTTCCTCATCGCCGTCGAATCATGCGTGACACCGGCGGACGACGCGATGATCATCTACACATCGGGCAGCACCGGTGATCCCAAGGCGCCCGTGCACACCCAGGGCACGCTTGTGCGCCATACCTACAACCTCACGTTCGACTACGGCGTCACCCACGACACGGTGATGTTCACCGCCATGCCGTTCTTCTGGGTCGGCGGCCTGATCACGGGCATACACGCGGTGATTCACCACGGCGCGACACTCGTCACCCAGCCCGCCTTCGATGCCGCGGATGCGCTGGAGCTCATCGAAAGTCACCGCGCGACCATTGCACTGGGCTGGCCGCAGCAAGGCAAGACACTTGCCGAGCATCCCGATTTCGCGCAACGGGACCTGACTTCTGTTCAGCGCACCAGCATGCCCGCGATGGTGCCGCCTGAGCGCCGGCCGCAGGGGCCGAATGCTCTCGGGATGACAGAACTGTGCGGCAACCACATCGGCGTCGATCCGTATCCTGCGCAGCCACTGGACCGCGCCGAGACGGGCGGACGATCTATCGAGGGACTGTCACACCTACTCGTCGATCCTGAGTCGGGTAAGCCCGTGCCCGTGGGAACCAACGGCGAGATCTGGGTGCGCGGATACTCGCTGATGCAGCGGCTGTACAAGCGTGAGCGCGAGGATGTGTTCACTCCCGACGGGTACTACCGAACCGGCGACTGCGGCATCGCGTACGACGATGGCTGGATCAAGTTCACCGGCCGTCTCGGCGATCTGATCAAGACGGGCGGCGGAACCAATGTGACTCCGTCCGAGGTCGAACTCGCATTGACCGCGTGTGACGGCGTCCTGGAGGCGTACGTCGTCGGCGCCGACGACGGCAGCAACGGCACCGTCGTGGCCGCCGCTGTGGTTCCACGCGGTGGCTCGGTACTCGATAGCGATGACTTGCGTGCGCAGGTGCGCAGCCGGCTGTCGGCCTACAAGGTGCCGAAGTTCATCTGGATTACGACCAAGGACGCGCTGCCCTTCACGGCAACCGGCAAGGTGAAGAAGTCGGACCTGGCCGTGCAGTTGAGCGAGCTGCTGACCAACCGTCCCTAGAGGTTGGTCTTCAGAAGCGTCAAGGGGATTCCGTACATCGGCTCCAGTTTCACTTCCGTGACCTCGAATCCGTCTCCCTCGACGTGCTGTCGGAAGTCGGCGTTCACACCGTGGCCCCGAGCGATGTGCTCAGCGGCGTCACAATCTGCGGTTCGCACGACGACGGAGAACAGACCGTCGCCGTTGCGTGCGAGAAAGTCGGCCGCGGTCCCCTTTTCGGTCGGTGCATTCTCCAGCGGTGATATGAGTTCGAACCCTCGATCCCAATCGAGCCTGATCGCCAATCGCAACTCCTCGTGGTCGAACGACTGGAATTGAAACCCCAACGCGGTGAGGAACTCCGCCGCGCCGTCCAGGCGCTCCCGTGCGATGGCGAAGACCACATGATGCAATAGTGGCAGAGGTTGGCCCATGGAGGCACCTTAGACGGAAGTGAGGTTTCCATTATGTGCAAACTCTCATTCTCAGTCGGGTAGATTCGCCGCGTGGCGCTAGAACAGTTCCAGCTGGACGGACAGGTTGCAATCGTGACGGGGGCCGGGCGCGGCGTCGGTGAGGGCATCGCGAGAGTGCTCGCGGAAGCCGGCGCGACGGTGGTCGGGACGGCACGTACCACCTCAGAAGTCGAATCGACCATCGAGGACATCAAGTCCGCGGGCGGCAAAGGCCTCGCATTGACAGCCGACGCCCTCCGACGCGACGACAGCGAACGGGTCGTGCAAACCGCGGTCGACGAGTTCGGCCGCATCGACATCCTCGTCAACAACGTCG
This sequence comes from Mycolicibacterium rhodesiae NBB3, assembly GCF_000230895.2. The sequence goes on from NC_016604.1 coordinate 6,307,261, forward strand.
GATTCGCTACATACGGGCCGTTCCTGAGCCTCACCTCGGACAATCTTCGCAGCACATTCGACTACTGCGTGACGTCGGCGTTTGACATGAGTCAGCTCGTCGTCCCGCACATGCTCGAGGTGGGGCGGGGTTCGATCGTCAACATCTCTTCGGGGGCAGGCCGGTTCGGGATCCGCGGACTGTTGCCGTATTCGGTGGCCAAAGGCGGTCTCGAAGCGCTGACGCGTGCCATGGCCCAGGAGCTCGCGCCCAAGATCCGCGTCAACGCGATCGCGCTTGGAGCGTTCCTCACTACCGGCCTGCAGTCGAGCTTCGACCTGATGCCCGGCTCCGAAGAGAAACTGAAGGAGCGGACTCCGTTGCACCGGATCGGCGATGTCGCCGACCTCGGCCGGTTGACGCTGTACCTGTGCACGAAGGACTGCTACGCCACCAACTCGACGTTCATCGTCGACGGCGGTTTGCAGGGACCGAATTCCGAATTGCCTATCCCCGATCTTTGATCAGAAGGAGCAAAGTTCGTGAGCAGCGCGCCGTTGAAGGTCGCCGTCATCTCCACAGGTTGGATCAGCAGCCTCGCCATCCGCGCGATCGTCAAGCGCCCTCACCTGGAACTCGTCGGAGTCTGGGTACACAGCCCCGAGAAGACCGGGCGCGACGCCGGCGAGGTCGTCGGGATCGACCCGATCGGAGTCACCACGACCAACGATCTCGACGACATCATCTCGCTGAAGCCCGACTGCGTCGTGTACGGCGCGGCGAGCGCCGAGATGGATGCCGCCGCAGTGCGTGACTACGTACGGTTACTCAACGGCGGACTCAACATCGTGACCACCAATACCGCCGGGAATGATGTTCCCCGACAGGTGGATTCCCGAACTCGCAAGTCAAGTGCGCGAGGCCGCACTGGCGGGCGGGGTTACGATCTACACGTCGGGTATCGAGCCCGGGTTCGCCGGTGACCAGTTTGCAATACTGCTTACGACACTCTCCAACAGGATCCGATCCATCCGCGCCCAGGAGATCTTCGACTACTCGGCATATCCCAACCGGGACCTCATGGTCACGGCGATGGGTTTCGGGGAACCACTGGATTACACGCCGCTTCTCGAACTCGACGGCGCACAGCAGTTCGCGTGGGGACCGCCGATCGGATTGGTCGCCAGGGCCCTGGGCGTCGAACTCGACGAGGTCACCGAATCGTACGAACGCGTGATCACCCCCCGCGACCTCCACGTCGCGTGCGGCACCATCCCGGCCGGGACCCTCGGCGCCGTGCGCGCCGTGACGAGCGGGGTGGTCAACGGTAAGCCGGTGATCACCATCGAGCACATCAACCGGATGGCACCCGATCTGGGACCTGACTGGGCGACGGCGCCCAATGGCACCTACCGCCTCATCATCGAGGGTGAGCCGCACATGCAGTGCGACCTTCGTCTCGGGACCGAGGACACCGCGGAGTCGGCCAATGCCAATGCGATGGAAGCGACAGCCATGCGCGTCGTCAACGCGATTCCCTACGTTGTGGACGCGGCACCGGGAATCGCGACCTCGCTGGATCTACCGATCACCGCGCCGCGCAACGCGATCGACACTGACTAGACCGTGAACATGGGTCCGCGCGGCGCGCCGCGGACCTCATTGCCTCCGTCGATGGCGAAGCTCTGCCCGGTCATCCAGCTGGATTCCGGGCCGGCCAGGTAGCGCACGCCGGGCGCGATGTCCTTGGACACACCGAGTCTGCCGAGCGGAACCCGTTCCAGGAAGCTACTCGTCAACTCCTCGAGGTGGATGTATCCCTGCGTGGTGGCCGCCTCGGTCAGGCCGGGACGCACCGCGTTGACACGAATCCCACGCGGCCCCAGCTCCGAGGCGGCGACCCGAATGAGCATCTCGAGCGCGGCCTTACCTGCCGAGTAGTGCCCAAGGCCCTCCATCGGGATCTTCGACGACGTCGATGAGATGAAAACAATCGAACCGCCGTCGGTCATCAGCGGCGCCGCATAGCGCAAGGCAAGGAAGTTCGACCGTAGGTTGCCCATCACGAAGTCGGTGAAGGTGGCCAGATCCTGCTCGACGAGCGGGCCAGTGCCGCCCGAGGCGACGGTGCCAACGACGATATTCAGCCGGTTGTGAACGTCGTGGGCGGCCTGCGCCGCGGCTTTGACGGTGGCTTCATCCTCCGGATCGCCCTTGTGCAGCACGATTTCGGCGTCGGGGACAGCTTCGAGGATGCTGTCACGGGTCGCTTCCAGGCGGGTGGTCGACCTACCGAGCAAGAACAACGTGGCACCGTCGGCGGCCAGGAGCTTTGCACTTGCCTGCGCGATGCCCGCCGAGGCACCGAGGATGAAAGCAGTCTGTCCGTCAAGAACACCCATGTGCGCGACGTTACCTGCTCGCTAAGCGATATTCTCACATTTCAGAAATGCCTATTCTCAGTTGCGGTAGCGTACGCACGTGCCAGACATGACCGACAAGGTCGCGCTCATCACCGGGGCAGCCAGGGGCCAGGGCCGCGCGCACGCCGAGCGACTCAGCGCCGACGGAGCCGACCTGATCCTCATTGATATCGCCGGGCCGTTGCCGCCCAGCGTGCCCTACGACTCGGCGACACCAGAGGACCTAGCCGAGACTGCTGACCTTGTCGCGGCGAATGGTCGACGCGCCGTAACGGCGATCGTCGACACTCGGGATCACGACGGGATGTGCGCGGCCGTAGCCAGCGGAGTCGCCGAATTGGGGCGGCTCGACGTCATCGTCGCGAACGCGGGAATCTGCGTCCCTTCGACGTGGGATCGGGTGTCGTCTCGCGACTTTCAGGACACCATCGACATCAACCTCGTTGGCACGTGGAACACTGTGATGGCGGGTGCCATGCACATCATCGACGGCGGTCGCGGGGGGTCCATCATTCTCATCGGGTCTGCCGCCGGTGTGACGATGGAGCCGTTCATGATCGCCTACACCGCCAGTAAACACGCCGTCACAGGGCTGGCTCGGGCATTCGCCGCCGAACTGGGCAAGCACAAGATTCGGGTGAACAGCCTGCACCCCGGTTCCGTGGTGACACCGATGGGCAGCGAGAGGATGGTTGCGGCGATGGCCGAGGCGGCCGAATCCAATCCTGGTTCTGCGGCCTGGCTTTGCCAAACAGCTCATTCCCGACTCAATCGCGATGCCTGAAGACATCGCGAACGCGGTCGCCTGGCTGGCCTCCGACGAGGCCCGCTACATCACAGGGGCGGCGATCCCCGTCGACGTCGGGGTAACGGGAAGCTAGCGCAAGTCTGGGCCCACGCGAGCAGACGCAAACCTGCCCCCCTCCGCCGCGAAAGCAGCAGTCTTACGTCTGCTCGCGCAGAAAGTCAGCGCGCTTCGCGTTCATCGTGAATGCGTACTAGTTCGCGAAATCCGACGCGTGGATATTGCGGCACAGGCTGAATTCCCCACTTGTCTTGAGCTGTCTGCTGTCCGGCGGCTTCGGGTGCGCCTCCGAACGGTGGCCCCGACAGCGGATAGGGCTGAGTGCAGTCGAGGGTGTCATCGGAATAGCGAACTTTCATCAACTCGCTACAGATTTCGGTGAGCGACAGGCTGGGCCAGCCATACCAGACCGCCAGTGCAGGCACGGTCAGCGCACCTTCGATGACGAGACCGAACAGGCAGACGTACAGTCCACGCTTCAGCCACCTGTGCATGCGCGCGAAACCTGGACTGGTGCCCGCAGGCAGGTCCGCTGAGGCCTCGGTCGATTTTTCGGTCATGAGCGCGCCCCTTTCTGGGCTTGGATGTCTCAGTCCGAGAAGACTTCACGGTTCACGGTGTGCAGGTACGGAATTGCCAGGAACGGCGTGATGTAGAAGATGTTGTACAGCCACCACCCGAGAACAGGGAAAGCGACACCGGCGTAACGCACATCGGCGTACATGGTCATGTTGAGGATGTAGCCCATCCACGCGATGAGTCCGAACCAGCAGGTCACAACCATCCACTGATGGCCCCACCGCCTCATCTGCAGAAAGCCGATCGCCGCCGCAATGCGCATCGGGAAGACGACGACGATGCAGACGATGATCCAGGCTTTCTCGCCCGGCGCACCCGCACCACCGATCCACAGTTCGTTGTAGTGCCAGAAGTAGCCGCCGTCCATGAGATTGCCCCACGCGGTGAAAATCGTGCGGGTGACCAGGGCATGGTTGGCGAAAATGTCCAAGCCCCAACCGATGCTGTTGATGGCCGCATCGAGGATGATGACGTAGCCGATCAGCGTGACCATCATCGGTCGCACGGAAAGGCCTTCGGACTGCGCCTTGCGCAGTAGATAGATCCCGCGGCAGAAGACGGGGAGGCCGAACGGTCCGAGCACCAGAGTGCCCATGAGGATTGTGCCCACGATCAGCCAGCGATCGGCGCTCTTTTGGGCTCGGCGACTCTCGTCCTCGTGCAGGTCCAATGTCATCGACGTCATCTGCCGCGCCTACCAGTCCTTCACGAAAAGCATCTGCAGCTGGATGAGAAACATGGCGATCAGACACCCGTAGACGAAGATCTGGAACACGATCAGCGCCCTGCGCCGACGCCGATCATGTTCGCTCATAGGTGTTTTCGCGGCCATCAAAAGGTTCCGATGTTGGAGAGCAGCCAATACCAGAACCAGACGATCGCGCCCATCGCTCCCCACGCGAACGTCAGTCGCACCAACTCTTGGAGCATTCCGACCCCTCCGCCGCCCCACACGAGAACGGCTATTCTCAGTGAATATTGTTGACTGTATCCAAAATGTCAAATGGCGAGTACGCGCGCAGGGTCCCACTCCTCGGAGACAGGGGTTAGCCTTGGCGGGACCTCAGCGCCGCTACGAGATGCTCGGCCGCCACCCGCTGCGTTTCGATCTGGTTCTCCGACGCGCGCTTGCCGTCGCCTGCGCGGATCAGTGAAATAGTTTTCAGGATGCCGCGTTTCGTGGTTTCCACGGCCTCTGGAGAAACTGCCTGGACATCGCTGACCTCGACCAGAACACGCATCTTGCGCAAAGTGCGGTTCATCCGTTTCGATACGCCGACTTCCATGATGGCGTCAACGTACTCGCCGACGATCCGCCATACCTCATCGTCGGACGTCGCTGTCTCCAGCTCCGCGCTGATCATCGCCAACTTCGAGTCGAGATCGTCCGTCAGGCGCTCTGCCGCCTTCTGCGCGACGTGCGCATAGATCAGGCCGAAGATCTCCGTGTTCTCGCGAACTGAGTCCGGGTCAATGGGAAGGACGAAAGCTCCGCGGTGCAGCTCGATCTCGATCCGGCCCTCATTCTCGAGTATCGCCAGTGCCTCACGGACCGGTACGCGGCTCACACCGAGCAGGTCGGCGGTCTCTTCTTGGTTGATCCTGTCGCCGGCAACCAACCGACCCGCCATGATTTCGTCTCGCAGGTAGGCCGCAACCTGTTCTCCGCTGCTGCGTCTCTTCAACCTGCTATCCGACGAAGCGCTCACGGGTCGCGACTCCTTTCCGATGTCGCGACAATACAGTTCAACGTCACCGGTGATCGCGGAGCGCGCCAAAGCGCGGCTGAGCGAGACCGACCCTGACGAGCTGATGAATCACCGCGGTGGGTGTGAACCGCCCGACCGTCCGGAAAATCCTGGCGTCGATGCCAGCGCCGCGGTGTGCGATCGGTACGCGATCTCGTTCCAGTGTCCTGGCGAGCGATCGCGCGAAGCGGACTGGCGGATTCGCCATCTTCACCGCTATGCGGCCACGTCGTTCCATCTTGAGGTGCATCAACCCGTATGGACCGTCGACGTGCTGGAAGACGGGTGTTTCGTCGCCGGTGATCTCGGTGTCATACGTTCCGGCCATCAATATGGTCACGCCGAGGCCGAACGGTGCCACCTCCCCCGCAAGTGACTCGGCCCACCGTTCCGCGCCGGCCTTCGTCGCCGAGTAGATGGAGGCCAGCGGCATTCCGCGCACCGCCACCGTGCTCGACACCACCACGATGCGGCCGTGTCCGGCAGCGCGCATCGCGGGCAGAATCGCATTGGTCAGTGCAGCGGGACCGAAGAGATTGGTCGCGAACAACCGAGTCCACTCGGAGGAAGGAGTCTCTTCGACAAAGCCCGCGCTCGCCACGGCCGCGTTGTGGACCAGGGCGTCGGGGGCGCCGACCATCTCAAGGATGCTGGTGGCGGCAGCTGAAATCGATTCGGGATCAACGAGATCGAGGTGTACTCCGAGGAGACGGGGATCGTCGCGGCGCACACCTGTCAACTCACGGATCCGATCGAGCCCGTGATCGACCGATCGCATCGCCCCCACGACGCGCCAGCCTCGACGATAGAGCTCAGCGGCAGAAGCAAGACCAAGACCGCGCGAGGCGCCGGTGATCACTACGGTGCGAACATCGGACATCAAATGCTCGCTGTCGCCTCGGCGGATGTGAGGATGGAGTTCGCAGCAGACGAATCCCAGTATTTTGCAATGGTTTTCGCTTGTAGGATGCCCGTGAATTGGCACAAGGTGATCATGGGTGAAGCTCCTACTTGAAGAACGGGCCCGGTTTGCCCGCTTTCTCGAGGTGGCCGTATGGGTCATAGACCTTCACGTTCGGATACGGGTTCTGGTCATAGGCCGGCCGCGAAAGACCGGCTTCGCGCAGGCCCGCCAACACGGCAAGGGGCGTCGCGAAGGACAAGAGGCCGACGGTGACCGAGATCAACAGCTGGCGAGTCAGCGTCACCTTCGGCCGGCCGGCTCGCGCGGGAAGCCACCGTGCGATGCGATTGATCAGCACCAAATCACCGTGCTCGTCGCGGACACACATGACGGCGACCATGCCGAAGATGATCGAGTCGTAAATGGCCATGATCAGTGGGAAATGGATGTGGCCGACTTGAAGCACGGGCCCTACGGCTTCGGTGTAGAAGAAGATGCCCGCCCGCATCCACGTGAACTGGATGAGGCCGTTGATCGGGATCGCGACAATGGTCGCGCCGATGAAGACCGCGACCAGTCGATGACGGACGAACCAACTCGAACGCCGCATCAATGGGTCGACAAGCCGGTCATGTAATTGGAGGAATCCCAGCCCGTTGAGCAGGTAGTACGCGGCGTATCCACCCAGGAACGCCAGCGCGGGCTCGAGGTTGGGCGAGATGTTGACGTACGGCCACGACAGTGGGAAGTGCAGCATCCGCGGATCGAAGATCGCAAAGGTCGCCCAGTTGGCGAGCGGGTCCAGCGCACCGGTGATGAGTCCCGCGAAGGCGATGATGACTGCCCAGTGAACCTTTCGCTGACGCCACGACAGCCAGCTCAGCGCCGCGATCAGCCCGATCGCCATCGGTATCGAGCTGATGGCGACGGCGAGAGGCCAGTTGTCGAACCCGAGAAACGGCGGGTACGGCGCCGGCCCGGGGTTGGGGTTGGTCCGTTCAGGGTCACCGTGCAGCCCCGACTGGATGGTCGCTACGGTGACCACCGCGAAGACCAGGTAGGCGATGCCAAACAGTCCCCACCCGATCCGCGCCGGCCACGGCGAATGGGTGCGGTCCCCGGTGCTTGAATCCGCAGTCGAGTCAATGGTATTCGTCATCTCACACCCTCACCGGAAGGGACGCCCAACCCCTGACGCTTGTTGTGTGAGCGCGCTTCGCGCGGGTGTAATCCACTTCCCAGTCAGGCCATCGTGTGAGCACCTCTTCCAGTGCGACCTTTGCTTGCACCCTTGCCAGGGCGGCGCCTAGACAGAAGTGAATGCCGTGCCCGAACGACAGGTGTGCGCCTCTGCGGTGGATGTCGAACGTGTCCGCATCGGGGAACTGGCGCTCGTCGCGGTTCGCCGAACCGTTGAGCAACAGCATCACCGACCCTTCAGGGACTGTCTGTCCGTAGTGCTCGACGTCGCGAGCGACATACCGCGCTTGCACCGGTGACGGCGCTTCGAACCGGAGCACCTCCTCGACGGCGTTGGGAATCAGGGAGAAATCGGCTGCCAGCGCGCGTCGCTGATCGGGATGGTCCGAGAGCAACTGACCGGCGAATCCGATCAACCGCGTCGTGGTTTCGTTGCCGGCACCGACGACAGTGCTTGTATAGGTCAGAACCTCGCCGCGGGTGAGCCGCCGGCGGGTGCCATCCGGCTCCTCGAGCTCCGCGTTGACGAGGTCGGTCATCAGATCGTCGGAGGGATGGTCGTAGCGCCAGTCGATGAACTCCTCCAGCATCGACCCCGAATTGGTCAGCATGTCGGCTGCGACATCCCCAGGACCGTCTTCGGATAGTTCGAGCAACTTGTCGCTTTTCTGCCGTATGGCGACCTGTTTGTCCTCGGGTATGCCCAGCAGGTATCCGATGGTTCGCATCGGCATCCACGCACCAAGATCAGCGATGAAGTCGAATCGATCGGCGTCGGCCAGCGGTTCCAGTGATCGTCGACAGAACTCCCGGGCCAACGGCTCGATGGCGGCCATGCGCCGCGGCGTGAAGACGCCCGATAACAGGCGTCGGTGCAGGTCGTGGATCGGTGGATCCTCGAACAAGATGATGCCCGGGGGCACCTCGATGCGGTTGAGCAGCACCTCGATGACCGTGCCCCGACCGGAGCGATAGTCCTGCCAGTTCACCAACTCACGGGCAACATCAGAGTGCCTGCTCAGCGCATAGAACCCGTATTTTTCGTTGTGATAAAGCGGCGCTTCGTCACGCAACTGCTTCCATACCGGGTACGGATCGTCGTCGATCTCGAAGTCGAAAGGGTCGTAGTACGGATCAACCTTCACCCTGTATGTCACGCACCGAGAATAGGGGTTATCGGCTGTCACAACATAATTTTCCGCTACTCGGCCGGCCGCAAACTGTTGCCCTTGATCACCGGCATGTTCGTCCACGTACCACGGTCGTCGCGATACCAGCCGGCGGCAGCCAAGGCGCCACCATCGGCGTGGACGACGGTTCCCGAGACCCACGCGGCCAGCGGACTGGCAAGGAACAGCGCGCAACCTGCGATGTCCTCCGGAGTGCCGAAGCGCCCCAGCGGAATCCACCGCGGCATGTGGTGGCGTTGCGACGGGTGGATCATCCGGTCCAGCGGCACCTGAGCGCTATCGGTGGTCTCTGGCGCGATCGCGTTGACGCGAATGCCTTCCGGCCCCAATTCCAGGGCCAAGCTCATGGTGAAACCGGTGATCGCGGCCTTGAACGCGCCGTAGACCGCGAAGTGTGGGATACCGCGAAACCCCTCGATCGAGGAGATGTTCGTGATGCTCGCGCCACCGCCCGCGGCTCGCAGCAGCGGTAGCACAGCCCGCGTCACTGAGAAGATGTGCTTGAGGTTCACGCGGTAGATGTCGTCGATCTGGTCGTCGGTCAGTTCCTCGAACCGCGTCGGACGCGTCACGAAATGCCCGACGTTGTTGATCAGCACGTCGAGACGCCCGAATCGTTCACCAATTGTTGTTGCGAGTGCTGACACGTCGACGGCGTCGGTCGCATCGCCGTGTATCACCGCAACGTCGACGCCCGCAGTCCGCAGTTCGTCGGCTCGGGTCTCGTCGATCTCGAGCGCAATCACTCTAGCGCCCTGTTCTGCGAACGCCGATACGGTCGCTCGCCCTATTCCCGCGCCACCGCCGGTGACGAGAACAACCTTGCCGTTGAAGTCCAACATGTCCACCTCCACTAGAGAACCATCATTCTCACATGCGAGAATCAGCAATCATGGGCGCTACCGAGCTTCGAAGCTTCGTCTTCGCGGTCGAGTTCGCAGTAGGCGATGCCGGACGTGTGTGGCCAGTTCTCAGTCATCACGAGGGAAACTTGCGGAACCTCGGCGCGCATTATGCGTTCATCTATGAGTCGGTCGTCGAGGCAGGACGGGTGCTGGTGGTCATCGGCGTTCGCACCCGGCAACCCCTGCTGGATCTCCTTCGCTCACCGCAACTCTTCGAATGGTTCGACGCGGTTGGTCTCGACGACCTCCCCGCCGTATTCGCCGGCGAGGCTGTCGAACGCTTCGACATCGGCGAGGCGCCCGCGCCGGGCACCGAAATCGTCGTCGCCGCCGTCACCCCGGTCGCCGACGTCGACGATTTCATGGCCCGGGTGCGCGAATCGCTCCCCCAGTTCGCCCGCGCCGGGATCTCCAGGACCCTCGTCTACCGCGCGTTCGACACCGCAGGTGAGGTGATGTTCCTGCAGCAGCTGGCGAGTGCGGAGAAGGCGCTCGTATGGGTCGATCGCTCGGAGATCGCGGCGTCCTGGCTTACTGCCGCCGGTGTGGGGGCCTATCCGCCCGTATTCGTGGGACGGTTCGTGAACGCGATGCGTCTCGCCGAGACCAGCGGAACGGACCTGCACTGATGTATGTCTGTTTGTGTCAGGGTGTCACCAACGAAACGGTGTCGGCCGCGATCGTCGCAGGCGCGAGCACCCCGAAGCAGGTGTCCGCGGCGTGCGGGGCAGGATCGGAATGTGGCAGGTGCTGCCGCACCATCAGGTCGATCATCGATTCCGTCTCGACAACAACGGAATCAGGCAGGGGACGCAGGGTATGACAGATCCGCACTCCGACATCGCGGGAATACGGATGCTCATCGTCGGTGCATCGTCCGGCATCGGACAAGCCCTGGCGCTGGCCGCCCATGCTCGGGGGGTCAAAGTCGCCCTTGCGGCGCGGCGGGTGAGCATCCTGACCACGCTGGCCGAACAGCTCGACGGCTCCGCACACGAGCTCGACGTGTCTGATCCGCAGGCCATCGAACGCGTCGTCGGCGAGGTCGCGGCGCTCTTCGGCGGTCTCGACGCGGTCGTGTTCACCAGCGCCTCTGCGCCCTTCGCGTTGATCGAGGACACCGACGTCACCACTTGGATGCACACCTATGCCGTCAACGCTGTGGGCGCCTCTCATCTGTTGCGCGCAGCCGTGCCGCACCTCGCCGACGACGCAGTCGCACTCATCGCATCGAGCCACGACGTAGGCCGGCCGCGCGCCGGCGTCGCCGCGTATCACGCGAGCAAGGCCGCTCTCGACGAGATCCTGAGGTCATGGCGTGCCGAGCATCCGGAACTGCCCGTCATCCGGGTGAGCGTCGGCCCGACGGAGGGTACCGAGATCCTGCGCGGTGCTGACCGCGATCTGCTGGCGGACCTGTACCGGACATGGGCCCAGGAGGGTCAGATTCCCGCCGAGATGTCTGCGGTCGACGATGTCGCGAACGCCCTGCTGTCCTTCATTGCCGTCGCGCGGGCTAACCCGACGGTCGTCAGCGATATCGTGCATCTCGCGCCGCGCGCTCGCGCCAAGAAGAGCTGAGGAGTACACACCATGGATCTGGGCTTTGCGGGCGCCAAAGCTGTCGTCACCGGGGGCAGTAAGGGCATGGGACTGGCGATTGCCGAAACCCTTGGCGCCGAGGGTGCATCGGTCGCGATCATGGCGCGGGGACAGCAGGCCCTGGAGTCGGCGGCTGAGAGCGTTCGAAGCGCAGGCGCTCCAGAGGTCCTCACCCTGAGTGTCGATATGGCCGACGCCGAATCGATCGCGGCCGGGTATGCCGCGGTGAGTGATGCGTGGGGCCAGCTCAATGTTCTGGTGCACACGATCGGCCCGAGTGCCGGCCTGTTCGAGGAACTCGACGACGACGACTGGCACGCCGCATTCGACCTGGGCACGATGTCCGCAGTCCGTTCGGTGCGCGCGGCGCTGCCCATGCTCCGCGCCGCCGAGTGGGCTCGCATCGTCACGCTGTCCGCGCACTCGATCCAACGCCAGAGCGCACGCCTGGTGGCCTATACCGCGACGAAAGCCGCGCTGTCGAGCCTCACCAAGAATCTCTCGAAGAGCCTCGGTCCCGAGGGCATCCTCGTGAACTGCGTGTGTCCGGGGACGATCGTGACCGCCAGCTTCACCGAAATCCTCAAGGACACGCTGGCCGCCGACGGCCTGGACTCCTCAGATCCACACGACGTGATGAAGTGGGTGGAGCAGACCTACGGGCATCCGTGTGACATCGGCCGTGCCGGGCTGCCCGAGGAAATCGCCTCTGCAACAGCGTATCTCGCGTCCCGTCGGAACGGTTACGTCACCGGTGCAACCGTGAACGTCGACGGAGGGTCGGACTTCATTTGAACGGCGGGCTCAGCCGTTCTTGGACATCTCGCCTGCCGCGGTGTCCGCCCATTTCGCTTCATGACGGCCCATGGTCATCGCGCCGTTCCACCCGCCGTCGGTCCACAGCACCTCACCGCCTACATAGCTCAGTCGTGGACTGCCCAGACAAACGAGCGGCCAGGCCTGTTCCTCCGGTGTGGAGTAGCGTCCGACCGGCCCGATCGCCTGATCGACCGTCTCCTTGCCCATCAGGTCCTGAAACGCGGGCATCATCGCCGTCTCAGTGGGTCCCGGGTTGATGGCATTGATCCGAATCCCTTTTCGACCCAGCTCCGGATACCACCACCCCACCCAGGCATCGATGATGTACTTCGAATAGGCATAGCCGCTCCACGACCACTTCTTCTCGTTGGCGGTGAGCCATTCGACCGCGGCATCGAAGCCGTCGGTCTCCAGAAGCTCCGTGATCACCTTGATATGGTCCTGCCAGCCGATCGCGGCCGACGAGGAGATCACGCTGATCGACGAGCCGTCAGCCATCTTCGGCACCAGCTGCTCGGCCAGATGCCGTGCACCGACGAAGTTCACCAAAATCGTGTCCCACTCGCTGAACGGCGGGCCGGGAAGTCCTGCGCAGCTGAACAAGCCGTCGACCGGACCGTCGATCGATGCGGCGACGGTTTCGATGTTCGCGCGATCGCGCAGGTCGATCGTCAAGGCGCGGTCCACATCAACGGTGGTCGGATTGATGTCGAGCGCAGTCACGCGGGCGCCCAGGTCGACGAGAATCTGCGCCGCCGCCTGACCCATTCCCGACGCCGCTCCTGTCACGACGACCGATTTGCCCTTGTAACCGAGCACGTCTTCCATATCGAGAACCTCACTTCGCGAATAGTGAGAACAAACATTATCACCATCGATACTGTGAAACTCTGCGCCTGGACTGAAGGGAGCGCTGAAGTTGACAAGAACGCGACCGATACGGGTCATTCAGTGGGCCACCGGTGGAGTCGGTACCGAGATGGTGACGACCATCCTCGATCACCGCCCCGACATCCAACTGGTCGGTGCGCGTGTCTACTCCCAAGCGAAGCACGGTGTCGACATCGGCAGGATCGTCGGCCGCGACCAGATCGGCGTCACTGCGACGATCGACACCGCCGAGATCCTCGCGCTCGACGCCGATCTCGTACTCTACGCGCCGTCGTTCACCGATCTCGACGATGTCTGCGCCCTGCTCGCGAGCGGAAAGAATGTGGCGACGCCGTCGTTCCTATTCCACCCGCGGCGCATTCCGGAGGCGGATCGGCGACGTCTGCAGGAAGCCTGCGAGCAGGGTGGCGCCACCATCCACGGCAGCGGCTTGAACCCGGGCAACCTGTCCGGTGTGCTGCCGCTCGCGCTCTCTGGCATGAGCCGCACCATCGACCAGGTCACGCTGCAGGAGCGCGCCGACTGGACGCTGTGGGAAAGCACTGAGATCACCTTCGACGGCATGTGGTTCGGTCGTCCGCCGGACGAGGTGACGCCGTCGGCCAATGGGTACCTCAGTTTCCTGACAAAGCTGTTCGTCGAGCAGACCTGGTTCATCTCCGACACGTTGAACGCCGAAATCGACGACGTGTCGGTGAGTCTCGAATGCGTGCCCGCGACCAAGGACTTCGAGATGTTCGGCCACGTGGTGCGCGCTGGCAGCACGGCCGGGCAACGCTGGAACTTCCGCGGCCATCGCAACGGCAAGACGCTGATCGAGTTCGAGACCCTGTGGACCATTGGCGGCGAGTATCCCGGGCACTGGCCCAAGCCCTTGGACGGCTGGACGCTGACAATCGAAGGTGACCCGTCGATGCGCACACATTTCTTCCCCCTCGCCAGCTTCTCGCGCGACGCCTCGATCGAAGAGCATGTGAAGGCCGGATTGATCACGGTGGCGATGCAGGTCGTCAACGCGATTCCTGCGGTGTGCGACGCACCGGCCGGCTTCGCGACCATGGCGGATCTGCCCTTGATCCGCAGCTATACCGGCTTCGGCAACCGGTGATTTGGGTGCGTATACGTTCGCTTACCGAACGTTCGCGCACCGAAATCACTTGGGCGGTAGGCTCTCCGGCGATGTGACGTAACCCATCTCGTCGTACAGGGTTCGAGGCACGAGAAGACCTGTCGTGTCGAGGATCTCGGGTAGATGCTCGGCCACGTCCTCAGCACTCAGGCTGCCGTCGGGCGACGTCCAACCGCGTGAGATGCCGATCTGAACCGCTGCAACGCGACCCATGAACGCACTGAACACGGTCTGCGTCTGCGTGCAGGCCTCGCTCGCGAGATACGCCACCACGGGGGCCACCTGGTCCTGCCGCAACGTGTCGAGGAAGGCGCTGCCGTCGGGGTCGTCGGCGCCCACCCCCGTGACCGCGTCAGCCATCCGGGTACGAGCCATCGGCATGATCGCATTGGTCGCGATGCCGAAGTCTGCGCCCTCCAGCGACAGCACGTTCATCAACCCGAGCATTCCCGTCTTGGCCGTCGAGTACCCGAGCATGCCGTGCTGACCGAAGATTCCCGCCGCGGACGCCACCAGGACGATTCGACCGTAGCGGGCGCGCTTCATCACCTCGAATCCCGGACGAACAACGTGGAACGCGCCGAGAAGATGATGCCGCAGGAGAGATTCGAAGCGTTCCGTCGGCCAGTCATCGACCGGGGCGTTGAACACGTTGCCCGAGTTGGCGACGATCGCGTCGAGCCTGCCGAATTCACCTTCGGCCAATTCGACGGCCATCTGCCCGCCCTTTTCGGTGCTGACATCCTCGACACACGCCACTGCCCGCCCACCGTCGGCGACGATCTCGGCAACCACATCATTGGCAGGCGTCGGATCGGAACCATTGCCGTCCACGTCGCAGCCGTTGTCGGCCACCACGACAGCGGCGCCGCGCCGGGCGACCTCGCGACAGTACGCCGCACCGAGTCCGCGTCCTCCTCCCGTGACGAGGACGACGCGATCGGCGAATGAGACCGTGGTCATGGTCCGTACAGTCATCTCCCACTCGGATGCGGTAGGTCAAGCGTCAGGACGATACCTGGCGGTCCCGCCCCCACAGCCGTGATGTTGTTCACGACTACCGACGCGACAGCGACCATGCTTGTCTACCGATTGGTCCAGTGCGCGACGAATGGTGAGATCGAGGACACGTCGTACAGACCGGGTTCGGCGGCGAGCACCGCGGGTATCGCATTGATCGCGTGCATCGCCGTCGCCAGGCATCCCTGCTCGGCGTGATCCTCGTCGTGCGAACCGATCACCAGGTGTACCCGCATGTTCGGCTCCCCCTCGAAGGTGATCTCATAGCCGATTTCCGTCGGCCAGTCCGGCGCCAGATCATCGGCCATCCGGGTGAGATGCTCGACGGACATGGTCGTCTCACCGCAGTCGACGGTGACACCGAAACGCATGGCGCCGACGGTGCCGGCCGGGATCTCGCCCGCGGCGACCGTCAAGGCCCGCGGCGTCGTCGCCACCTCGCGGAAGCCCTCGACCGACTGGATCTGGAGGCCCAGCGATTGCGCGAGCACGGTCGCGCTCCCGATCCACGCGCTGGCCGCATAGTCGGTGTTGGTGAGCAGCGGCGTGGTGTCCTCTGGCGCATGACCGAAGCCCATCGCGTTGAAGATCAGATCGTGGCTGGCATATGTCGAGTAATTGAGCACCTCGCGCACGCTGATGTGGTCCGTCTTCTGCGTCAGGCGGGAGAGCACGGGACCAAGCGACTCTCCGAAGAAGCCGGGATACAAACCTAGACCCAGGAACGAGGAACGACCTGTGCGACAGGCAGTCTCGATCCCATCGGCCAGCGACTCGTGCAGTGAGCGCGGATGGATGAATCGGCTGCCGGTGGCCACCACGTTCTTACCGGACGCCAGCAAGTCGCACACATCGGCGAAGCAGCCTTCGGTGTCGGTTTCCACTTTGCCCATGTACAGCACGATGTCGGCGTCGGACTCGATGACCGCGCCGCGATCGTCGGTGGTGAGCACCCCCGTCTCCGCAGTCCCGCACAACGTGCCAGCGTCGACCCCCGCTTTCCCGGGGTCATAGACCCGCACCGCGATGAGGTCGAGATCCGGGCGGCCGATCACGTGGCGAAGCGACATCATCCCGGTGATACCGGTGGCCCACTGGATCACCCGCGTCATGACCAATCCTCCTTCAGTCCCACACCACGTCCAGACGCGGCGGCGACCGGAACATCGTTCCGGTGACATAGGGCGGCGGCGCGTCCGGATCCAAACGCAGTCCCGGCAATTCGTCGAACAGCGCGTTGAAGATCTTCGTCGTCTCAAGCCGTGCCAGGTGCATTCCGAGGCAGACGTGAGCACCGTGGGCAAATCCGATGTGTGGTTTACGTTCCCGGAAGATGTCGAACCTCTCCGGGTCGTCCCAGCGGGTTTCGTCGTGGTTGGCACTGCCCAGGCTGAGCATCATCGTCGCACCCTTGGGGATCTGCACCCCGCCGATCTCGGTGTCGCAGGTGACCTCACGCATGAAGTTCAGCAGTGGGGTCTCCCATCGGATGCCTTCCTCGATCGCCTGCGGCAACAGGCTGCGGTCCGCACGTACCGCGTCGAGCTGGTCGGGGTGTGTCAGCAGCGCCATCGCCAAACTTGCCGTAGAACGCGACGTCGTCTCCGCCCCCGCTGGTAACAGGTTGCGCATGAATCCGTAGATCTGCTCGTCGGTCATCTTCACGCCGTTGACCTCCGAGGCGGCCAGGATCGACACCATGTCGTCCTGAGGTTCCCTGCGCCGGTCAGCGAGAATTCCGACGAAGTACTCCTTCATCTCCGACGACGCGCGCATCGCGCAGTCCATGTCCCCGCGGAAACCCAGCAGGTCGATGGCAAGACGGTGAAACCACAACACATCGGAGTCGGGCAATCCCAGCAGGGCGGCAATCACCCGCACCGGGATCGGCATGAAGACCTTGTCGACCAAGTCGGCCTTCTTGTCACCTTTGAACTTCGCGATCGTGCTGTCCACCAACGGCCCGACGAGTTCGGAATCCCACCGCTTCATCGACGAGCGGGCGAAGGCGAACTCGTGCAGCTTGCGATAGACGGCGTGCTCCGGGTCCTGCATCTCCAGGATCGTCGGACCCTGCAGCGGCCGCACGACATCCTCATAGCACCGCGTACTGAACGTGATGTTGTCGGTGAAGATCGCCTTGACGGCATCGAACGAGTAAGCGGTGAACGTCTGCGGGCCGTCGTCCGGGTTGCCCTCCATCCCCATCTCGGGCCAGCCGGCGTGCACCGGACTCTGCGCGCGGAGTTCCTTCAGCATCGGGTAGGGCGATGCGTCGCCGGCGGCACCCATCCCCTCGTTGAATTTTTCCTGGGCATCCCGGATGCTCTGTTCGAGTTCTTCTACGGTCGCCGGCTCGGCCATCCCACGGCTCCTCACTGCCACTTCCCCTCGAACAACCTACAGGTTGTTGGTTGAGAACCTACATGATGTAGGTTGATCGAATCCATCAACCGTGTAAGTCGCGAAAATGCAACCGGGAGCGTTCGATTGGCAACTCGAGTGGTGCAGTGGGCAACTGGCGCGGTCGGAACCCCCGCGTTGGCGGAATTGATCGAGAATCCCGATTTCCAGCTCGTCGGCGTCCTTGTCTACGACCCGGCGAAAGCCGGTCAGGATGCGGGGGCCCTGTGCGGTCTACCTCCTACCACCGGCGTACTGGCCACCACGGACAAGGAGGAGATCCTCGCGCTGCGGCCCGAAGTGGTCATCCACGCCGCGAGCAAGGCACACGCGGTCGAAACCAATGCCGAAGACATCTGCCGGCTTCTCGCGTCCGGAACCAGTGTCATCACCACGACCTCCTACAACCATCTGCCTACTTACGGAGCCGAGACCGAGGCCGCGTTCGTCGAGGCCTGCCGGAAGGGAGGGTCCCGGTTTCACGCCGCAGGCGAGAATCCAGGCTTCATGTTCGAGCGTCTCGTCGCCACTCTGACGGCGCTGTCGAAGACCATCGACCGCATCGACCTGTACGAGGCCACCGATGTGTCTGCCGTCGACAGCAGGCCGATGCTCGTCGACCTCATGGGTATGGGCCGTCCGCCCGAGGAGGTCAGCGCCGACTCGCCGATCATCAAGAAGCTCGACCTCGCCTACCGGCAGGCGCTCAACGCTACCGCGGACGTCCTGGGTATCACCCTGTCACACGTCGACGTGTCCGTGGACGCCACAACGCTGCCCCACGACATCGAGGTTCGCGCCGGCACAATCGAAGCGGGAACGGTGGTTGGACAACGCTTCTCGTGGGTGGGGTACTGGTCCGGCCGGCCGTTGCTCGCGATCCACGAGGAATGGGTGTTGACGCGTGACCTCCCGCAGTGGGGACTGAGACCCCTCGCGCCCGGCGAGAAGGCGCCGTTGATCCGCGCCGTCATCAAGGGCACGCCCAGCTTCGAACTGCAGCTCGACGTAGGGTTCGACGACAAGCCGACCGACGGCACGCACGCGCAGCCCGGTCATCTCATGATCGCGATGGGCGCGATACGGGCGATACCCGATGTGCTCGCTGCGCCGCCGGGTGTTGTTGCGGCGCCGGTGTTCGGTGCCATCCAGCTGAGATCCGACTAGGTGTCGCGCCCTAACGGGTTGATCGCGTGCAGCTGGTGGGTGTAATCAACCCGTCAAGCGCGATTTCGCTCGGGCGAGCCCACTAGGAGCTTTCGACTCCAACCGCGCGTGCGATGTGGTCGCTGGGCGCCGAATGGAATACATGTGCCGAGCCATCCGGCAGCACCCTGCGCGCGATCAGATAGTCAGAACCCAGCCAGCCCTGCCGGATGAAACGGCCGAACCGCAAAAACGTGCCGGGTGCGCCGCTGGCGGACGGCACGAGCTTCACCTGCTCGATGCCGTCCTTGACCCCCTCACCGGTCAGCGGTCGGGCGGCCGCAAGACCGCGCACGATCACCGTCGCGACGTCGTGGGCGAGTCCAGGCATCGAATGCGCCGGCCGGCGACCGTACCTCGCCTCGAACCGGTCGAGAAATGCCTGCCCGACCGCGTTGCGCTCGTCATAGCTGTCGAGGCCGATCCAGCCGCGCAGATGGTGCCTCCACTCGTCGTTGATGTGCGCCATCTCGAAGGCGGTGGTCGTATAACGCGGCGGATCCCAGTCGGCGGCGAGCAACGCGTCGGAGAACCCCCACAGGCCGTGGCCGAAGCCAACGTGCACGAGAGCATCGGGGTCGGCCGCCCGGAGTTCTTTCACCGCGACGGCCTTGTCGGCTTCGACCTGCGGAATAGCAACAGTCGTAACGACTTTCAAACCCGCGGCCGCGTAAGCCTTCTCCGCGAATGCAAGGTATTCCTTGCCGATCAGCGACGCTTCATAGGCGATCGCGATTCGGGTCCGCCCGTCGCCGAGCATCACGGCCGCCAGCATCACCGGCTCTTCTGGCATCGACCCGTTGTTGAGTGCGAACGTCCATTCACTCAGTGCGCCCTCGGACCCCGACAGGATGATGTTGGGGACCTTCGCCACTCGATTGGCGTGCGAGGCAAGCGGGACCGCATTGTCGGAGACGTACGGTCCGAAGATCGCCAGGCACCCGTCGGCCACCAACTCGTCGTAGCCCTGCTCCACGGCCTGGTACGTGCCGTTCGGCAGCCCGATCACGTTGCGCTCGATCAGCTCGATCGGGCGGTCGACGAGACCCGAGGCGACGGCCTCGTCGAACACCAGCCGCAGGCTGTCCAGGGTGTCGTTGTCCGTTCCGGCCCTGGTCGGATAGTCGTTGAGCAAGCCGACTTTGAGCGGTGCCACCGAGCCGTACGCGCGAACCTCGTCGTCTGCCATACGGGCAACATACAACATGAAGGTTGTCTCCGATGTAGCGGAAATTAACGTTTACGAAATCGCATATGCCGATTCCCGGCCGTTGGTAGCGTCGCCGCCATGTCTGTCGACACGACCACCAACAGGAAGTACCGCGTCATTCAGTGGGGTATGGGCAATGTCGGGACGCTCGCGTTGCGTCATATGGCCCACAATCCGACATTCGACGTCGTCGGTGTGCTGTGCAACCGTCCCGAGAAGGTCGGCAGGGACGCTGGTGAACTCGTCGGGGTCGCGCCCATCGGCGTGGCGGCCACCACCGACAAGGGTGCGCTGGAGTCGCTCGACGCCGACTGCGTCTTCTACGCACCGCTGTGGTCGGACGTCGACGAGATCTGCCGACTGCTACGCGGCGGCAAGAGCGTCGTCGCCTCGGGCGGCGCGTGGTGGCACCGAACCGAGACCAACGGCGCAGACATCGACAAGATCGAAGCCGCCTGCCACGAGGGTCAGACGTCGTTTCACGGCGGCGGGATCCATCCCGGCTACGCCGCCGACCTGTTGGTACTCACCCTGGCCCGCATCGTCGGCAAGACCGACCACATTCACATCTACGAAGCGGTGAATTTCAACAAGGACACCTTGAAGTACCTCGACGAGATGGGATTCGGCAAGACACCGGACGAGTTCGCCAAGGGCAATCTGTTCGCGGATGCGTGGTCGCTGTTCGCGCAGTCACTGACGATGGTGGTCGAAGGGCTCGGCAAGACCGTCGACAAGTTCACCACCGACGTCGAACTGGGCCTCGCCACCCGCGACATCCCGTACGAGGGCTCGGCCGATATGGACATGCCCGGGCTGAAAGGGGTGGTCAAACCAGGGACCGTCGCGTCCCAACATCACCTGTGGACGGCGTGGGTGGACGGAAGACCGTTCATCACACTGCACGAGCTGTACGCGTTCACCGACCACGACGCCATCGAGCCCAAGCCCGACTGGGAGCCTTACTACCACTACCGGATCGTGGTCGAAGGCGACCCCGGCACCGAGTTGATCCTTCGCGGCGACCAGCGCGCTCGTGACACCGCCAAGCCCGGCTACGTCGGATATGCGTGGACGGCCATGGAGCCGGTGAACTCGATTCCCGCGATCTGTGACGCGCCGCCCGGGTTCAAATCCCACAACGAACTCGGGCTCATGCCTGTGATCGGGATCGTGCGCTGACGACCTGCAACCTTCAGCATGAATGTTGCTACGATGCTCGGATGGCCAAGCGTGGTGGCACCGATGTCGAGCGCCGGGCGCGTGGCGATCAAACCCGACGCGACCTCGTCGACGCCGGCCGCGCACTCTTCGTCGAAAAGGGATACTTCGACACCAGCATCTCGGATTTGGTGACGAGATCCGGGGTGGGCACGCGAGGCGCCTTCTACCACCACTTCAAGGACAAGGCCGAATTGTTCCGTGCGGTATTCGAAGAGGTCGAGCGCGACTTGACGCTGCGTTCACTCGCCTCACCCCCGCAGGGTGCCGATGCATGGGAGGTCCTCTCGGTCGGGATGCGTGGATTCCTCGAGTCGGCGTTGGAACCCGAGGTGCAACGGGTGATGCTGATCGACGGCCCGGTGGTCCTGGGGTGGCAGACGCTGCGCGCCATCGAGGAAAGCAACAGCATCGCCCTGATCAACGAGATGGTGGCCAAGGCCATCGCCGAGGGCATCATCGACGACCATCCGGTCGGCGAGCTGACCCACCTCCTGGTGGCCGCCGTCGAGGAGGCCGCCCTGCTCGTCGCGCATGCCGACAAGCCCGCCAAGGCGCGGGAGAGAGCGGCCAGGGTCCTGGATCGCCTACTCCTGAGCTTCGCGGTCGAGCCACGAAAAGTACTGCGACGATAGTGTTCTGCGTTGCACCGAGCTTCTCCCCGACCACATGTAAATGCATGTTTCCACTAACTGAATATGGCGCTTCTACCCAGCTGATAATGTTGCTCTCGCCCTCTGTTCAAGGAGATTAGATGTCTGACGCACCGCCGCTGAGAGTTGCCGTCGTCGGAGCATCGGCGGGGCTGGGCCGGTGCATCGGCATGGGCCTCGCCAAGGAAGGCGTCCGCGTCGCGTTTCTGGCCCGCCGACGTGACCGGCTGGAGAACGCCGCCAAGGAAGCGGGCGAAGGTGCGCTTCCCGTTGCTTGTGATGTCACCGATGGTGCAGCCTGCCAAAACGCCATCGCGGAGGTCGTCGACGCATTCGGTGGCCTGGATGCGCTCGTATACACAACCGGCGTCGGCTTACTTTCGCCGCTGGCGGATGTCGACGCCGAGCAGTGGGCGAACTTGTTCGCCACCAACGTGACCGGCGCATCGCTCATCACCGCCGCCGCCGCACCTCATCTGGCCGCTGCCAAGGGATCAGCGGTCTTCTTGTCCTCGCTGAGCGCCTCGTACTCGGCGCCGTGGCCACTGCTCGGCGCATACGCGGTTTCGAAGGCGGCGTTGGACAAACTCGTCGAGGCGTGGCGCATCGAACATCCGAACATCGGCTTCACCCGCCTGGCGGTCGGCGACTGCTTCGGTGGCGAGGGCGATTCCCAGACCGAGTTCAACAAGACCTGGGATCCCGAAGCGTTGGAGAAGGCGATCCGGTTGTGGATGGATCGCGGCGAGATGCAGGGCGGACTCGTGGAGGCCGACCATCTCGTCGCCGTCGTGCACTCCGTACTCCGTTGCGGCAACACCAGCTTCATCCCCTATCTGACCCTGGCTCCTCGGCCGTCCGGTGCCGTGGCCGAACTTCGACACTGGTGAAGGACATCTGAGAAGTGACACACGAATCCCGCATGCTCATCGACGGCAAGCTCGTCGAATCCGAAACCGGCCGCCAATTCGACAACATCAACCCGGCGACGGAAGAAGTGCTCGGCGGCGCGGCCGACGGCACCCGCGCCGACATGGAACGCGCGGTGGCCGCCGCGCGGCACGCCTTCGACAACACCGAGTGGTCGCGTGACGGCGAGGCCCGTGCGGCCGCTCTGCGTCAACTCCAGGCGGCGCTGGAGGCCGAGTGCGAGGAACTGCGTGGCGAATTGATCGCCGAGGTCGGCTGCCCGTTGCTCAGCACCTTCGGACCGCAGCTCGACGTACCGCTCAAAGAGGCGCTCAGCTGGCCCGCCGACATGATCAGCCAGTTCCCCTGGAAACGAACACTTCCGGACAAGGACGCGTTCGGAATGGGCACACCGGCAGCACGTGAAGTCTGGAAGGAACCGATCGGCGTCGTCGGCGTCGTCACGCCCTGGAACTTTCCGCTCGAAATCATCCTCAACAAGCTCGGCCCTATCCTGGCGATGGGTAACACCGTAGTCCTCAAGCCCGCTCCGGATACGCCGTGGAACGCCACCCGGATCGGACGGATCATCGCCGAGCAGACCGATATCCCGCCGGGCGTCGTCAACATCGTCACATCGTCTGACCACCTTGTCGGCGAGGTCCTCTCCACGTCGCCGTTGGTCGATATGGTGGCGTTCACCGGCTCGACGGCGACCGGCCGACGCATCATGGCGGCGGCTTCAGAGACCGTGAAACCGACATTCCTCGAACTCGGCGGCAAGTCGGTGTACCTCGTTCTCGACGAGGCCAGCATCGACACTGCCGTGGGTGGGTCAGCGTTCATCTCCATGCACGCCGGCCAAGGCTGTGCGATGCCCACCCGCCTCCTGGTGCCGAATTCCCGTTACGAGGACGCCGTCGAGATCGTCAAGGTCGCGATGGAGAAGAACAAGTACGGCGATCCGACGGATCCCTCGGTGCTGCAGGGCCCGCAGGTGTCCAGGCGCCAGCAAGAGCGGGTGCTCGGGTACATCGAGAAGGGCAAACAGGAGGGTGCGCGACTCGTCACCGGCGGCGGTGTGCCCCAAGACCTTCCCAAGGGTTACTTCGTCGAGCCGACCGTGTTCGCGGACGTGGACAACGCCATGACGATCGCCCAGGAGGAAATCTTCGGCCCCGTGCTCTCGGTCATCGGATTCGACGACGATGACGACGCAGTGCGGATTGCCAACGACTCGATTTACGGCCTCTCGGGCGTGGTGTTCGCCGACGACCTGGAACGCGCGAAGGGCGTGGCCAGCCGGATCCGTACCGGCACGCTCGGCATCAACGGCGGCCTGTGGTACGGCGCCGATGCCCCGTTCGGAGGCTACAAGCAGTCGGGCATCGGGCGGCAATGCGGAATCGAAGGTCTAGAGATCTTCACCGAAACCAAGACCGTGGGATGGCCGGCGCCATAGCCGAATTGAAGGAGACCTCATGAGATCAAAGGCCGCAGTCCTCCGCGGAGTCGGCGTGGACTGGGAAGTCACCGAAGTCGAACTCGACCCGCCGCACGCGGGCGAAGTGCTGGTCAAGATGGCCTACGCCGGTGTCTGCCACTCCGACGAGCACTTCTACACCGGTGACAGCGTGCCGAGCAAGGACATGGAAGAGCTGATGCGGGCAGCGGGTGTGCCGGTGCCCGAGTGGTTTCCCATGCTGGGCGGTCACGAAGGCTCGGGCGTCGTCGAGGAGGTCGGAGACGGCGTGACGGCGCTCAAACCCGGTGATCACGTGGCGATCTCGTTCTTCCCTGCGTGCGGAAGTTGTCGTTTCTGCGTTACGGGTCAGACCTACCTGTGCGATGTCGGCGCCGACATCTACAGCAAGGAGATGACGACCGACCACACGCGCAGGCGCCATCTCGGCGACGAAGATCTCATGGCGATGATGCAGGTCGGCACGTTCTCCGAATACGTCGTCGCCTCCGAACGCTCGCTGGTGAAGATCAACGACTGGATTCCGCTGGAGGCGGCGTCCCTGGTGTCATGTGGTGTGACAACAGGTTTCGGTTCGGGTTCGGTCGCTGCGGGTACGCAGGTCGGCGACACCGTCGTGGTCGTCGGTGTCGGCGGGATCGGGATGAACGCCGTCCAAGGGGCCAAGGCTGCGGGCGCGAAACACATTGTCGCGGTTGACCCGAACGAATTCAAACGCGACATCGCGCCCTCGTTCGGCGCCACTCACACCGCTGTCGACGCCGGTGCTGCGATCGACCTCGTCAAGGAGATCACCTGGGGTGTCATGGCCGATCGCGTCGTGCTCACACCGGGTGTCGTGCCGCCGGATCTCATCCTGGTGGGGATGATGTTGCTGCGCAAAGGGGGCACGTGCGTGCTCACCGGGATGGGCAAGGTGACCGACATGACGGTGCCGCTGGTCATGGGTGACATGGTCAGCTCATGCAAGACTCTCAAGGGCGTGCTGTACGGGTCGATGAACCCGCGCGAAGCAATGCCCCGCCTGCTGTCGATGTACGAAGCTGGCACGCTGAAGCTCGATGAGCTCGTGACGCAAAAGTACAAACTCGACGACATCAACGAAGCGATGAGAGACCTCCGCGCGGGCAAGAACATCAGGGGTGTCATCGCGTTCGAGGAGTGATACCCCGGGTCCCGACAGCCTCCTGGGTCGCCATCTCACGACCGCCCAGGCGGGGGTTTCACGACGGTAGGATCCGCGTGTCGTATCCGGCGCCTTCGCGATAGATGTTGTTGCCGGAAGCGCGATTTCCCGCCCTGATGGGGTAGTCGCCGGTACTGTTGATTCATGAATTCACGCTCGGACAGCGAGCGCCGCCGACCGACTCCATGTTCAACCATGCGGTGGCTGCTGCGCGCGAGTCCCTCGGATGTCATGTTGGCCACTAGCGCCGCGGTCGCGTCGTTGCCAGTGGTCGGCCGGCATGTGCAGCGGGCCGGTTCGTTCGCCGCGATGGGCGTGTGGGGCGGCCGATACGCCGGCGACTTCGCCGAGGCTACGCGGCGACGTCTCGCGCCGGACACCTCCGGCATCCGTAAGCGCGAACGCGGCATGACAAACGGCGCCGTGGTTGGCGCCCTCAGCGCTTTTGTTCCACAGGCGGATTTCGCTGATACGCCGCACGAACCCGTCCAGTTGCCGCCTCTGTTGAGAGCGTCCACCCATCGCCGCGCGATCTACAAGAGCACGGTGCAGTACGGTCCGCTACCTTCACAAGTACTCGACGTGTGGCGTTCGAAGGATCTTCCAAGCGAACCCGCACCCGTCCTTGTTTTCGTACCCGGCGGCGGATGGATCCACGGCAGCCGGCGTATGCAGGGATATGCGCTGATGTCACACCTCGCCTCGCAGGGGTGGGTGTGTCTGTCCATCGACTATCGGGTGGCACCGAAGAGCCCGTGGCCAGCACATCTCATTGACGTCAAGACGGCCGTGTCCTGGGCACGAGAACATGCCAACGAATTCGGCGGTGATCGAAACTTCATCGCCATCGCCGGCGCCTCGGCGGGTGGACATCTCGCGGCTTTGGCCGGACTGACGGCGAACGACACACCAGCCGAGTTCGGCATTCCGGTCGCGGCCAACACCTCGGTCGACGCAGTGGTGTCCCTCTATGGGCGGTACGACTGGGAGGACAGGTCCACCCCAGAACGCGAGCGGTTCATGGATTTTCTCGAGCGCGTAGTGGTCGCGGGCACGGCGGCGCGTTATCCCGACGTGTTCCGCCAGGCATCGCCGATCGGCCTCGTCCACCGCAACGCTCCGCCATTCTTCGTGGTCCACGGCACGGCGGACTGGATCATTCCCGTGGACCAGGCGCAGAGTTTCGTCGAAAGGCTGCGCTCGGTGTCGGAGTCGGCCGTCTGTTACCTAGAGCTACCAGGTGCCGGTCACGCGTTCGATCTCGTCGATGGAACACGTACTGGTCCGGCCGTGGCTGCGGTTGGACTGTTCCTGAATCAGGTGCGGCGCAACAGCCTTCTCACCAAGGCTGTGTGACCTCAGCGTCAACCGACTACGGGGAGGCGGCGTTGTTCCGCCAACTCGTCCAGCGCTTCCTGCATGACCGACCGTACGTGTGCGTCGACCGCGTCGACATCGGGATCGTCCCCGAATTGCTCGACCACGTCGATCGGCGGTAGCACCTGAATCACGATCTTGGCCGGCAACGGCACATTCAGTGGTAACACGGCGGACAGGCCGAACGGAACTCCGAATGACAAGGGAATGATCTTGACGCGCATCAGCTTGTCGAGCCGGAGCGTTTTGGCCAGCCAACTCCCCCGCGACAGAAACAGCTGAGTCTCCTGGCCCCCGATTCCCACGGCGGGCACGATGGGGACGCCGGCATTGACAGCAGCCTTCACATAACCTTTGCGGCCCGCGAAGTCGATGCTGTTGGCACCGCGCGTCGGTCGGTACACGTCGTGGTCTCCGCCGGGAAACACCACGACCAATCCACCGGAACGCAACGCTTCCTCCGCGTTGTCATGGGAGGCGTGAATGAACCCGGTCCGCTGAAGGGTCCCTGCCTGCGGACCGGACAGCAGCACATCGTGACTCAGCGTGTACACCGGGCGGTCGTAGCCGAATCGCTGGTAATACTCGGAGGCAAATATCGGTACATCAATGGCGAACAACCCGCCTGAGTGGTTGGACACTATGAGGGCACCACTCGGAGGCAGCGCCTCCAGACCACGGACCTCGATGCGGTGATAAGCCTTCAGCAACGGACGAAGCCAGCCCATCACTCGTTTCGTGAACTCTGGATCCCATTTGGTCAGCTCCGATGCGTCCTCGCTGTTGTCAGTCACAGGTGCGTACCCTTCCGAGGTTCATCCCGCAGCCATATCGGGCGCGTTGTCTGTCGGCAATGGCACCCGAATGGTTTGGCCGGGTATCGCTTTCAGTGAGTGAATTTCGCGGAAACTGTCGATCATCGCGTCGGTCATCTCGTGCGGATCGTCGACCGTGATGTCGTCGGTCAGCACTGAGATGTTCAGCTGATCCATGTAGCTCCAGACGGTGACGTTCATCCCACTGGCCGCTGCCAACGGTCCCACCGAGTAGATCTCGGTGATCTCTGCGCCGTCCACACTCCTGGTCTCGCGCGGACCGGGAACGTTGGAAACGGTCAGATTCATCACGGTGCCTGAGTTGAGGCGGCGGGACTGCCAGCGAAACATGGCGGGGGACAGCGGTGGCGGGAGATACTCGAGCCAGGAAGCCAGCAGTGTCGGGCCGCTGAGACGAAAGTTTTCCTTGGCGTTGCGACTTGCCATCGCAGTCAGCGCGAGCCGTTCTGCCGGATCGGCGATGTGAACAGGCAACGGTGGCAACATGTATCCGAATGCGTTGCCACTGAGACGCTCTGGCGATTTGTCCAAGCTGACCGGGACGCCGGCGATCAGGGGCGTATCGGCTTTGCCGTCGTACTTGAGCAAGAGGGTTCGGAGGGCGCCCGCAGTCATGGCCAACACGGCATCATTGATCGTGACACCGAGGGTCTTGCACGTAGATTTGACTTCAGGGAGCGCTAGCGACGCAGTGGCGAACCGCCGTTGAGGTGTGACGACGTGATTGAGGAAGCACGGCGGTGGGGTCATCGGACGCGGGGGCCTTGTTTGGTTCCGTCGTGCGCGTATGAGAACCCGCGAGATGCCGAAGACCGTTTGCCATACGAGTTTGGGTGTCCGTGTCAGCTGCCGTAGATGGTCGTAAAAGGCGTCGCGGAGCAACTCGCGGCGGCTCGGCACAACATCTGGTTGCAGATTCCGGCCGACCTGCTCCAGCACATCCGGCGCGAGGAGTGCCGCCGTGATCAAATTTGCCGAGGCCACCCCGTCGGCGAGTGCATGATGCATTTTCAGGATGACCGCGACCCGATTACCGGCAACGCCTTCAGCGACGTACAGGTGCCATAGCGGTCGATCACGGGGAAGCTGAACAGCGGCAATCTCCCCGACGAGATCATCGAGCTGGCGTCTGCCGCCTGGCGGTGCCACGACGACTCGGCTGATGTGATCGTAGGCTTCCGTGGGCGAGTTCTCTTGCCACATGGGGTGGTGGAATTTGAACGGGATGTCGACGAGCCGATACCGCATCGGGGCCAGCCCGAGCATCCTGGCGGCCATCACCCGCCGGAAGGACTCGAACGTGTAGCCGTTCCTCAGCCCAGACACGTCGAATATGCCGAGCTTGATCGTGTGGGTGTGGATTTGCGGAGTCTCGCTGTAGACGAGCATGGCGTCGAGTCCGTTGAGCCGTTTCATCGGTCGCCGCCGGACATGGGACATCCGCGTCCCTCACAAGCTTTGCGCCTCAACCGGCTCATCTCGTCCATCCCCTGCCCTTACCTGGTGAGAACATACCCTCTCAGATTCGAGTCCATTCGTTTCCAGGCAAACGGCTTCCAGTTGCCCCTTTTGCACAGGTCCTTGGCTTACAGCAGATCGGTGATCGTCTTGAGACCCGCGTCGTAAAGGATGCCCGGCAGCATTCCGCCGTCGGCCTCGATCGTCGTGCCGTTGACAAAGTCCGCCGCCCCGGACGCCAGGAACACGCAGACGCGGCCGACCTCCTCGGGTTCCCCGCCGCGCCGCATCGGCACCGCGGCGAAGTACTTGCTGCCGGTCGGGTCGTCCTTCGGCAAGACGAACGATCGGAAGTTGTCGGTAATCGTGGGCCCCAACGCAACACAGTTCACCCGGATCTTCGGCCCCCATTCCTGCGCCAGCGACCGCGTGAGGTGATTCAGGCCGCTCTTGGCCGCGCCGTAGGAGACCAGGGTGGGCGAACCGGCGGGGTGGCCGGCCCCGCTCGAGATGTTGATGATGCAGCCGGTCCCGTCCTGGGTGAGCATCTGGCGACTGGCGCGTATCGCGAACCACATCGGGCTGATCAGGTTCATCTGGATGGCGAACTGGTGGAACAGCGCCGTGCGTTCGAAGTCGTCTTCGCTGCGTGGCGCGCCCTGGATCCGCGAGACGAGTTCGGGAATGTCTTCGACATGCGGCGCGGGGACGGTTCCGCCAGCGTTGTTGACCAGGATGTCGACGCGTCCGTGGGTGGCGACGACCTCGCCGATGAATGCGTCGATCGAGTGCAGATCGCCTTGGTCACAGACTATTTGAGACGATCGCGCAGCCCACTCGGGATTGTCGGCGGTGCCGGGAAGGGCGTCCAGCGCCGACCGTGAGCACCCGATGACGGTGGCGCCGGCGCGCAAAAGTTCGTGCGCGATGCCGACGCCCACACCACGACTGGTTCCGGTGACGACGGCGATCTTGCCGTCCAGGACCCCGGTCATCGGGACGCCGCCATGTGCAGTGCCGCAAGGTGACTGAACAACAGCGATGCCCCGATCGGGTTGCCGCCGCCCGGATAGGTCTCCCCCGACACCGCAGCCATCGTGTTCCCCGCCGCGTACAGGCCAGGGATCGGCCGGTCCTCGTCGTCGAGCACACGGGCGTCGACGTCGGTGCGCAGTCCGCCTTTGGTGCCCAGGTCCGACGTCCCGAACGCTGCGGCCCGAAACGGCGGGGTGTCGATGGGAACCAGTGGTGACGCCCCACCGGTGAACGCACGGTCGAAGGACTCCCGTCCCCGGCCGAAATCCTCGTCGTCGTCGCGCTCGGCGAGTTCGTTGAAACGCCGCACAGTGTCAACGAGATTCGCTGCAGGCACACCGATCTTGTCGGCGAGGCCCTCTAGGGTATCGGCCTGCACCCACAGTCCGGCCGCCTCGTACTCGCTCGTCGGCGAAAAGGAAACGTTGGTGGCCATCACCGGAGGCTGCTCACCGGCGCGGCTGTCATAAACCATCCAGTACGGCGTCCCGAGTGTGCCGTCGCGCACCGCGTTCAGGATCTCACGGCCCAACCGGTCGTAGGCCGCGGATTCGTTGACGAACCGGCGCCCGGACTCGTCGACGAAGATTCCGCCGGTGAAGCACAGCGCGAACGCCGCGCGACCGTCGGGATGGACGAGGCCCGGCGACCACCACGCCTGGTCCATCAGGTCGGTGCTCGCGCCGACGGCCATCGCCGCCTTGTGTGCCAGTCCGGTGTTGCCCGGCGCACCCATGGTCCCGGATGCCGTTCCGGGAACACCGTATTCGGCTCGCATCTCGGCGTTCTGCTCGAATCCACCGGCTGCCAGCAGTACTCCACGGCGTGCCCTGATGACGCGACGTTCCCCGTCGCATTCCACAATCCCGCCGACGACACGGCCGTCCTCGACGACCAGCTCCACCAGGCTCGTGTTCAGATGAGCGGCGATTTCGGGATTGTCGGCCATCGCCCACAGGAAGCGGCCGATGACGGCCCGCCCGCCGGTGAGAAAGTCGGGCTGCGGCTCGCCGAGACGTTCGTGGTCCAGCGGTCCACGGACCAGCCCTTGAAACCGTCCCAGCCGCTCGCCGGGCAACCCCTTGCAGACCGTGTGACGCATGCCGTCGTTGCGCGCGCCGGGGACCGAACTGTAGTAGTCCGGCCACGGCAGGATCTTGAACGCGAAATGGTCGTCCTGCTCCAGGTATTCGATCAGCTTCGCTCCCCCGCGCACATACGTCTCCTGGAGCTCGGCGGGGGTGCGGTCGCCAACGACGGCGCGGTAATAGGTCAGGGCTTCGTCGATGGTGTCGTCACTGCCCGCGCGGACCAGCACCGGATTGCACGGATACCACATCCCGCCTCCCCCGGAGTAGGCGAACGTACCACCGAATTGGTCGGTCGCCTCGACGATCGCCACCGAAAGTCCCTCGCGGGCAGCGGTGTACGCACCAGCCAGGGCGCCGGCGCTGCCTGCCACCAGCACATCGACGGTCTCCGAAGTAGTGGTCACAGGTTCCTCGATCTGTTGACGAAGCGGCCCTCTCTGGGCGAGAAGAGCCATCCGCCACCGGCTTTGGTGCCGCCGTCGACGGGAATGTTGTGGCCGGTGACGAACGCCGACTGGTCGGAAGCCAGGAACAGCGCAACGCGGGCCTGATCCTCGGGCCAGCCGACCCGGCCGACCGGCGCCCACGATGCCCACAGCTCGTCGACGTCCTCGTAGCCGGTCAGGTAGTCGACCTGCGGTGTCTGCGCCAGATCGGTGCCGATGCCGTTGACGCGGATGCCGTGGCGGCCCAGGTCCACGGCCAGACACGTGGTGAAGTGGGCCGCCGCAGCCTTCATCGCGCCGTACACCGGGTCCTTCGGGTAGCCACGCATGCCCTCCACCGAGTGGACGGTGACGATGCTGCCGCGGTGAGCGTCAATCATCGACGGGACGAAGGCCCGCGTCACCGCGAAAACGTGACGCAAGTTGATGTCGTACTGCTGCTGCCACGACTCGGGCGTCGACTGCTCGAACGGCACGAGGGGCCGGTAGTCGCCGACGTTGTTGACCAACACATCGACCCGACCGCGCTCGGCGAGAACATCTTCGGCCAACCGGGCGACATCGGCATCGATGGTGACATCGACTGCGTGGCAACGGATCGATCCGCCGGCACCGGCCACTTCGTCGCGGATGCGGTCCGCGCGGTCCTGATCGATCTCGGCCACCTCGACAAGCGCACCATGCCGGGCGAACAGTCGGGCGATGCCGGCACCGATACCGTCGCCGCCGCCGGTGATGACCGCGACCCGACCGTCGAGGAGACGGTTCCAGTCGGCGATCCTCGGTAACCCGTCACCGGTCATGGCGACGGACATTAGCCGGTCGGCGCTACGGAGTGGGCGACTTTGCAGCCGTGCGCCGCGTCGCTGCGCGTGCCGAAAAGTAGAGCACGACACCTATGGCCAACAGGATCGCCGCGAAGAGCCACACTTTGGCGGTCTGCTGGGAGAGCAACAGGACGCATGATGCGACGCCGAGGACCGGCACCGCCGTCCACACCCGGAAGTGGGGATGCTCGACGGTGTCGCGGCGCAAGACCAGCACCGCGACGTTCGTCGAGATGAAGACGATCAGCAGCAGCAGCACGACCGTTTCCGCGAGCGTCGACAGATCCCCGATCAAGGTGAGCAGCATGGCCACCACCGTGGTCGCCACGATTGCGACCCACGGCGTTCGGCGCTGCGGCAACACCTTGCTCAGCACACCGGGAAGCAGCCCGTGTTCGGCCATGCCATAGGCCAGGCGGCTCGACATGATCATGGTCAGCAGGGCACCGTTGGCCACCGCCACCAGCGCGATGGCGCTGAACAACCAGTTCGGGACGCCGACGCCGGCCGCCGCGACGACGGCCAGCAGGGGCCCCGACGACTGCGACAGCTCACTCGCCGGCAGCGCGGTTGCGCTGGCGATGCCGACCAGGGCGTAGAGGACGCCCGCGGTGATCAGCGCGCCGAAAAGCGCCGCCGGATAGACCTTGCTCGGGTGGCGGATCTCCTCCGCGACGTTCGCAGACGTCTCGAAGCCGACGAACGAGTAGTACGCGACAATCGCACCGGCCAGAATCGCCAGCGCGGGCGTCGCACCGTCGGGGAGTTGTACGGCGCGGCCAGTGTCGCCGCGTCCGCCGCCGACCATGATCGACACCGCGATGATGACGATGAGCAAGCCGGTGAGTTCGAGAGCAGTCATCACGACATTGCTCTTGAGCGATTCGCTGATTCCCCGGGCATTGAGGCAGGCGACCAGAGCCAGGAAGGCCACGGCGGCGGGTATCGCCGGAACGTCGACGAACGTGGCCAGGTAGTCCCCTGCGAATGCCAACGCCAGTCCGGCGGCGCTGGTGATCCCGGCGGCAAGCATGCAGAACCCGACGAGAAACGACACGACCGGCCGACGGTACGCGCGCTCGGCGAAGACCGCGGCGCCGCCAGCTTTCGGATACTTGGTGACGAGTTCGGCGTAGGAACCCGCTGTGAGCAGCGCGAGCAGGAGAGCAGCGAGCAGCGGCGCCCACAGCATGCCGCCCACATCCTGCGACAGCACACCCATCAGTGCGTAGATTCCGGCTCCCAGGACGTCGCCGAGAATGAACATGAACAGCAGCGGCCCGGTGATCTTGCGTTTGAGTTTGCCCTCGGTGTCAACGTCATCCGTGTGTGCTGGTGCTGTCGATTCAGTACTCACCGCGCAAGCGTTGACAGGCCAAGCGCAGTCCAAACGTCTAGTCGCATTCCTCGATCTGGCGGGCGACATCGCGGACGGCGGCACCGATCACGCGGATCTCCTCGGTGCTCAGACCGCGGAACGGCGCTGCGGTGACCGACATCGTCACCACGCCGTCGGAATCCCTGATGGGAACCGAGATGGTCGCAATCTGATGCTCGTCGCCACTGCACAGTTCGTCGGGCAGATAGTCGACGAGCGCCAGATCTGCGAACGCCCCGGCCAACCGCGAAGTGATCTCGTCGGGCTCACCGTCGGCGGCCAGCGCGCGCAGCGCCAGGTAGACCCGAACGTATTCGCGGCTGAGCCGTTCGACGACATAGCCGCGTTCGCGCACCTGCGCGAGCACAGCAATCAGTCGCCTGCGCAGCTCGACCGAGGGTTCACCGATCCCGGCGAGCCACTCCTTGATCGCCTGCTCCCCTGCCCACGCCACGTAGTCGCGCCCGAACGGGGCCACCAGCGGCATGCGCAAACCGGCCGTCACGCGTGGGGCGGTCAGCGAGTGCCCGACCGAGTCCGTCACGATGAGCGTCGCACCCTCGCGCCGCGCCAAGAACACCTGCGCGCCAACAGCTTCCGATAGACCGTCCAAGAACGAACGGAACTCCCTGTCGTGCGTCGGTCGGGCCAGTGCGCCGATGGCCGGACCCCACGAGTAGCTGGCCGACGATTCGTGCCGGACGACCCAGCGGTGTGCAGCGAGAGTGGCCAGGATGGCATGTCCGGTGGCGCGACTGATGCCGAGACGGCGGGAGATCTCCGCGAGCGAGAAGCTGCGCTCCGGGTCGCCGCCCAGTAGGTGCATCACCGCGACGACGCGATCGGTCGGCGGGGACGGCACTTGACGGTCTTCGCCTCCGGCGTCTACCTTCAGCGTCACAATATCGAACGGTATGTCGAATATTCGAATAGCGCAACGACGATCCGAGGACCGGTATGGGCGCTGCTGAGCTCAGCTTCGACGATTTGACTGCTCCGCGCCTCAGCGATGTTCAGCGGCAGATTCTGCAGCACACCGAACGTCGTCAGGTCGACCTGGATGTCGAGCAGATGGCCGCCGAGGCCGTCGCCGAGGCGGGTGTGGACGATTTCGCCGCCGATGACGGGTTCTGGGATCGCGTCGCCGCCTATGTCGGGGCGATCGAGAGTGACGACGGCCTCACACAGTTGATCCGGGGAACGCTTCGGCAACGCGTCGTGCGGCTACTGCGTAACCGCTTGTCGTTGACAGAACTGCTCAAGCGTCACCCGGAGATCGAGTCGATTCCGATCGAGAAGCCGTTCATCGTGGTGGGGATGCCGCGCTCGGGGACGACGCATCTGGTCAACCTCCTGGCCGCCGATCCTCGGCGTCGAGCGCTGCCGTACTGGGAAAGTCAAGAACCCCTGCCCATTCCGGGCCAGGGCCCCGACGTTCACGGCGTCGACCCGCGGTACACGCGCGCAAAGAACGAGCACGACGCAATGATGGTCAGCGCACCGGCGACCGCGGCCATGCACGACCGCTTCCCCGAGGCCATCGAGGAAGAGGTCGAGATCCTCGACCTGGACTTCGCCGCATACGTGCTGGAATGGCATGCCCGCGTACCGGGTTGGCGGGACTTCTACCTCGGACTCGACCAAACCCGGCATTACGGGTACATGAAGAAGGTTTTGCAGGCGTTGACATTCCTGCGTGGTCCCCGCACGTGGGTGCTGAAGTCACCGCAGCACTGCGAACAGCTCGGACCGTTGATGGCGACGTTCCCGGACGCGACTGTGGCCTTCACCCACCGCGATCCGGTCGCGGTGATCCAGTCAACTATCACGATGATGGCGTACTCCGACCGGCTGCGCCGTCGAACCATCGAACCGCAGTGGTTGCTGGACTACTGGGCCGACCGCGTCGAACGGCTGCTGCGCGGGTGCGTGCGGGACCGGGCGCTGGTGCCCGCGGATCGCAGCGTCGACATCGGCTTTCACCACCTCAACGGTCACGAACTCGACCTACTCGATGACCTCTACGCGCGCGCCGGTGTCGAGCTGACCTCAAAGGTCCGCAGGGCATTCCAGGGGTATCTCGACGGTAATCCCCGCGGTAAGCACGGCTCGGTCCGCTATGAGTTGCAAAGGCACTTCGGGGTGTCGCCCGACGAACTACGCTCGCAATTCGCCTTCTATTTCGAACGATTCGACGTCCGACCCGAAGGACACTAGTTGAGCGAAGAACCGATCTACCGGAGTCGTCCCGGCGCCGATGCGCTGGCCCCGGCGGCGGCCGAGCGCGCCGAGGAGGTCGCGCCTGGCATCTGGTGCTCGCCGGGGCTGTCGAACAGCTACCTGCTGACCACCGACGACGGTCGCGTCATCATCAATACCGGGATGGGCTTCGAAAGCCAGGTGCACCGAGCCAATTTCGACGCCGTCGACTCCTCCCCCATCCGCTGCATCATCGTCACCCAGGGCCACTACGACCACGTCGGCGGTCTCGAGACGATGCGCGATCCCCAAACTCAGGTGGTGGCGCAGGCTAATTGGCGCCACTGGCGCGACGACAACGAACGTCTGCTGGCGTACCGCGCGAACAACAGCGCATTCGCGTTCTCCGACAAGCTCGCCAACGGCATCGCGGCGATCCAGCAGCGGTTCGGGAAGCGGCTACCTGCGCAGGCCGCACATTCCGCCGACATCGAGGTAGATGACTCACTGGTGTTGACCGTCGGAGGCCGCGCCATCGAACTCTTGGCAACACCGGGTGGCGAGACCACCGATTCGATGGTCGTCTGGCTGCCCGAACAGCAAGTCTGTCTGTGCGGCAACACCTTCGGTCCCGTCTTCGGGCACATCCCGAACTTCGTCACGATGCGCGGCGACCGGTACCGCGACCCACTGACGACCATCGCCTCGATCGAGCGAGTGCGTGACCTGCAACCAGAAGTTCTGATCACCGGGCACTTCGACCCGATTCGCGGCGCCGATCGCATCCACGCCGAGTTGACCCGGCTACGCGACGCGATCGCCTATCTGCACGACCGGACCGTGGACGGCATGAACGCGGGCCGCGACGTTCACACTTTGATGCGAGAGATCACCCTGCCCGCCGAGCTCGAAGTCGGGCAGGGCTACGGGAAGGTGTCATGGGATGTGCGGGCGGTCTGGGAGAACTACTCCGGATGGTTCCATCACCGTTCCACCACAGAGCTTTACGACATCGGACCCGACGAGCTCAACGCTGACTTCGTCGAACTCGCGGGGGTCGATCGCGTCGTCGAGCGGGCCGAGGAACACCTTGCGGCGGGACGTCCTGTGAAGGCAATCCATCTCGCAGAAGCAGTCGTCCGTGCCGAGCCGACGCACACACGCGGACGTCACGTACTCAAAACCGCCCACGAGAAGCTGCTGGAAGCCAGTGAGAACTTCTGGGAATCCGCCTGGCTCACCAAGAAGATCGAGGAGTTCTCATGACCGCGCGCGCCACCTTCGACTTCACCGGGACCCACGCGCTGATCACCGGCGGCACCAGCGGAATCGGCCACGCCACCGCGACCCTGTTCCGCGATGCGGGCGCCGCGGTGACCGTCACCGGCACCAAGGCCTCGTCAGGTGACTACGACACCGATCTCACCGGGATGACCTACCGGCAACTCATCCTGGCCGATGCTGCCTCGATCGACGAGTTGGTCTTGGCGACAGGCACACTCGATGTCCTGGTGAACAACGCGGGTGCCAACTTTCCCGGCGGGCTCAACGAGGCCGAACCCGACGGGTTCGAGGCGTCGGTGACGCTCAACCTCACGGCGCCTTACCGCCTGACCGTTGGACTGCGCAAGGCTCTCGCCGCGTCGGGAGGTGCCAGCGTCGTGTTCCTGTCGTCGCTTTCCGCGCTGCGGGCGGTGACCATGGTGCCCGGCTACGGTGCCGCCAAGGCCGGCATCGCGAGCCTGACCCACAACCTCGCGGTCAAATGGGCGCCGCGCGGTATCCGGGTCAACGCGGTGGTACCCGGTGTCGTCGATACGCCGATGACCGAGCTGGCCCAGACGGTGCCGGAGATCATCGACGCCGAACTCGCCCGGATCCCGCTGGGCCGCTTGGGCACACCAGCCGAGATCGCTGCAACCATCGCCTTCCTCTGCACAGAGCAGAGTTCCTACACCAGTGGGGCGCTGTTCGTCGTCGACGGCGCGTCCACGAGCCAGTGAACGAGGGATGTTCGTGACATGACGATGGCGATCCTGCGTTTCAATTTCGCCGCGCCGGAGGATGATCCGGCCGCACGGCGCGACCGGATCAAGGCGGCGATCGAGCTGAGCGCCTGGTCGGAGACGCGTGGTGTGAACGCCGTCAGCTTCGACGAACACCATGCGAGCGGGCACGGCTGGAGCTGCAATCCCATCATGACCGCGGCCACTGTGCTCGCCCGTACCGAGCGCGTCGTCGCCAGCGTCGACTGTGCGCTCGGTCCGCTGTGGCATCCCGTGCGACTCGCCGAGGACATCGCCCTGGCCGACACGATCGGCGGCGGACGGCTGATCGTCACGCTCGGGATGGGGTATCGACCTGCCGAATACGAGTTGTTCGGAACGCCTTTCGCCGAACGTGGTCGTCTGATGGACGATCTGCTCGAAAAGCTGATGGCGCTGTGGTCGTCACCGTCGTTCACGCCCGGCCCGCTGACGCGTCCACACCCCACGGTGTTCGTCGGCGGCAGTGTCCGCGCCACCGCGAGGCGCGCCGCCAGGCACGGTCTGCCGCTCAACCTGCCCAGCCATCTCCCGGAGCTCGCCGACTACTACCGCGAACTGTGCGCCGAGGCTGGACATGCTCCGATCGTCGTCATGCAGCCACCCCGCAGTCGCGGCATGGTCTTCCTGCACGAGGATCCCGATCGGGCGTGGGCCGAACTCGGCGAGCACTACCTGTGGGAAGCGCGTGTCTACTCAGGATGGGGCGGCGGCGACGTGCACTCGTTCATGCACGGCACGGAGAAGATCGAGACTCTCGACGACGTCAGGGCCGCAGGCAGGTATCGCTTCGTGTCGCCTGAGGAGCTCATCGCCGACGTGACGGAGAATCCGGACGACCATATGGTGCTGCACCCACTCGTCGGCGCGATGCCGATCGACGAGGCATGGAAGTCGGTCCAACTGCTGACGGACAAGGTGCTGCCCGCACTGAGGGGGCGGTAGCGGGCACAATCGCAGTCAGCATGTCCGAGATCGACGACTCCCCGCCCACGTCCCGGCGGCGCCACATCGTGCGCCTCGCGGCCGTCTTGGTGTTCCTGCTGGGCATGTTCTACCTCGTCGCGGTCGCCAGGGTCATCGACGTCGACGCGGTTCGCGGCGCCGTCGCCGCGACCGGTCCCGCTGCACCTGTTGCCTATGTCGTGGTGTCCGCCCTGCTCGGAGCGGTATTCGTGCCGGGGCCGATCCTGGCGGCGGGAAGCGGCGTGCTGTTCGGACCGGTGCTGGGATTGTTCGTGACGCTCGGCGCGACGGTCGGAACAGCCGTCGTCGCCAGCCTGATCGGCCGTCGCGCCGGACGCAACAGTGCACGCGAGCTGCTTGGGACCGAGCGAGCCGACCGGCTGGATGCTCTCATCCAGCGGCGGGGTCTGTGGGCGGTGGTCGGGCAGCGCTTCATTCCGGGAGTGTCCGATGCGCTTGCCTCATATGCGTTCGGCGCATTCGGAGTTCCGTTGTGGCAGATGGCTGTTGGCGCATTCATCGGATCGGTGCCGCGGGCGTTCGTCTATACCGCACTGGGCGCGTCGATCGGGGATCTGAACTCGCCGCTGGCCTACGTGGCGGTCGCGATCTGGTGCGTCACGGCCGTCATCGGCGCGTTCGCCACCCATCACGGCTATCGGAAGTGGCGCGCACGGTCCACGTCCCATTGACTGTGACTGCAGTCACACTAGAGTCGGAGTCATGACCAGGAACCACTCTCATTCGCTCGCGCCCGGCGGCCTCAACTGGGACAGCCTGCCGTTGAAGCTGTTCGCCGGCGGCAACGCCAAGTTCTGGGATCCGGCCGACATCGACTTCTCCCGCGACCGCGCCGACTGGGAGGCGATGTCGGAACTCGAACGCGACTGGGCCACCCGACTGTGCGCGCAGTTCATCGCCGGTGAGGAGGCGGTCACCCAGGACATCCAGCCGTTCATGGCGGCCATGCGTGCCGAGGGCCGCCTGGGCGATGAGATGTACCTGACGCAGTTCGCGTTCGAAGAGGCCAAGCACACGCAGGTGTTCCGCATGTGGCTCGACGCGGTCGGGCTGACCGGCGACCTGCAGCCCTATTTGGACGGCCTGCCGTCGTATCGGCAGATGTTCTACGAAGAGCTGCCGAAATCACTCAGCACGCTGGCGTCCGACCCCTCTCCCGCCGCTCAGGTCAGGGCCTCGGCGACGTACAACCACATCATCGAAGGAATGATGGCGCTGACGGGATACTATGCGTGGCACCGTATTTGCGTTGACAACAACATCCTTCCCGGCATGCAGGAGCTGGTGCGGCGCATAGGCGATGACGAGCGTCGCCACATGGCGTGGGGCACGTTCACGTGTCGGCGACATGTCGCTGCCGACGACGCCAACTGGACGGTCTTCGAGAACCAGATGGCCGAGCTCATTCCTCTGGCGCTGCGCAATACCGACGATGCGTTCGCGCTCTATGACGAGATCCCGTTCAACTTCACCATGGACGAGTTCACGGCGTACGCCTCCGACAAGGGGATGCGCCGACTCGGAACGATCAGCAGCGCGCGGGGCCGAGACCTCGCCGAGATCGATGTCGACTATTCGCCGGTGCAGTTGGAGGACACGTTCGCCGACGAGGACAGGAAGAGTTTGGCGGCCTCCGCCTGATACCACCGGACTGACACACTTTCGTGGTGAAGGTCGGAGTCCAGATACATCCGCAGAACACCACGATGGCGGCTCTACGGGCCGGGTGGCAGGGCGTCGACGCGCTCGGCGTCGACAGTCAGTGGACGTGGGATCACTTCTTCCCCCCGCTGTACGGCGCGGCCGACGAAGCGCACTTCGAGGGCTGGCAGATCCTGTCCGCGATGGCGGTGACGACGTCCAACGTCCCGCAGATCGGGATGCTGGTGACAGGAGGCTGCTATCGCAATCCGGACCTGCTCGCCGACATGGCGCGAACCGTGGATCATCTCTCAGGTGGCCGCGCCGTGCTCGGCATCGGCTCGGGCTGGATGGAGAAGGACGAACTCGAATACGGCTATCCGGTCCGTACCCCAGGGCAGCGCCTGGACGCCCTCGCCGAGGCGTTGCCGCGCATTCGTCGGCGGCTCGGGCTGCTGCAACCAGGGCCGCTCGGACGACTGCCGATCCTGATCGGAGGCCAAGGTGAGCGCAGAACCTTGCGGCTGGTCGCGGAATACGCCGACATGTGGAACGGGTACGGAGACGCCTCGACCATCCGCGCCAAGAACGCCGTGATCGACCGGTGGTGCGCCGAGATCGGGCGCGATCCGGCGGAGATCGAGCGCACGATCTGGATCGAACGGGCGGATCCGCAGCTCATTCGGTCGCTGGTCGACGCGGGTGCTGACCACCTGATACTCGGCCTGCGGGCACCATACGATCTGCGCGAGGTCGAACGTTTGGTGGCGGCCCGCTAGCCGGTTCGCGGCGATGCTTGGCAGTTCGCCGTCAACCCACAGTGAATTGTTGCCAACCTCTGAGCGACAAAGTCGCTCATCTACTACGGCGCGGCGGAAGTTGCGCGACAAAGTCGCTCAGAGCTTGGCACTACGACTACTCGGCCCGCGGCGATTGTGGTGTTGGCGCGAGGACTGCATCCAGGGTTGTGATCGCGCGGAGTGCCAGGACCGCGTGCGCAGTCTTGCGCTCAGGGACTAGGTTCGCTAGTCGGTTCGCGGCGCGAACACCGGCATGTAGACGCTCTCGTCGACGACGTCCTGCCGTTCGAAACGCACCTCGACGGGCAGGCCGATGCGAACCGAATCCGGTTCGCAGTCAACGATATTGGATGCGATCCGCAGGTCAGCCTGCTCCTCCAGTTCGACGATCGCGATCACGTACGGCACAGGTACGGACGGGTTGAACGGTTGGTAGTTGACCGTATAGGTGAACACCGTTCCCCGGCCGGATACCGGCCGCGGTTCCAGCACGCTGTCGCACTTTGGGCATTCCGCCGCCAGCGGGCTCACCCACACCCCGCATGCGGTGCAGAAGGGAATCCGCAGCGCTCCGTCGGCTCCGCCGGTCCAGAACGCCCGGTTGTGGTCGTCGAGTGCAGGAAGCATCCGCATTGAGGGTGGGGCGTCGTCGGACATAGGAAGCAAAGTACATTCCTATCGGCTGTCATTACAAAAATAGATGGATGGGTGCCGATGAGCTTCTTCGAGAAGGACACGATTGTCAGTGGCCTCGGCATTTCACGCATCGGCCGCAAGACCGGGATCCCTGGCTTGGAACTGACCATGGAGGCCGCCCGCGCCGCGATCGCCGACGCCGGCCTGACCCCCGACGACATCGACGGGTTCGCGACATTCGGCGACACCTTGCCTGCCGAAGTCGTTGCGAGCCTTGGCAATCAAGCTACCGACGTGGGCGTCGGCTTTGGTACCGGCGGGGTGTTGACACCGTTCATGTCGGCGCTGGCCGCCGTGGCGGAGAACCGGGCGCGACACGTGCTGGTCTATCGGACCGTGCAGATGCTGGGCGGGGCGATGACCGGATCGACGGCCTCGCCGTTGCTCGCTCCGCTGGCCGACCCGCCGCTGGAGCCCCGGCTGCCGGGGACACGCAGGAAGCTCAAACCGTTCGAGGACATCAACGCGCTGCTGGCCGCCCACGCCTACTCAGCGGCGAACTGGGTCGCGATGCACTGCCGTCGCCATATGGCGCTGTATGGGACCACGAAGGAGCAGTTGGGCTGGCTCGCCATCAACAGCAGGCGCAATGCCGGGCTCAATCCGCGGGCGGCCTTCCGTGACCCGATGACCATGGACGACTACCTGGCGTCGCGTCCGATTTCGACGCCGTTCGGCCTCTTCGATTGCGACGTTCCGATCGACGGGGCGATCGCGCTGGTGGTCTCGCACGCCGACTACGCCAAGGACTGCCCGAACCCCGCGGTGAAAGTCGAAGCGATCGGCGGTGCCTACGGGTCGGACGGCTGGTTTCATCGCGACGATTTCCCGAAAATGGCGTCCAGCGAGGCGGCCGCGGAGATGTGGTCGCGCACGGACCTGAAGCCGTCCGATGTGGATGTTGCCGAAATCTACGACGGCTTCACATTTCTCACCTTTGCCTGGCTGGAAGCACTCGGCTTCTGCGGCGACGGCGAAGCGGGGCCGTTCGTCGAAGGGGCGACGCGGATCGCGCTCGACGGCGAGCTGCCGCTGAACACCTACGGGGGCCAGCTGTCCGCCGGTCGTATGCACGGCTACTGGCTGCTCCATGAGGCCTGTCTGCAGCTGCGCGGGCAAGCGGGTGACCGTCAGCTCGCGCGACGCCCCGAGGTGGCCGTCGCCGCTGCAGGCGGCGGCCCGATTGCCGGCTGCATGGTGTTGACCTGCTGACACTCAGCCCGTCGCAACGGCCTCTTCCAGGTAGGCGATGGCGCGTGCGCCGTCGTCGGTCACGAAGACCAGATCGTCGAGGGACACGGGCAGGAAGCCCTCCTCCTCCATCCGGCGCAGCTGTAGCACCAACCCGCTGTAGAAACCCGCCGTGTTCAACAGCACGACCGGCTTGGTGTGGAGTTCATGCTTGCGCTGTTCCAAAAAGTCGGTCGCCTCGTCGAGCGTTCCCAGCCCGCCTGCCATCACCACGATGGCATCAGAACGCCCCAGCAGCAACGCCTTTCGCTGAGCGAGATCCTTGGCGAACACCATCTCGTCGACGTTCCCTCTCGCCTTGTCACGCAGAAACTCCACCGATATCCCGATTAGTCGCCCGCCGGTCTCCTGCACGCCGTCGGCGACGACATTCATGAGCCCCGTGTCGGATCCGCCCCACACCAACGTGTGGCCACCCCTGCCGAGACGTTCGGCGAATTCGCGCGCCGGGCGCGTGTACCGCTGATCGAGGTCGGCGGCCGACAGGAAGACGCAGATGTTCATCGGCTCAGTCGACGACAGTCACGATGCCCGACGGTGCGTGGAGCGCCTCGACGGTCCGGGCAGCCGCGGTGTCGATCTGCACCCTTGGCGCGGAGGGCAATTCGCCTTCGTAGTACGTGCCGGGTCCGTAGAACGCTCCGTAGCGCAGCACGACGCCTTTGGCCGCGAGCACCGCCTCTTCGAGAAAGCTCACGGCGTCGGCACCTGGGCCGGGATCCGTTGTCCACGCGATACTTTGGGCGACGATGCGGGCCTGACTCAAACTGTTCATCGCGTCGATGAGGTTGCGCGTGCCCTCCACGCGGATGCGGGCATTCAGTGCCTGCGACTTCGGGATGTCCTCGAATGCGTCTGGCAGGTCGGTCAGCTCGTGCAGAACCACATCGGGCGAGAATCCCTTGACCGCATCGGCAAGTCCGACGCGATCGAAGACGTCGCAGATGATCGGCTCGGCGCCGAGCGACGACAGCCAGTCCGCCTTGTCCATCGATCTCGTCATCGCACCGACGCTGTGGCCGGCGCTGACGAGCAGCGGTACGACTCGGCTGCCGATGACGCCGGTGGCTCCCGCCAGAAAGATGCGCTCGGTCATTGAATGCCTCCTCGGATTCATCCGTTTGGTAGTAAGACCGACGCTACCGA
This sequence comes from Mycolicibacterium rhodesiae NBB3, assembly GCF_000230895.2. The sequence continues at coordinate 6,351,939 of NC_016604.1, forward strand.
TCGATTGGCCTGCGTTCGCGGGCCATTCATGGCACAGGTTCCTGGGCCATTCAGCGGACGTCCAGGTTAGCTAGGTATGTTCAGCTAAACCCAGGAATAGGCTCGGAAGCGGTTCGCTTGCACCTGACAAGAACAAAGATCTGAAAGGTGAAGGCCATGACTATCGTCAAAGCCGCTGCGGTACAGATCACCCCGGTGCTCTACAGCCGGGATGGCACCGTCGAAAAGATCGCGGCCAAGATCGCCGAACTGGGCGATCGAGGTGTGCAATTCGCGACTTTCCCGGAAACGATCGTTCCGTACTACCCGTACTTCACGTTTCTGCAGGCGCCATTCGAAATCGGCCCGCAGCATCAGCGCCTGCTCGAGCAGGCCGTCAGCATCCCATCGGTGACGACGGAAACGATCGCGGATGCGGCACGGGCGGCGGGAGTCGTAGTGTCGATCGGGGTCAACGAACGCGACGGCGGCACCTTGTACAACACGCAACTCCTATTCGACGCCGACGGAACACTGCTGCAACGGCGCCGCAAGATCACGCCGACCTACCACGAGAAGATTCTCTGGGGCCAAGGCGACGCCTCCGGCCTGCGGGCGGTCGACACCGCTGTCGGGCGAATCGGCCAGTTGGCATGCTGGGAGCATTACAACCCCCTGTTCCGGTACGCGTTGATCGCCGACGGGGAGCAGATCCACTCGGCGATGTTTCCCGGGTCGTTTGGCGGACCATTGTTCGCCAAGCAGACAGAGATCGCCGTGCGTAATCACGCGCTGGAGTCAGGCAGCTTCGTCGTCAACGCTACCGGCTGGCTCGACGTCCACCAGCAGGCGCAGATCGTCGCGGAAACGGGAGGGCCGATCGGCCCGATCTCAGCCGGGTCCTTCACCGCGATCATATCGCCGTCGGGCGAATTGCTCGGAGAGCCAATAATTTCCGGAGAAGGCGAGGTTATCGCCGATCTGGACTTCTCACTGATCGATCAACGCAAGGCTCGGATGGACGCCCGCGGACACTACGGCCGGCCGGAACTGCTGAGTCTGATGATCGACCGCACCCCTGCGTCCTACACCCACACCATCGCCACCGAGGAGGCCGATCATGTCCACATCTGATCCGCAGACGATTCCGTTCGACGGAGTCCGCCTACGCTACAGCAGCACAAAGTCTTTCGACGAACTCGTCAACGCTGTTCTCAACGATGTCGGGCGAGAACCGGTGCCAATCGACGACATCGGCAAGCTGTATCCAGACTGGGAGTCTTACGAACACGAGGTGCAATCCCATGTTGGCCCTCACGGTTTCATGTTGTTCGGTTCCTTCAACCACGGCGGGTGGATCGCCAAGGCAGGCATCCACCGCAAGGTGCTGCGCTTGGTCATCGGAAACCCACTGATCGCGATCACCATGATTAGCCACGATGTGACCGCAGGCCTCTTCGCGCCGGTCGAACTCCTTCTGACAGAGGAGGAGAACGACACCAGCGCGCTGACCTACGTCGTGCCGTCGTCACTCATGGTCGTCGAGCCCAATCCGCCGCTGTTGTCAGCGGCTCAGGCACTCGACGCGAAACTCGCCGCACTGGCCGCGGATGTATCAGGGACCTAGTTGCGCGCTACCCGGCGGCGGCACGAGTGCCCAGGTGTCGCACGCCATCGCCAGCATCGCGTACGTGCCGACAACGAAGATGACCTCCATCGCCTGGTGCGTGCCCAGCGCGTCGACAAGCTGCTTCCACGTCTCCGGCGCGGCACGTCCCACAGCCAGAAGTTCGTCGGTGGCCTCGAGCACCAACAGGTCGGTGCCCTCGAACCCGTCGTTGCCCCCGGCAAGGCGCGCGATGTCCGCTTCCGGTAGACCGCCGGCGGTTGCGACTCTAACGTGCTCGCCCCAGAAAAACACCGAGCTTCGCGTGTGCGCCAGGCGAAGGATCGCCAGTTCACGCAGACGCAGCGGGAGTTCACCGCGCTGCAGCAAGAAACCGTTGAAGGTCAAGAACTCCCGGGTCATCTTAGGATGACGCGCCAGCACACCGAGGATGTCGAATTTCATCGGGTCCCGCGGGTCCCCCGAACCCGCCCGCGGAACGTCGTCACCCGGTATCCCGAACAACGCACCCACCGCGGCGTATTCATCGTCGCCCCAGTCACCCTGGGTCAACGGGGGCAGCAGCGTCATGCTGCCGCTCCCTTCAGGCCGTGCAGCTCAGCCAGCGCATGGAGTTGCTCGAGGTAATGCTCGAACGAGTCGTGGATGAAATAGGCGAACACCGTCGTGGTACCGGCCGCCGCCATCTTCGCGAGTATCTCTTTGGTTTCCTGCGGCTTTCCGACCGGATCAAGCGGCTTGTCCGCGGGCAGCACCACCTCGAAACCGTCTGGAACATCGCGGCTACTCAGCCACTCGGCAGCGGTGTCGATCGACACGGCGAACGGGCACCAGCCGTCGGCGAGCGTGAGTGCCCGTCGCAGTGAGCGTTTCGTGCGTCCGCCGACCCAGATCGGCATGTGCGGTTGCACAGCACAGGGATCGACGGTGAGACCACCAAAGGAGTAGAACTCGCCTTCGTACGCCGGTTCATTGGTCGGTAGCGCAACCCGCAGGGCCCGCAACGCGTCGTCGCCGCGTGCCCCTCGGTCCTCGAATGGCGCGCCGAGCAGATCGAACTCCTCCCGCAGCGAGCCGACTCCGACACCGAGGATCACCCGCCCGTTGCTGACATGATCGAGTGTGCCGTAACGCTTTACGATCTCGAGCGGATGGTGGTAACCCAGCACAAGGGTCATGGTGGCCAACCGGATTCGATCAGTACGGGCGGCGATATAGCCCAAGGTGGCCAGCGGATCCCAATAGCGTGCGCCACGCCGTCCCGCCTCGGAGGCAGGGATGCCGATGTGTTCGCTGCACGTCAGATGGTGGTAACCGAGGCGGTCCGCCGCCTCGGCGATCCGGCCGACGTCCTCGATCGTCGCGTCGCGCTCCCACCCGAAGGCCGCGCCGCCGACGTTGGTGACCACCGGCGTAGCAATACCGATCTTCACTGCAGAGGCTCTTCACCAGCGAGGATCGTGCGATGCATGAGGCGCCCACTGTCGACGGGATACTCCAGTACCCGGTGCATCGTGCCGGTGTTGTCCCACATCAGGAGGTCACCCGGCTGCCATTGGTGGCGGTAGACGTACTGGGGCTGGGTGGCCCAGTCACGGAGGCGAGCGAGGAGCGCGCGGCTTTCTTCGACCGGCATACCAATCACGTAATCCGCTGTGGCCCCGAGCAGAAGCGATTTACGGCCCGACTGATGCGTCCATACGATGGGGCAGGATTTCGTCGGCGACTTCTGCCAGAACGTGATCTCGTCGAAGCTCATCTCGGGACGCACGTAATACTGCGACCGCTCGGCGCTGTGGACGACACGAAGGTTCGCGATGAGTTCCTTGTCCGATTCCGGCAGATCGTCGTAGGCCGCGTAGGTATTGCAGAACTCCGTCTCGCCACCGGTATCCGAGAGTGTGATAGCCCGTAGGAGCGTCGCGAGATTCGGATAGGGCTGCAGTGATCCGTCGAAATGCCAGAACATCGAACCCTTCAGATACTCAGCCCGTTGGTTCACGTTCTTGTCGAGCGAGATCTTGTAGATGCCGCTGTCCCCCTCGTTCGTGGGGATGGTTCCCAGCGTCCTCGCAATCGCGACCTGTTGTTCATCGGTGATGTCGAGTCCGCGGAAGAACACGACGCCGCGCTGCTCGAGGATCGCGCGGATGCTCCGTGCTTCGTCACCGCTGAGCAGTGTGTCGAGGTCTGTTCTTATCTCGCTGCCGATGCGCGGCGAAAGATCGACGACGTCGAGCTGTGCTGAAGTGAGTCCCACGGCGAATCAGCTCACTCTCGTCAAAATGGTGTTGGCCGAGTGCTTTACGCGCGGTTGATTCCACAGCTCGACCGCGAGCGACACGGTGATCAGCGAGTAGAGCAGATTGCGAAGGTTCGCGACATCGTCGGGCAACGGTTCTGAATAGTCGAACTTGTCGACATAGGCGACCGCTTCCTCGGCGTACGGGAACACCTGATCGTAGAAGGACTGGATCTCCTCCATCGACGAGTTCACCCGCTTCACGTAGCGCTCGTGTCCGTCCTCGATGGCCCATTCGTCGACCAGATGCTCGAGTTGCGAGAACTCCTGTGGCAGAGACGTACTCATCGCACCGCCGCCTTCTCGCCGGCCGCCACGTAGTCGCCGACGACCTTGTGCAGGTGGCGCAACAGGATCTCCTCGTCGTTCATCGTGAAGTGGGTCAGCGCACCGCTGTTCAGCATCGCCTGCAGGCCCTCTGACGGGCTGGCGTCTTCCAGAATGATGTCGTTGAGGAAGGTCATCGTGAGTTCCTGCCCTAACCGCTCCCGGTGGGTGGTCGGCGGCTGGTAGTACGCCTCTGTCTCGAAGATGTGCGAGTGCGGTCCGGTCGGCCAGTGGGTGTGCACCGTGAAACCCGACGCGCCGAAGATCAGCACGAAGTTCGGGAAGAACTGGTAGGAGTCGAAACCGTACTTCTCCGACTTCGTCGGGTTGATTCCCGGCGGCATGGGACCGCGGTCGACGCGCTTGTTCCAGGGCCCGGCTGCGCTGGCCTCCATCACGCATTCGATCGGTTTGGAGTATGGCGTCTTCTGCGACGGTTCGCCGGAGAAGGAGAACATCCGGTGCGGGCCCTTCAGTTGGTAGGCCAACGCATCGGTGAACGGATTCGGTTGGTCGAACGCATCCCTGGCTTCCGCGGTGACCGCACCGAAGGAGAATGCGTGCAGATAGGGACCGTGGTAGCTCTCCGCGAAGCCGTCGACGAAAATCTTCCAGTTGCACTGCAATTCGGCCTTGAACCGATACACCTGGTGCGGTCCGTCGAAGGGGTAACCCTCCAGATCATGGGCGAGTTCGCCGAGGTATGAGCGTACCGACTCGGTGTTGTGCGGGTTGAGGTTGATGAAGATGAACCCCTCCCACACCTCGCACTGCACTGCCGGCACGCGGCAACTGTCGGCGTCGAAGTCGAGCAGCAGGTCCTTGCGGGTGGCCGAGTGCAACGAACCGTCCAGCTTGTAGCGCCAGCCGTGAAAGCGGCAGTACAGCAGGGGCGCGCGGCCAGAGACCTCCTCGAACGGGTCGTCCTCCCACAGCATCTTGTTGCCGCGATGCGGACAGATGTTGTGCATGGCGCGGATCACGCCGTCCTTACCGCGTACGACGATGATCGAGGTGTTGAGAAACCTCAGTTCGCGGGTGAAGTAGCTGCCCGACTTCGGCACCCGCTCGACCCGGCCGACGTACAGCCACGTCTTCTTGAAGACGTGCTCACGTTCCTTGTCGTAGAAATCCTCGGACACGCAGTCTTCGAGTGACACCGGGCCACGGCCGAGTTCGGGATAGGCGTCGGTCCAATGTCCGCTTTCGGGCTTGGTCACGGGGCTGTTGTGACTCATGAGGCTCCACCTCCTGGGCGACGCTAACAGTTGCTGATTTGGTCAAAACAGATGCAGAAGTGCAACACCCTGTTGCATATTTGGAACAGCTGATGGAACAGAACCTGCCCTTCGACCTCGACGCCCTGCTGGTATTCGGCAAGGTGGTGGAGAACCGCAGCCTCTCGAAGGCGGCGACACTCCTCGGCATGCCCAAGTCCACCGTGAGCCGCAAGCTGACCAAGCTCGAATCCGATTTGGGAATCAAGCTGTTGCGCAAGAACACGCACCAGCTCACCGTCACCGACCTCGGCGAGCAGGTCTACAGCCACGCAGTGAAGATCCTGGCGGAGGCCAATGGGGTGCGCGCGCTCGTGGAGGGCAGCAGGCAGGAACCGCAGGGTGAGCTCAGGGTCGCGATCCCGATCTTCCTTGGCATCGATTACGCGTCGCGGGTCGGTGCGGCCTTTCTGCAGCACTATCCCCACTCGCGATTGGACATCCGACTCGTGGACAACCTCGTCGACCCGATCAAGGACGGGTTCGACGTGGTGTTCGGCACCGGACCGCTGCAGGATTCCACGCTGATCGCGCGGAAGGTGTTCAGTCTCGAACTCTTTCTGTGCGCAACGCCGGCATTCGTGCGGCAATTGCCCGCCCCGATCGTCGACCCGGTGCAATTGGACGCCCTGCCGTTCATCGACTTCGGCTTCGGCGGGCCACGGAAGTTCAGCATCGTCAAGCAAAAGCGCCGCTACGATCTGTCGCCCCAGGTGCGGGCGCGCGCCAACAACTTTCAGGTGTGCAAGCAGTACATCCTGCAGGGACTCGGCATCGGCCCCATGCCCACCCAGATCATCTGCACGACCGAACTGCGCGAGGGCAGCATCGTGCCCGTCCTACCGGAGTGGAAGCTCGAAGCGATGGACGTGCACATGATCTATCCGTTCGAGCTCTCGTTTTCTACACTCATCAGCGCGTTCTACGAGACCGCCTGCGAGATCATCGTCGAGAACTCGGCGCGAACCTGAGGAGAGGCGGCCAAACTCTTTGCCACCCACAGCAATCCGATGTGCTCGGTGGTCGAATACGATTCGCCGACGGGCACGAAAGGCCGTACCCCGCGCGTGGAGCTGGTCTACGAGGACTGAAGGTCCTCTTCGGTGAACACGTCGATCGACTCACCAGGGGCCAGCATGATCACCGGGATGTGTCGCGTCGTGGCTTTCTGGTAGTTGAGGTACGGCGGGTACACCCGCGTCATGAAGTCCCAGATCCGGTGCCGCTCTTCGCCTTCGGGTTCACGCCAGGATGCCCGGAAGGCCTGGGTGGCGACCTGGATGTCGACGTGGTCGCTGGCCTGGATGTTGAGATACCAGTCGGGATGCTCATCGGCGCCGCCCTTCGACGCGACGATCACGACCTCCCCGCCGACGTCGCCGTAGATCAACGGCACGATCTGCGTCTTGCCGGATTTGCGGCCCTTCACTCTGAGTAGGCAGTGGGTCGTGAACCGGTTGCCGCCGATGTCGCTGATGTCCTCGACGTGGCCTTGCGCGCCGCCCGACCGGAGGTAGGCCCCGAGGTGGCGGGCGACCCAGTCGCGGCGTTCCTGCCGGATAGCGGCTGCCGACTCATCACTCATGCGCTTCTCCTGATCCGCTGGTCCCGAAAATGCATACCATGACGGACATGAGCGATCTGCTGAATGGAATGCCGCGGGTCGACCCAACCGCCGCGCCACCTTGGACACTGCGGGTAACTGCCCGGATTCTCTCGACGGACATCGGTTCGGCTTTTCATCGCCACGTCATGGCGCCGCTCGACGGACCGCTCGGGCGGCTCAGCCGGGGGCGCCTGCACTTCGGGAAGGGCACCATCCCGCTGGTCATTCTGCGGTCGACCGGAGCCAAATCCGGAATCGAGCGCGACGTGCCCCTGGGCTATTTCACCGACGGTGACGACGTCATCCTGATCGCCTCGAACTACGGCCAGGCCAACCATCCGAGCTGGTACTACAACCTGCTGAAGAACCCGCAATGCCAGCTGTTCCCCGACGGCGATACCAACCGTGGCGGTCATTTCGTGGCGCGGCGCACCGAAGGCGCGGACCACGACAGGCTCTTCGAGCTCGCGGCAGGCTACGCGTCCAATTTCGCGTCGTACGCGGTGAAGACCGACGGCGTTCGCACGATCAACGTGTTCCGCCTGTCGCCGAAGGGGTGATTCGGTGCGGTCGCGATCGCTGAGCGATCGTAAGCGCACCGAAATCGCAAAGGGGTTTAGTCGTCGGCGATCCCGGACAACGGGACTCGTATGGAGCAGAGCAACGATCCACCGTCGACACCCAAGGACGCCACCAAAGCGACCGACGAACAACGCGATCTACAGGAGAAGCTGGACCACCGCAACGACGATCCCGAAGCCCCGGGCGGACATCAGACGAAAGACGACGTCGCCGACGAGACCTAGTGCAGCTCATCTTCCGTGCGTGGCGAAGAACTGCCCGCTGGCATTCGACGCGTCCATCCACGTGTGGCCGCCGCCGTCGATCTGGACGAACGAGACCTCGGTACCGCCAACGCATCCTGCAGCGGTGAACCGGCGAATCGAGGGCGCCGGGGAGTCCTCGACGGGCGCCGGGCAACCGTCCAGTTCACGCCATTCCTGCGCCAGTGCGGGCGCCGACACGATGTCGCTCGGGCCGCCGCGTCCCACCATCGGCCCACCGTTGAACGGCACGACGTTGTCCGCCGTCCCGTGGATGCTCAGGACGGAAACCGGCTGCGACGGATTGCACGGGAACGCCGACCCGAGCGTGCCCGCGACTGTCGCGACAGCGGAGAAGACGTCCGCACGTGAACACGCCAGCCGGTTGGCCATGAACGCGCCGGCCGACATACCGGTGGCGAATACCCGGCCGGGGTCGATGCCGAAGTCCTTCGTGAGCCGATCGGCGATCGCGACGAGGAAACCCACATCGTCGACACCCTGCCGGTCGGGCACCGCCGCGCCGCGTCCGTCTGCCCAGCTGAGGTCGATGCCCTCGGGATAGGCCACGACGAACCCGTGCTGATCAGCGACGGCGTTGTAGTTCGTCATCGCCGCCTGGGCGCCGCCGGTCATCCCGGCGCCGTGCAGGTTGATCACCAGCCCGGCCGGCTGCTCGAGTCCCGGTGGGACATGCACCAGATAGGTGCGCTGAAGGCCACCGAATCTCATGCCGTCGGGAAAATCCCCCGCCGGAACCGCCGCAGCGTGTGCACCGCTGAACGACAGAAACGCGAGAAGAAGAACCATCAACACCGTCGTGCGCCCCACCACCTGCACGTTCACCACCCCTGGTCGCGACATGACATCCGACCGTACGGATCGCCGCCGCTGTTGCGCAACCAACCGAACGCCGCGGTGAAGTGAAATTTGCTGGTCAGCCGGCGGCGAAGAGTTCGAGCTGGATGTTGTCGGGGTCACGGAACACCACGGTCGCGAACGGGAACGGCTGCTCGCCGACCCTGATGCCGGAATGCTCGATGCCCAGGTCGTCGAGCCGAGCCGTCCATGCCTCCAGGTCGGCGCGGGAAGCGACGTTCAGCGCCACGTGGTCCAGCCCCGTGCGCGCTTCGTCGAACCGCTGCCCGTCATTGCCGGTGTTGGTGTGCAGGCCGATCACGACGCCCGAGCGCGGGTCGACGAGCAGCTCGCCGTAGCCCGTGTCCTCACATCCGTAATGCGGAAACTTCATCGGCAGGTGATCCGCCCCGAGCAGCCGTTGATACCAGGCGAGGCTGGCCGCCAGGTCGGTGACGGTGACGGAGATGTGGTGGATTCCGGTGATGCCGGGAGCTGGGTGGTCGGACGCGTCTGGCTGCATGCCGATGGTTTATCAGGTTTCGGGACGCCGGTGTGTGGGTATAGTTGCTCTCACACGAGAGGTTCAGATCCGAGCCGCCCGCGTTTGACCGCAACGGGAGCACCGGAGAGGGGCCTCATTTTCGTGTCTGAATCGACTTCTGAGTACGCCGACCTCACTGAGATGTTTCGTCGGCTGGCGACTCTCGATGAAGAGTCAGCTGCTTTCCGTCGCCAACGCGACGAAATCATCAGGCGGGCACTTCCGCTTGCCAATCACATCGCTCGCCGTTTCCGTAATCGCGGGGAACCGATCGACGATCTCGTCCAGGCCGCGCGGGTCGGTCTGGTCAATGCCGTCAACCGGTTCGACCCCGAGAACGGCGCGGACTTCCTTGCGTTCGCAGTCCCGACGATGATGGGCGAGGTTCGCCGTCACTTCCGTGACTACGGGTGGGCCGTCAAGGTGCCGCGCCGCCTGAAAGATCTGCAAAGCCAGATGGTCAAGGCCCGCAGCGCGCTGTCTCAAGACCTGGGCCGCGCGCCGACCGCCACGGAGATCGCGAACTACCTCGGCATCGACCGCGAATCGGTCATCGAAGCGACGATCGCGAGCAACAACTACACGACCCTGTCGACCGATGTGCAGACCAGCACGGACTCCGAACACCGCGCCATCGGCGACACCCTCGGCGACGTCGACCCCAACCTCGACAAAGTGTTGGCGCTGCAGACCGTCCGGCCGTTGATCGCGGCCTTACCGGATCGCGAGCAGACCGTGCTGACGCTGCGCTTCTTCGAGAACCTGACCCAGACGCAGATCGCCGAACGCATGGGCTACTCGCAGATGCACGTGTCGCGGCTCATCGCGAAGGCGCTCGCCACGCTCCGCGAGCAGGTTCGCGAACCCGACGATGCCGACACGTCGGGGCTCGCGGTGACCGCGTAACGCGATAAACCCGCCTGACCAGCGCTGTATCCGGCCACAACGGCCTTTAGAAAGCACCAAGGTCAGCGTCGCACCCTTGTCGCATGATTCTGGCTGCGTTACTGCCGCTCGCGGTGAAAGTGATGCGTAAGAGTTCGGCGAACGGCGGCCTGTTGGTGCCGTTGGCGGCATTCACCGTGCGGCGTCCCAAGTTGGTACTGGCCGCCCTGGTGGCGCTGCTGGGCATCAGCATCGTGGTCGGCGGTGGCGTGTCCGACAAGCTCGCCGTCGGCGGCTACAACGCCCCTTCGTCGGAGTCGACGCACGCCGCCGAACTCCTCGACCAGAACTTCGGCACCACCGCGAACCTGGTGATCCAGCTGCTGCCCAAAGAGGGCACCATCGACAGCCCCGCGGCCGGTGAGGTCGCGAACCAGATATCGGACCTGATCAAGGCAGAGCCGACCGCGAAGATCACGCGCTCGTTCAAAGACGACTCGGCCACCGATCTGCGCAGCCGCGACAATCGGTCCGGCCTGCTCCTGGTCCATGTCAGCGGCACGGCGGACGAGGCCGCGGACACCGCGAAGCAGTTGATCGCCGGCCTACCCGCCGATCCGAACGTCGACGTCCGTGCCGGCGGCACTCTCGGTGTGCAGCAGGAGATCCGGGCGAAGGTCAAAAACGACATCAAGGTCAGCGAGAGCATCGCGCTGCCGGTCTCGCTGGCCGTGCTGGTCATCGTGTTCGGCGGCCTCATCGCCGCGTTCCTGCCGATCGTCGTGGGCATCACGTCGATCGTCACCACGCTGCTGGTGCTCGTGCTGATGACGACGGTGACCGAGGTGTCGACACATGCGCTCACCGTCGCGACCGCGTTCGGGCTCGGGTTGTCGATCGACTTCGGCCTGCTGATGGTGTCGCGTTTCCGCGAAGAACGCGACAGCGGTAAAGACCACCAAACGGCGATCATCGCGACCGTGGCGACCGCGGGCCGCACCATCATCTTCAGCGCGGCGACAGTCACTCTGGCGATGTTGTCGCTGCTGGTGTTTCCCACCTACTTCCTGCGTTCGGTCGGCATCGCCGCGAGTGCGACCGTCGTTCTGTCGGCGTTGAGCGCGATCATCGTGCTGCCCGCGATGCTGGCGCTGCTGGGGACGCGCATCGACTCGCTCGCCATCATCCGACGCAAGACCCCGCTGTCCGCCGACTCCGCGTTCTGGCGCAGGTTTGCCGAGGCGGTCATCCGTCGCCCGCTCATCTACGCCGTACCCGTCGTCGTCGTGCTGATCGGCCTCGGTGTTCCGTTCCTGAAGGTGCAGTTCACCAACCCCGACGAACGTGCACTGCCCACCGATTCGAATGCGCGCATGGTCGCCGAGTCGCTGCAGCGGGACTACCCGATCGATCCGTCACAGGCGATCACCCTGGTGACGCGAACCGATCCCCATGTCCTGGAAACCCTTGCCGCCGACGTGTCCCGAATCCCCGACGTGGTCCTGGTCAACGGTTCCATCGGAAAGTTCGAGAAAGGCGCGCGCGTCGGCCAAACCCCGCCCCGCGAGGACGACGGCGCCGCCTACGCGTTGGCATACCTTGCCGTGGACGCGGATTCGGACGCCGCCGAGCACATCGTGCGCGACATCCGCGCGAAGATCACCGACAAGCAGGTCGAGGTGGGCGGGTTGACCGCCACACTGATCGACAGTCGTGACGCGATCGCTCAGCGGCTGCCGTGGGCGATCGGATTGATCGCGGTGTTCACGTTCATCCTGCTGTTCCTGTTCACCGGTAGCGTTGTCGTGCCGGTGAAAGCGCTGCTGTTGAACCTGCTGGTCCTGTCCGGCGTCCTGGGCGTCATGGTGTGGATCTTCCAGGAGGGCCACCTGTCGTCGCTGTTGGGGTTCACACCGGCGCCACTGAATCTGTCGATGGTGGTTCTGCTGTGTGCCATCGCATTCAGCCTGTCGGTCGACTACGAGATCTTCTTGCTGAGCCGCATCAAGGAGGCACGCGATTCGGGATTGTCCAACAACGACGCGATCGTCATCGGACTCGGCCGGGTCGGCCGGATCGTCACCAGCGCAGCACTTCTGCTGACCATCACGCTGGTCTCGTTCGCCAACGGGATGTCGTTCATGAAGATGTTCGGCATTGGCACCGCTCTGGCAGTGGTGATCGACGCGACGATCATCCGCGGTGTCGTCGTGCCGGCATTCCTGCGAATGGCAGGCGAGCTCAACTGGTGGGCACCGAAGCCGTTGCGATGGTTGCATTCTCGTATCGGCATCAGCGAGGCACTGTCGTTCGAAGTGGACGAGGCGGCAGCCGGCGCACCGCTCCCCGCGCCCGTCGAGCTTGCCACCGAGAAGTTGATGACCATCGCCAAGCAGGCCGATCTCGCCCGCCGGGTCGAGGTCATCTCCGGTCAGCATCTCGTGGCAAGCGTCAACGGCGCCGTGATCGTGGTCGCCACTCGCACCTCGCTGGCCCAGCAGGCCATGGCCGCCCAGCAGATGGCGCAGCTCGTCGAGATCGTGCGGCGGACCCGCCCGGAGAAGTTGTCGTACGCGTTCACACAGCTCACCCAGAGCGGCACGTGGAGCCGCAATCTCGCGGAAGTCGGCGTCGTGATCCCCACCGCCGCAGGCCTGGAGATCTTCTTATGCGGCGGTGTGACCGTCGCGCTGGACGACGGCACCGGAGTGACACTGGTCGAAGGACGAAACCGCTGCGTGCATCAATCCGTCAAGACGCCTGCCGTCGCGGCGGTCATCACCGTCGACGAACTGGGTCGCCGGCCCGCCGCCGCCCCGCACAACCGGAACACCGGCCATTCGCTTCCGGAAGGCATCGTCACGGGTCGCGGCGCGGTTGTGTGGTCCGCCGAGGCCGCATCGGCGCCTCGGCCGGGCCGGCCGACGCCCGCCTCGGCTGAGTCGGTGTCGAGCGTTCCGACGCTCGAGGTCGCACTGCCGAAGCGCTGGGTCGTGCTCGACGACGATTCGCGAATCGAGATCGATCGCGATTGCGTGATCGGCCGCGACCCGCACGGTTCCAGCGCTGTCCGACAGGGTCTTCGCCCCGTGGCCATCCGTGACACCACGGGTCTGATGTCCCGGGCTCACCTCGAAGTCAGGATTGTCGACGGCGAATTGGTGGTCGCAGACCGCAATTCCACCAACGGTGTGCTGATCCGCGAACCTGGACAGAAAGTCTGGAAGCGGCTCAAGCCCTGGCAACCGACGGTCTTCCGCCCCGGCGCCACGCTTCAAATGGGCGGACGCATGCTCCATGTGCAGTCACCCACCGAAGCGCCGCAGCAACGCCAGCACGCCCTTGCGCACGCCATCTCGGTGTAGCTGCCGCTAGGCGCGAGATCGCGGGCGATCAGTTCCGCGATGACGTGCGATCTGTATCTTCAGCGTCTTTTCCAGCCTCGACGGATTCGGTCGCGTCAGCAGCGGTGACTGGGTGGCGCCTGGGGTGAGCAGTGCCCCGAACTGCTCGACCGGCGCCTCGCCCTCTAGGACGAGAACTAGCGGATGGTCTTCGGCGCCAACCTGTATCGGGCCTTCGCGCCGATGCTGGCCGACAGCACCGAACGGTCCGACGTGCGCGATCCCTGGGTCGACCGCATGGGGCAATTGCCCCCAACTTCGGCGGGTCCCGGCTCTGGGGGTATGTGCCGAAGTGCCCGCCTCTGAGCGAAAGAGTCGCTGACGTTGAGATCCCACGTAGTAAGTGAGCGACAAATTCGCTCGGTGGCGGGCACCACGCGCATATGTCCCCAGCCCGGGCGCGACTGTCGTCAGCGTCGACGTCGGTCGACGGCAATATCCAACACCTGCCGCCCCACCCGCATAACTGAGCCCGTCAGCGACGAGCAAGAACCCATGACAGGGCACAGCGGCCGGGGCTGAGGCCGCCCGGCCGCTGTGCATGGGGTGATGGGTCAGTAGTCTGCTGCAGCCTTGCCCACGACGGCATCGACTTCGTCGGCAAGTAGGAACCGCTCGGCGACAAGCGATTCGGCCGCATTGCGAACCGCGGCGACGTAGTCTTCGCGGGACGGATAACGCTCGGTGACCGAGGGCCGTCCCGGCGGGAAGGGCAGCCTGCTGCCGACCCGCTCGTACAACACATCGGGCAACTCGTCGATGTGGCGCCGGGGATTCCACCCGGTGTAGGCGGCCAGCGGCGCGGCAACGGATGGCAGCCGGATGCCGGCCACCTCGTTCCCGTCCTCGTCCACGGCCGACACCAGGTCGACATACGGCTCGCCGAGTTGGATGGGCCAACGGCCTACACCGCGACGGGCGTGGGGGCCGAGGTCGATGTGCCGCGCGTACGAAAGTGCCGACGGGTCGGGCGCGTTGGTATGACTGAAGAACGACAGAACTTCCTTGCGCGCCACCGCCGTGCCGTCGCTGGTTCGCGGCACCTTGCTGTCGGGCGGTTCGACACCGTCGCACACCCAGTCCTCCAGCGCAACGAACAGCGCTCGATTCACCGGGGTGACGTCAAGACGGTGCACCGGATTGGCGGCGGGGAACGCCTCCTTGAGCTTGCTGCTTCCGAAATGGTCGGTGCTGGCCAGCAGATAGGTGCGGACGTCGGGATCCTCGGGGAGGTCCGCTCCGGTGTACGGGTCGACGTGCAACAAAGCGCCACCGCTGTTCCAGTACTCGGTCGCACTGTTGGTGAAGATGGTTTTCGGCACGCCGCCCAATTCGCGTTGCCGTGCAAGCAGTTCGGCGCCGGCGAAGGGTGCCATGTTGCCGAATCCGATGACCTGTGCCATCGACGGCTGCGCGTACCGGTGGTTGAACTCTCCGGTTGTCGCACTCGCGAACTCGCTGAACACGCCGTCGAAGACGGTCATGCCCGTCTCGTCGACGTTGAGTCCGTCGGAGAGGAACTGACGAAGGAGCCGGCCCGCCTGCGACACACCGTAAGCGAAAGCGTGGTCGATTCCGTCACTTCGGAGATGGGAAACCACATCGCGGATGGCCAGCAGACCGCAGCCGACGACCGGGGTCCGCGACGTGCGGTACACCAACTCATACCAGTGGAACGGCTTGAATCCGCCATCGAGCGTCAGATGTGTCTCGTCGGTGAAATGCCAGCTGTCCCTGCTGATCACGGTGGGATCGGCGTCCGGCGCGGTGCGCACGCTCAACACGGCCTCTGGGTCATCGATGTCGACCGTCGGGTAGTCGGTGAACGTGAAGAGCGCCTCGGCACCGGGAGGCAGTGCGTCGATTTCGGGCACAGTGAAGCTCAGTGGGTGATCTGCACTGGCGCTGTCGGATCGCCATTCCAGACGCATGAATCCCGGTGGCACGTCGGCGGACGGTGCGGACATACCCAACGTGGCGGGCCCGCGCTGCACGTCCCACTGCCAGCCACATGATGCGATGGTGTAGCCGCGGTCGAGTAGGAACCCATTCTTCAACCACGGTGCGTACGTGGGTACGCCGCGGTTGGGCACGACGAACAGAAGCTTGCCGTTGCCCCCGTCGACAGGGCGCAGAAGTTTCAGGTCGGCGTCGTAGCGGACCATTCCATCGGTGTCGCGGGGCGCGAGCTCGAGGTCGACGATGCCCTGGTTCGCCAATAGATCAGGGTCGACCGCGAATTCGACGGTTGCCTCCACCCATTCGTAACGGCTGTCGGAATGGGGGTAAACCGTGTTCACGTGAATTGACTCGACGGCCATCTCCACTCCTTTCGGTTTCGTTCCGTTGTGGTTGTTGTCCAGTAATCTGCGGTGCGCGACTTGGAAGTTTCTTAAACGGCCGCACCAGCAGGTCGTCAGGCCGGGACTGCCCTGAGTCCCTGTCGCGCGCCGCGCCAGGACAGGGCGGTCGCGGACTTGTCGATGAAGTCACCGACGAGACGTGCGACGGTCTCGGGGCACTGCACCTGTGGCTGATGGCCCACGCCGGGAATGACATGGAGTTCGCTGCCCGGAATCGCCTCGTGCGCCGAGTACGCGTGTGCAACGGGGATGCACCGGTCCTGATCGCCGAAGATGATCATCGTTGGCAGGTCGGCACGCAGTCGGTCGAGCGCGCAGACAGCCTGTCCGCGGTGGTCTACTACCGAACGCAATGTCTTCAAGAACGCCGCACGACTGTGCCGATTTGACAGTGCGGCCTGCCCTTTCAGCGTCTCGCTGTACCTGGTGACCTGCTGACCCGATGACAGTGCGCGTCGACGAAGAGCCTTGCCCACCTGGATCGCCGGCCGCGATGCGATCAGCTGCAGCGCGATTTCGGCGCCTGGAAGCGACAGCATCCGCAGCAAGCGGCCCAGGTCGGGGCCGAGGCCACCGCTGCTGATCAGCACCAATCGACGGCAATATTCCTTGTGCTGATGGGCGAATTGAAGAGCCACTCCCCCGCCGAACGAGTGGCCGACCACCGTGGCCTCGTGAATGTTCAGCGCGTCGAGGAAGTCACGCAGCCACACCGCGAACGCGCCCAGCGAGTAGTCGCTGCGCGGCTTGTCGGAACGTCCGTGGCCGAGGAGATCAACGGCGATGACGCGGTGCCGCCTCGAAAGCCTGTGCACGACGTCGCGCCAGCAGTCCGAACTGCCGCCGATACCGTGAATCAGCAACAGCACGTCGCCTGCACCCTCGTCCAGGTACGACACCCGGTTGCCGTGCAGTGTCAGTTCGCGGAGTTGCGGCGACTGA
Source organism: Mycolicibacterium rhodesiae NBB3 (assembly GCF_000230895.2). Next base: position 6,368,877 of record NC_016604.1, read on the forward strand.
CCTGGTGCCGATTCGCCTACTGCTCTCATGATCTCCTCCTTCCTTCGTTGGAGGAACTCTGCGGCTCGGCACTTGGAAGTTTCTTAACGGCCTCCGTGCACCGGCTACGGGTGTGCGCCGCTACGACGATGGCCGCCCGTCCGCGCAGCACCGGGGCGGTTCTCTCCGCCGTCACCTGCCGTATCGGTGACCACAAGTTCGGCACCAACGGCTACCTCGAATGACCGGTTTGCCCGATGTCGACCCGAATCGGACACATCCGCGTTAAGAACAGATGGTGACGATGGCACCGCAGACTTTCACCACTGCAGGCGAAGGCGGGGTTCGAATCGTCGGTGACCGAATTGGCGACCCCGGCGCACCGGCCGTGGTCTTCCTGCATGGGGGCGGTCAGACCCGCCGGTCCTGGGGCCGCGCCGCCGCCGCGGTGGCCGAGCGGGGCTGGCAGGCGATCACCCTGGATTTCCGTGGTCATGGCGAGTCCGACTGGTCCACCGACGGGGACTATCGCGTCACGTCCTTCGCCCGCGACGTTCTCGAAGTGCTTCGGGATCTTCCGCCGAAGCCGGTACTCGTCGGCGCGTCGCTCGGCGGCTTCACGTCAATGCTGCTCGCGGGCGAACTCGCGCCCGGGGCCGTACGCGCGGTCGTGCTCGTCGACATCGTGCCCGACATGGACCAGTCAGGCGCGTCCCGGATCCACGAGTTCATGTATGACCGCATGAAGTCGGGATTCGACTCCCTCGACGAGGTCGCCGACATGATCCAGGAGTACAACCCGCACCGTCCGCGACCCACCGACCTGGACGGCCTTCGCACGAACCTGCGCCACCGGGGCGGTCGCTGGTACTGGCACTGGGATCCGAAGTTCATCGACGGCACCTCGGCGCTTCCTCCCATCGAGGTGACCGAGGTAGAGCGCATGCACGCCGCCGTCGCAGCGATCCTGGACACCGGCGTACCGATGCTGCTCGTGCGTGGCCAGATGAGCGACCTGGTCACCCAGGAACGGGCCGACGAGTTCCTCGCCAGATTTCCCGGGGTGGACTTCGTCGATGTCGGCGGCGCCGGACACATGGTCGCGGGCGATCGCAACGACCTCTTCGCAGGAGCCGTCGTGCAATTCCTCGACCGGCACGCCCCTGGCTGACCCGCCGAGACTGCTAACAGATCGCGATTTGGCGGAAATTCGCGATCTCTTAGCAGTCTCGGCGTAGAAGGGTCGCGACTAGGCCCGCCCCACGCTCGCCTCCCGATCGCCGAAGACCTTCTTCATCCGGCGCCTCGATGCGGGTGTCTGGGGAATCTGAGGCCACCAGAACCACCGCCCCATCAGCGCGGCGATCGACGGTGTCATGAACGAGCGCACGATGAGGGTGTCGAAAAGCAGTCCCAGCGCGATGGTGCTGCCGACCTGCGCGATGCTCAGAAGATCACCGAAGACGAAGGACGCCATCGTGGCGGCGAAGACCAGGCCGGCCGATGTCACGACCGAACCGGACCCCGCCATCGCGCGGATGATTGCCGTCTTGAAGCCGTGGTGCAATTCCTCTTTGAACCGCGACACGATCAGCAGGTTGTAGTCGGAACCGACTGCCAGAAGCAGGATCACAGACATGACCAGCACGATCCAGTGTAGCCGGATGCCCAGCAGGTACTGCCAGACGAGCACCGAGAGCCCGAAGGACGTACCCAACGACAGCAGCACGGTGCCGACGATGACCGCCGATGCCACGACGCTTCGTGTAATCAGCAGCATGATGACGAAAATCAGTGCTGCAGCCGACATTCCGGCAATCAATAGGTCGTAGTTGGAGCCGTCGCGCATGTCCTTGTAGGTCGCCGCGGTACCGCCGAGGAATATGGTCGAGCCTTCGAGTGGGGTGCCTTTGATGGCTTCCTTGGCCGCCTGCTTGATCGCGTTGATGCGCGAGATACCCTCGGGCGTTGCGGGATCGCCCTCGTGTTCGATGATGAAGCGCACCGATTTGCCGTCCGGAGAGATGAAGTTCTCCATGCCGCGTTTGAAGTCTTTGTTGTCGAACACCTCTGGCGGTAGATAGAACGAGTCGTCGTTCATCGACTCGTCGAAGGCATCGCCCATCGCGCTCGAGTTCTCTTGCTGCGCGGCCATCTGGTCCTGCATGCCTTTCTGCGTGGCGTACATCGTCAGCATCATCTTTTTCATGGTCTTCATCGTCTGGATCTGCGCGGGCATCAGCGCGACCAGTTGAGGCATCAGGGTGTCGAGGTGTTCCAGGTCGGGCAGCAGCTGCTCGATGTCGGCGGTCATGATGTCGACGCCGTCGAGGGTGTCGAAGATCGACCGGATCGAATAGCAGACCGGGATGTTGTAGCAGTGCGGTTCCCAGTAGAGGTAGTTGCGCATCGGGCGGAAGAAGTCGTCGAAGTTGGCGATGTTGTCGCGCAAGTCGGCGACATCGACGGTCATGGCTTTGGTTTTCTGCACCATGCTGTGCGTGGTCGCGGCCATTTGCTCGGTCAGTGCCGACATCTTGGTGAGCGTGTCGATCGTGGTCTGCATCTCGTCGGCCTGGACCAGCATGTCGGCCATCCGGTCCTGGTTGTACTTCTGATTCAGCTGATTTGTGGTGCCCTGCATGCTGAGCAGGAACGGAATCGTGGTGTGCTCGATCGGTTTTCCGTCGGGGCGGGTGATCGTCTGCACCCGCGCGATACCGGGCACGTTGAAGATGGCTTTGGCGATCTTGTTGATCACCAGGAAGTCCGCGGAGTTCCTCAGATCATGGTCACTCTCAACCATCATCAATTCCGGGTTCATCCGGGCGGCGTCGAAATGCCGGTCGGCGACGGCGTATCCGACATTGGCCGGAGTGTCCGGCGGCAGGAAATGGCGTCCGTCGTAGTCGGTCTTGTAGCCCGGCAGTGCGAGTAGCCCGATCAGCGCAAGTGCCAACGTGGCCACCAGGATCGGACCAGGCCATCGCACCACGGCGACACCGACCCGGCGCCAACCGCGGGAATTGATCGCACGTTTCGGCTCGAAGAGTCCGAATCGACCACCGATGACGATCACGGCGGGGCCCAGCGTTAGTGCGGCGATGACAGCGACGAGGATGCCCACCGCGCAGGGCACCGCCATGGTCTGGAACCACGGCAGCCGGGTGAATTTCAGGCATAACAGCGCGCCCGCGATGGTGAGGCCCGAGCCGAGGACCACGTGCGCAGTCCCGTGAAACATGGTGTAGTACGCAGACTCACGGTCTTCGCCTGCGCCCCGCGCCTCCTGATATCTGCCTATGAGGAAGATGGCATAGTCGGTGCCCGCCGCAATCGCGATGAGTGTCAACAGACTTGTCGCGAACGTCGACAGCCCCATGACGCCCGCGTTGCCGAGGAACGCGACGATTCCGCGGGATGCCCCGAGTTCGACGAACACCATCAGCAGGATCAACACCGTCGTGGCGATCGAGCGGTAGACGATCACCAGCATGACGAAGATGACAACCAGGGTGACCATCGTGGCCTTTGCCGCGCCCTTGTCGCCGGCGACCCGTTGGTCGGCGTTCATCGCCGCACCGCCGGTGACATAGGCCTTCACGCCAGGCGGAGCGGGTGTCTTCTCGATGATGTCGCGCACGGCCGCGATGGACTCGTTGGCCCGCGTCTCGCCCATGTTTCCGCGCAGATAGAGCTGGACGTATGCGGATTTGCCGTCGCTGCTCTGGGCGCCCGCCGCAGTGAGCGGATCGCTCCAGAAGTCCGCGATGTGCTCGATGTGGTTCGGGTCGTCCCGGAACGCCTTGATCAAGGTGTCGTAATAGTGATGGGCCTCGTCCCCGAGCGGCTTGTCGCCTTCGAGGATGACCATCGCGTTGCTGTCGGAGTCGAACTCCTGGAAGTTCGCACCGATGCGCTGCATGGCGATGAAGGCCGGCGCATCGTGGGCGTTCATCGACACGGTGTGGGCTTCGCCCACCTTTTCCAGCGAGGGAACGAAGACGTTTGTGACGACGGTCAGGGCCAGCCAGCCGAGCACGATGGGCAAGGCGAGCACGCGGATGACGTGTGCGATCTTTGATCGCTCGGTGGTTGCAGAACTCAGAGAACTCATCGTCGGACTACCGGCCCCTCACTGGCACCCAAGAAGCCGCACGCTTTACATGACTCGTGCCGCGTGTCATATATGTAGCCCGTCAAACTGTCGCGTGTCAATTGCAGGCTCGCAGCTCTGACAGGGTTTTCACAGCGTCTCCACAGCTCGTCGCGATTGTTGGGATCGGTAGCCGCCCGCAGCCGATGTACTCGTCGCAGTGACGACGCCAACCGGCGCGCATGACCTGAAGGAAGAGAGCAATGAACATCGTGCCCACCCGCATCCAGGAACAGATCGGCCGCGTCGACCGCAACTACGCCCTGTACATCGGCATCAGCGCGGGTATCACCGCGCTGTGGTCCATCTACCGAGTGTTCTGGCTGGTCTACACCGCCGCGACGTTCTCCAGCGTCGGCTGGTCGCCCGTTTCTCTGGTCTTCCCGTTGGTGTTCTGGGCCGTGGTCGCGGTCGGCACCGGATTGGTGTCGGCGGCCTTTCTGCTCCGCTACGCAAAGCAACCCTGAGTAGGTGGTGGGTAACCGGGAGGGGCCGCAGACATCTGCGGCCCCTCTTCGGTGTGTTCATCGCCCAAGCCGCGGGGTCAGCCGGTTTCGACAGACATCACATTGGGGAGGCCGCTGACCTTGAGCACGGGCATGAGGATCGGGTTGACGACCAGCCGCACGCGACTGGCGTTGGCGAAGAGGACATCGATGGCGCTGCTGTCGAGGTACTCGACCCCGGTGAGGTCGATCATCAGCACGCCGCCGTCCCGCGATGCCGGCGTCATGGCATCCGCAATCGCCGTCGTGAACACGTCGATATTGCTCAGATCGAGTTCACCGGTCACCATCAACACCGCAGTGCCGTCGTCACGGACGCGGGTTTCGGTGGTCAGTGGGGTGGCCATCACGCGATCCTCGTGTGCATGCGAACCGTCGTGCCAGAATCACCCGGCTCGATCGTCACGTCCTGCATCAACGCGCGCATCAGCATGATGCCGCGGCCGCGCAGCGAATTCGGGTCGAAATCCGACGGCTTCCACTTGCCCGTATCGACAACCGTCAGGTGCAGCCGGTCCGCGAAAGCGGTCGCGCGCAGGCTGACAGTCCCTTCGAGCTGTTCGCGGTGTCCGTGCTCGATCGAATTGGCGACCGCTTCGCCCACCGCAATCAGCACATCCAGTGTCTGCTCCGGCTCAACGCCCACACGCGTGAGCCAGCCGCGCAGCGCAGCGCGGCTCGACGCAAGCTCGTTCACGTCGGCGGCGATCTCGACTTCGAGCGGCGCGGGCTGCCGATAGAGCAGAACGGCGACGTCGTCCTGGTAACCCCCGTTGGGCGCCAGACTCGACATGATCTCGTCGGCAAGGCCCTCGAGCGCGGTGTCCCGGTTGTCCTGAACGAGATCGGTGGCTCGGCGGATCCCTTCGTCGAGCGGTTCGCGGCGGCGCTCGATCAGACCGTCGGTGTAAAGCAGCAACGTAGACCGCGGAGGTATGGTCGCGCTGGCCTCGGGACGAGTCTGGTCGTACGGCAACCCGAGCGGCATGGCGGCGGCGGCGTCAAGCAGCTGCGTGGTGCGATCGGCCATGACCAGAATCGGCGGCGGATGGCCGGCACTCGAGTACGTGAGCTCTCCGGTTTCGGGATTCAACACCGCGCAAAACGCGGTGGTGCACCGCGCTCCATCCAGCCGAGCAGCGAACCTGTCCAGAGCCGCCAATGCGGCGGATGGACTCGGCTGTTCGAGTAGCAGCGCGCGACAGGCGCTTCGGAGTTGGCCCATGATTGTCGCGGCCACCAAACCGTGACCGACGCAGTCGCCGACGATCAACGCGATGCGGCCGTCGTCCAGGTTCACGACGTCGTACCAGTCGCCGCCGACATGCAGCGGCCGGGTGGCCGGCTGATAGCGAACCGCGAACCCGCCTGAGACGTGAGGACCGAGGATCGCGTGCTGCAACGCCAGTGCGGTCTCGCGTTGCTGGTCGAAGTGGTGAACCCGTTGCAGCCCCTGGCCGAGGCTGCCGGCCAACACGGTGAGCAGCGTGTGGTCCTCTGACGTGAATGGCCGTCGCTCGTCGAGTTCGACGAACATCACGAGCACACCACCGGGGTGCCGAATAGCGATGGCTGCCATGCCGGGTTGCGTTGCAGGCGAGTCGAGTAGCTCACCGTCGCGCCGCGCGCGGATGACGTCACGCGCGCCGGAGGCCAACTGGTCCCATGTCGTGGCTTCGCCGCTGCCCACGACCTCCGACGGAGGGGGGTCGACCTCGTCGGCCGGGAACGTGACCGCCAAGACGCGACGCGCCGACCACACATTGCGGAATTCCTCGGTGGCCGCGCGTATCGCGTCACCGAGTGAATCCGCTTGCGCCAGCGCCTGATTGAGTGCGGCAAGCGCAGACTCGCGTTGCACGGCGTAGTGCTCGGCGGTGACATCGCGGAACGTGCCGACCATGACTCGGCGCCCGGTGTCGGGATCGTCGACGTGGTTGAAGGAGGCGGTGACCCACAGCCGGTGCCCATCCCGGTGGGTGGCGGGAACCGACACGACGCCATGCGGTTGACGCAGGAGAGTCTCGAACGCCTCGGACATCTGCCTGTGAGCGTCGGGATCCTCGTCGATCGACGGCCACCACGGGTACGTGGGCTCGTAGGGAAGGTCCTCGACGCCGTAGCCGAGGATGTCGGTGAACGCCGCGTTGATCTCGATCACCGCCCCGTCCTCGTCGCAGACGAAGAACGCTTCCTGCAGTGAGTCGACGAGCGCGGTGCGCCATCGCGCGTGATGGTTGCGCATCCGCGCCAGCCCGACGGTGGCGCGCACTCGTGCAAGCAGTTCCGCCGCCGCGAACGGTTTGGTGAGGTAGTCGTCGGCACCGGCCTGCAGGCCGCCGATCGATGCCTCCTGCCCGGCGCGCGCAGACAACAGCAAGACCGGCACCGCAGCCGTCCTGGGATCCGACCGCAGCGCCGCGACCAATTCCAGCCCGTCGAGCCGCGGCATCATCACATCGCTGACAACGATGTCTGGCAGGGTTGCGCGCACGGAGTCCAGCGCCTGCTGACCATCGGTCACCGCCTCTACCTCGTAACCGTCGCTGCCGAGCAGCCGCCCCAGGTAATCGCGCATATCGGCGTTGTCGTCCGCGATGAGCACCCGCGTTCGACGGTCCGAACCCGCCGCGCCCTCAACATGAGGCTCCGGCGCATCGCCGACCCCGGTCTCGGCGGGGATCCAGCGCAATGCCTCCTGCACATAGGGTTGCGCGACCGCCGACGATGTCCGGTTCTGATCGGTTGTCGCAGCCTGGTTCGCAGGCAAATTCGCCATGCCGACCGGCAAGCGAATGGTGAAGGTCGTGCCCACACCCTCGGCGCTACTGGCGACGATGCTGCCACGGTGGAGATCCACGAGCTCCTTGACCAGCGCCAGTCCGATACCGCTGCCCTCGTTGGACCTGGCGCGTACGTTCTCGATCCGGTGGAACCGTTCGAACAGCCGAGGTATCTCCTCGGCCGCCACACCGATCCCGGTATCCGTCACCGTGACCACCGCTTCGTCGTTCTCGCGACGCACACCGATGGCGATCCTGCCGTCGAACGTGAACTTCAACGCGTTCGAGAGCAGGTTGAGGACGACCTTTTCCCACATGTCGCGATCGATGTAGACCACGTCGTCCAGCGGCGGACAGTCGACGTCCAAACTCAGACCCGCCCGCTCGACCGCGGACCGGAACACGCTCGCCAGCTCGGCGGTCACCGTCGCGATGTCGACCGGTACGAACTGAGCCTGGGTGCGGCCGGCTTCGATGCGGGAGAAATCCAACAGTGAGTTGACCAGCTTGGTCAGGCGTAATCCGTTCCGCCAGACGGTATCCAGCTCCTCGCGGGTCGGCTCGTCGAGTTCGGAGCGCCTGCGCAGCTGGTCGACAGGATCGAGGATCAACGTAAGGGGCGTGCGGAATTCATGGCTGATGTTGGAGAAGAACGTCGTCTTGGCGCGGTCCAGCTCGGCCAGTTCCTCTGCGCGGCGCTGCTGGTCCCGGAAGGTTCTGGCACTACCGATGCCCGACGCGATGTGCCCGGCGACGAGCGTGACGAAGTCGCGGTAGGCGTCGTCCAACGGGCGGTACCGGTTGAGCGCGGCGATCAGGAATCCGCTGGGCGTGCCGCCCTGTTGCAGCATGGGGACCGCGAGCGCTGCGGTGGGCGGGTCGTGCCAGTCGCCGGTCGGCAGGTTCGCCACTTCGCGAAGCTCCACCGACACGGTGTCGCCGTGCGCGAGTGCGTCGACCGGCCACACCGAAGCCTCGCCGGCGGGTATCCGCGAGGGAGACAGCGGATGGCCGGCGTCGATACCGCTCGAGCCGGCGAGCCTGGCGTCGCCGTTCTCGTCGAATAGGTACGTGAGCGTGAACGGGAGATCGCGGGGATTGTGACCGAGCTGGCGATCGGCGAAGGTCAGTGATTCCTCTTCGCTGCGAACAACGCTCGGATCGGACCCGAGATCTCGCAGCGTCGCCATTCGCCGCTCACCGATCACCTGCTGCGTGACTTCGCTGACCACGCACAGCATGCCGACGACCCGATTGTCGTCGTCTCGCAGCGGACTGTACGAGAACGTGTGGTAGGTCTCCTCCTGGTATCCGGCGCGCTCCAGGAAGAGCAACAGCGCGGAGTCCCACGTGGCGACTCCGGTGGACAACACCGTGTCGATTCGCGGACCGATGTCGTCCCAGATTTCCGCCCACACCTCACGAGCCGGCCGGCCCAGCGCCCAGGGGTACTTCCGGCCCAGGGTGTCGCGCCGATACGCGTCATTACAGAAGAAGGTCAGGTCAGGTCCCCAGGCCATCCACATCGAGAACCGAGAGGACAGCAGGATGTCGACGGCCGTCTGGAGGCTCTGCGGCCATTGCGGAGGCGGCCCGAGCGGGGTGGCCTTCCAGTCGACCTCGGCGAGGTCTTTGCCGATTTCCTTGTCCGCGCTGAAAACGGCGGCCTTGCGATCGCGCTCTCCGCCCGCCGTGGTCATCTCAAGGTCCTTCGAGCGCGGCGGGGACGGTCGGATACAACCGAAGCACGCCGTCGAGTTTGGTGACCTCGATCGGACGGAGAACTTCCGGGTTGGACGCGGCGATGCGCACGACGACGCCCGCGGACGCTGCGCGCTCGTGGCATTCGAGGACGGCGTTCAAGCCCGCGCTGCCGAAATGCGTGACCCCTGATAGGTCGACGACAAGCAGTCGCGCAGGATGATCGACCGCTCTCTTGAGCGCGGTGTCGAGTTGGAACACGAGGGTTGCGAAACTCTCGGAATCGACCTCGCCCACGGCCGAGACCACGACGGCGTCGTCGCCGACGTCCTGATTCACCTCGAGTAGCGCCACGTCTCCAAACCTGTTGCTCGCCTAATGGTTGGAAGAGCCAGTACCCAATTTGGCCTCTGACCACACCATTAGTGATCTACGCCGCGATCGATGCGCTCATGCGCGGTCAGCAGCAGGTGGTCGAATTCCCGCCGCAGATCCTCCGGCTGGTATTCGATGCCGGAGAGCTCGGCCACGATCTGCGTTGCGAGCGCACGCACTTTGGTGTTCGTGTGCTGCGACCGCCAGAGCAACAACTCGAACGCCGCGTTGGCGTCGATGCGATAGACGAGCATCAGAGCGCCCTTGGCCTGTTCGATGGCGGCGCGCGACTCCAGCAGCTCCGGAAGTGAGGCGTCGAGGGCTTGTCGGTGGGTCTGATCGAAGGTGTCGGTCAGGTCGATGTAGTAGCCCTCGGTTCCCACGACCGCACCGTCGTCGTCGAGCATGCGGTCAGCGAGCACGATGACGGTGTGCACTCGGCCACCGGTGTCGATGAAGCGGTGCCGGCTCGAGAGCGATGAGCGGGAGTGCAGCGCGTGATCGAGTGCATCTTGGACGTGTTGTCGGTCGTCGGGGTGCTTGTGGGAGAGCAGCAGTTCGGTGGTCGGCGCAACCTCCCCGGGCTCGTAGCCGTGCATGCGGGCGACCTCGTCGGACCATTCCCATCTCTGCCCGACGAACCAAAAGCGGAAGCTGCCGACGTGGAGGTCCGGCGAGACCAGGGCCGATCGCTCACCGCGAGGCGCGTCGCCGGGGTGGTGCATCGACCGATCATCGCATTTGGATGCTCATCCCGATAGAGATTGACAGCGACGTCAGACTCGCTACCGGGCTGTTTGCCCCTAAGCTCATGGCGTGCGCCACGCATTCCATCAGCAGCTCGACGACCTGATCGTCGGGATCGCCGACATGTGCGGCGCGGCAGGCCAGGCGATGGAAGCGGCGACCCAGGCTCTGCTGCAGGCCGACCTATTGCTTGCCGAACAGGTGATCACCGACCACGAGCTCATCGTGCAGAAAGCCAGGACAACCGAGGAACAGGCGCTGACCGTCCTCGCGTTGCAGGCGCCCGTGGCGGGAGACCTGCGCGCGGTGGTGAGCGCACTGAAGAACATCGCCGATGTCGACCGGATGGCGGCACTGGCATTGCACGTCGCGAAGCTGACCCGCAGACGTCATCCGGAGAAGGTGCTGCCGGAGGAGGTCAACGGCTACTTCACCGAGATGGGCCGTATCGCTGTCGATATGGGGAGCAATGTGAAGCAGGTCGTGCTCTCCGAGGACACCCATCGCGCAGAACAGCTTGCGGATGACGACGACGATATGGACAACCTGCACCGCCATCTGTTCACGGTGCTCATGGACAGGGAGTGGAAACACGGCGTGGCCGCCGCCGTCGACGTCACGCTGCTCGGCCGCTATTACGAGCGGTTCGCCGATCATGCGGTCGAGATCGGCCGCCGGGTCATCTTCTCGGCCACGGGCGAATCCGCCTGACGCCCACCGCCACGAGATCAGACGGCGGCGGGACTCTCTGGGGCGCGTCGCCGTATCCGCTCCCACGGCCAGGTGATCAAGGCCCACACGACGAGGACGATGGCGACCTCGATGAGCAGGTACACCGGCCACGGACCGAGGAAGTCCAGCACCGACGCGGTAGGCGGTTTGCCGTTGAGGTAGCCGTAATTGGTGCCGACGATCGCGTTGAAGGTGAACGTGAAGGCACCCCAGACCAGCGTTGCGATGATCGCGAACCGGTAGTCACGCCAGCTTGGACGCATACCTCTGCCCCACGTCAGATAGATGGCCGCCCACACGACAAGGACGTGCAGCGCGAAGAAGGTGACGAAGAGATGGTGGGGGAAGTCCGGCGACCCTTCTTCGGCGGTGCCGACGTCGGGTGTGATGAGCGCCTGTGAGCTGAGCACGAGGCACCAGTAGTACGTGAGTACGAAGGCCCAATGCCGTTGCGTCCACAGTGCATAGATCGAAATGAGTTCGGCGACATCGCACAACTGCAGCGGTATCGAGGTGTCGAGGACGGGTCTGATCAGCTTGTAGGTCAGCGCCACCAGGAACATCACCGCGATCACCACCGCGAAGCCCCGACCGAAGCGTTTGGCCTGGGCTTCAGTCTGCCGACGCCCGCCCCAGATGAGCAGAGCAGCGCCTATCGCGAAGACCGCGAGCACCACCAGGTGTGACGGCCCGTACGCCACGAACTCTCGCTGTGCTGCCAACAGCTCCATCACGTCCCCCGTCTCGTTGCGCCCTGGGTGCGTTCGGGCGGGCGGTGGCCGGACTTACCGGGAATCGACCCCGCTACAGAATAGGCGCACAAGCTCTACGTTCGCTCACGCTGCGGGTTCGTATCGCAACATGGTGACGTCATGCTCGGGGTAGTCGAAGAAGACAGGGCGCACCCGCATGCCGATTTGCAGGTCGGCCGGATCGACGTTGACCATTTCGGTGGAGAAGCGCGGCCCCTCGTCCCATTCGACGATGGCCAGGAGCTGCGGCACGGCGTCGGCGAAATGGGGTCCGACGGGCCGGCGGGCGACCGTGAAGGAGTACAGCGTGCCCATGCCCGAGATCTCGCGCCACTCCAGGTCACCCGCCAGTGTCCGGGGCGCGCGCACCCGAGGGTAGAACACCCAGGCGTCGCTCGAAGGCGAGTACTGAATCCGAATCTTGTGTTCACCCAATGCATCCCAGAATGGTGCCGTCGTCGGGGTTTTCACCGGCATGGGCCGTTCGAAGGTCGTCATATCAGTCCCCCTCGAGGATGAGCGTGGTCTGCTCGGACAGGATTCCGCCGTTGCCCGAGACGAATGCGCGATGGCAGTCGCGGACTTGAGCCTCGCCGGCGCGCCCCATGATCTGGCGGGTGGCGTCGCATACGTGGTGCATGCCCCCCGCCAGACCGGCCTGGCCGAATCCGAGCTGACCGCCGGCGGTGTTGAGCGGGAAGTCGCCGCGGAAGGTCAGGTCGTGGTCGGTGACGAAGGCCATGCCCTTGCCCTTCTCGCAGAACCCGGCGTCCTCGAGGCTGAGCAGCACCGTGATCGTGTAGCAGTCGTAGATCGACACCATGTCCATGTCGGCGCGCTGCAGGCTAGTCATACCGAACGCCGTGTCGGCGGCCCTGGCGATCGGCGTCTGGAGAAGGTCCTGCGCGTAGGTCGGGGTCTTGAACGGGACGTGTTCGCCGAATCCCCTGATCCACACGGGCCGGTTGCGTGACCGTTTGGCGACGTCGGAATTCGCCACCACGACGGCCGCACCGCCGACGCACGGCATGACGATCTCCAGCATGTGCAGCGGGTCGGCGATCACCGGACTTGCCAGCACGTCGTCGACGGTCAGGCGCTTGTCCTTCCAGATGGCGCCCTCGGTGTGATTGGCATTGAACCGCTGGTCCACCACGATCTTGGCCATCGCGCGTTCGTCGTAGCCATAAACCGCGCCGTAACGCTGCGCGACCTGACCATAGGGTCCATTCTGACCGAGGTTGCCGTATGGAATCTCGAATTCGGCTTGCGGCGAACCGTATTGGTTGCTCGACGAACCGAAGAACACGGCGTCGACCAACGGCTTGGGCTTCTTCTCAGACATCGGGGTGATGTAGCGCGACGGCAACGTACAGAGAACGACGTCGCAGAGCCCGAGTTCGATCGCGGCGGCGGCACGCCACACCATCCCGGCCGCGCTCGCACCACCAAGGTCGACGAGTTCGGCGAAATTCGCGTCGACGCCCAAGTATTCGGCCACCGTGGAGGGTACGAAGATCTCCGACTCGCCCAGATGCGAGGTGACGATCCCGTTTACCGATTCAGCCGAGACGCCGGCATCGTCGAGCGCGGCGGCGGACAGTTCGGCCCACTGCTCGATGGTGAAGGGCGCCGGCGTCGCCTTGTTCATCCGTTCCGGCGGCAACTCGACGTAGCCGACGATCGCCGCTTCTCCGCGTAAACCCATGCCGTATCTCGATTCTCGCTCGTTCTGGGTGCTTACTTGCGAGGCAGGCCCATGATCATCTGGGCGATGATGTTCAGCTGTATCTGCCGGGTGCCGCCACCGATCAACTCGGCGGGAAGCCGCAGGTACGGTGCGACGATCGCGGGCTCCGACCGCTCGACCATCGCGAGTGGACCCGCCAGTTCGAGGGTGGCCTTGAACGTGCGGCGCAGCATGATGCTGGTGGCCACCTTCGCGATGCTCGACGCGGGCCCCGCGCTTTGCCCGTCGAGCAGGCGGATCGTCTCGCGCACGCCGAGGGCTTTGATGGCATTGGTGTACGCGTCGAGTTCGCCTAATGCGCGGACCACGGCGTCCTGGTCGGGTCCACGTTGCGCGGCGAGGCGCCGCAGCGCGATCGCGCGGTCGATGTTCACATACGCACCGATCGCGACCCGCTCCTGCGCCATCGTCGCGATCGCCAGACTCCATCCGTCCGTCGGGCCTCCGAGCAACATCTCGTCGGGGACGAAGACGTCGGCGAGGAAGACTTCGTTGAAGTGCGGATCGCGATCTGCGGTCTTGATCGGCTGGATTTCGACACCGTCGGCCCGCATGTCGATGATGAAGTAGCCGATTCCCTTGTGCTTCGGAGCATCCGGATCCGTCCTGGCGAGCAAGGCGCCGTAGTCGGCGTATTGCGCCGAGGACGTCCAGATCTTGTGGCCGTTGATTCGCCAACCGCCGTCGACCTTGACCGCACGGGTGCTCAACGCCGCGAGATCGGATCCGGCGCCCGGCTCGCTGAACAGCTGGCACCAGAGCAGCTCACCGCGTTGAGTCGGCGGGATCAATTGCTGCTGAACAACTTCCGATCCTGAGCTGATGATCGACGGCAGGACCCATTCGGCGATATTGAGAGAAGGCCGCACCAGCTCGGGCCGTTTGGCGAATTCGTCGTCGATGATCAGCTGCTGTAACGGCGTCGCGCCGAGGCCCCACGGCGGTGGCCAGTGCGGCGCCATCAGCCCGGCGTCGGCGATCAATGTGCGCTGGGGTCCGCTCGCCAGGTGGTCGTAGTCCCCCAGCGGGCTCGGCTTGTCGTTGACCAGTCCGAGCGCCTCGTCCAGCACCGCGGCGATCCCCGCGCGGAAGTCCGCTTCCGCCTCACCGATTTTCACCGTCATGTCGCGAACATGCGTCTTGCTCAGCTCGCCCAGACGTCGCGACCAGCCGGTGATAGGTCCCATCGACGCGGCAAGGCTCGTGGCGCGCCGCCAGTACAGGTGCACGTCGTGTTCCCATGTGAACCCGATGGCGCCGAACATGGTCAAAGCGTCGAGCAACAGTTCGGGCGCAGGCGCGACGGCCATGATCGCGGCACCCGCGGCGGCCAGTTGCCGCTGCTCCGGCGCTTCGGCCACGGCGCGCACCGCGTCCCACGCGGCCGCTGCGGCGAGCTCACTGTTCACGAGCAGCATCGCCGCTTCGTGTTGAAGCGCCTGAAAGGTGCCGATGGGCTTGCCGAATTGCTCCCGCGTGCGCAGGTGCTCAGTGACCGCGTCCACGGCCCATTGCAGTGTTCCGGCGGAGGCGCACGCCGACAGTGCGACGGTGATATCCCATGCCGCGTCGTCATCAATACCATTGAGCACCAATGCTTCCGGGACGACATGATCGGCCAGGCGCAGCATGCCGACGTCGATGGTCAGGTCGGTGCCGTCGCGCTGCTCTACCGATGCCGAGGCGACCTCGGGATCGAGGACGAACCACAATGTCTCACCATCGTCGCGTCGCGCTGCCGCCAGGATCACCGCTGCCGAACGGACGCCGAGGACGTCACCCGACGCACCCGTCACGCGCCATCCACCGTCGGTTGCGGTGGCGGACAGGTCCCCGGATTCCGGCAGTACGACGGTCGCGGTGGCTCCGGCGGCAAGTTCGCTCAACAGCTTTGCGGCCGCCATGTCATCGACCGAGAGGACGATGGCGCCGGCGATCACCGTTGGCAGCAGCGGCCCTGGAAGCAGTGCGGCGGACGCGGACTCGATGACGCAGGCGGCATCGAGCAGCGAACCACCCTGTCCACCAACGCCGTCGGGCAGGTGGACAGCGTGAAAGCCGTGAGAAACCAGGTCATTCCACCACTTCGGCAGCGCTCCTTCAGCGAGCGCCTCGAAGGAATCACGGGTCTGGTCAACGGCCGCATGTCGCGCCGCGAAGCGGCCCACCGCCTCTTGCAGTTGACCCTGTTCCGGGGTGAGCCCGATGGGCACCGTCGCGCCGCCTTTCATCAAACAAGACGGACCGTCTCGTCTTGTGGCAGACTACGGGCTGTCCGCCGCACCGGCAACCGAGGAATGCGTCACATGGTCCGCCCCGCCCCGGCTCCGCGCCGCCGCAGCGAAAAGTCACGCCTCGCCATCGTCACCGCAACGCGTGAGCTGCTGCTCGAGCGGGGGTTCGACGGGACCAGCATCGAGGCGGTGGCCGCCCGGGCAGGCGTCGGGAAGCAAACCATTTATCGCTGGTGGCCCAGCCGCCCCACCCTGGTGGCCGACGTCCTGCTCGAAGATGCCGACCAGATCATCGCTCCGGTCACCCATACCGATGACCTGCTCGGCGACCTGGTCCGGTGGGTAGGGAAGCTCGCGGCCACGTTGACCACCGAACGCGGTTCGGCGATGTTACGGATGCTCACGGTCGCCTGCATGGAGCACGAGGACACCGCGGTCAGGCTACGTGCGGGATTCAGCGCACCGCTGCTGGCCAGCGTTCGCACGCGACTGCTCGCCGCCGGTGTCGACGAAGGGACCGCCGCGTCGGCCGCCGATGCCATCGTCGGGGCGGTCGTGTACCCGATTCTGTCCGAGGGTCGCGGCTACAGCCGAAAGCGCGCCGAGTCCACCACCCGGCTCATCATCTCGGGACTGAAGTCCTAACAGTTCGCACTCGCTTTGGTCACAACGGTCGTCATCCAACGGCCGCGGTGATTGGATCTGACGTGCGGCCCGTTGACGACGGCCCGGAGAGGTCATATGGGTTCGCTGGTACCACTGTTCATCTCGCTGCTCGTAGCGGTCGCGGTCATCGCTGCGCTGTGCGGCTCCGTCGCATCCAGAATCGCGCGACGAAGGAAGCAGCGGGCCCGGCGGTTCTTCGTCGTGGGCTTTCTCTGTGGATTGACGACGGGCGCCGTAGTCCGCCGAAGGCGGCGGGAGATCGTCCGATTCGCCGTCCGCGCACTCGGTTCCGCGGGGCTGTCTAGTCGACTCGGCCACTCGCCGCAGCGGGACCGCCGACATCCGATGGCACTGTTGGCTGTTCGGCGTTAGCCCGCCCGAGGAATTCCAGAACCGCGTTGATCGCCGGGCGGTGACGCAGGATGCGATAGTGCGCCAACCGTCCCAGCCCGGGGGTGGTCACCAGCCGAGCTCCCGGCCAGACATCGACGATCCGCCGGCTCATTTCGTACGGACTGTCTGGGTCGTCGGGATCATGTACCACCAGAAGCGCAGGCGGGTCGCCGAGAGTCCTGGCCACGGCCGCGATGTCGGTGTCGTACAGCGGCATCTTCAGGCGTCCATCGAGGCGGCGGTGTAGCCCGCGGCGAATCCGTGGCCCGAATCCATGGCGATCCGCGAAAACGTCCAGATACCAGGAGAAGTCGCCCATCGGCGCCAAGAACGCCAGCTTGTCTACGTCGGCGCCCCTGCCCACCGCGAGCGCCGCGGCCTTCGCACCGAGGGAATGCCCCACGATCGCGTGTGCGCGCCCGTGCGTGCGCACGAAAGCTCGTACCGCTTCGGCACATTCGATGATCGTGGTGCGTCCGGGCGCGAGATCGCCCGGTTCGGAGTCATTGTGGCTGGGCAGATCGAAAGCGATGACGCGGTGCCCGGCATCGACGAGCGGTTTGACGAACACCCCTAGGTGGGCGCGACAGCCGCCCCACCCGTGCACGAGGTACACCGTCGGCCCTTCACCCCACGCCTCCCCCGCAATCCGGTGCCCGTCCCATGCAGCCTCGACGGGTGCGCTCTGCGGGACGCCGGGTGGCATGCGCAGACTCGTCTCCACGGCCGGCGGAGTACACCAGAGTTCGACGGCCCAGCGTGCTCCGACTGCGGGCGCGAACCTCTCGAGCAGCCCGAGCGCGCGGCGCACCCGAGGTTCGACCGGCGGCTCCACTCCTGAGCCCGCGTCATGGCCGGACGCTCCTGATTCGCCGACCATCAGCAGTTTCCCTTCGGCACTCGTCGCACCTTACTCGTGAGTAATATTCGGTCCGCCCGCCGGGTACGTCGAGGTCAGCCGATGAACCAGGAATCTCACAGCGAAGAAGTGTTTCAGATGAGTCTCTGAGCGGTATCTGCATCGTCAGGGCTCGAATCCGAGTCGCACGGAGAGCGATCGAAGGGAGCACACCATGGGTGCCGGAGACAAGATCAGCAACAAGATCGACGACGCTGGCGGCAAGGCCAAAGAGGCGCTTGGCAAGGCGAGTGGAGACAAGAGCACCGAGAACGAAGGCAAGGTCGATCAGGCGAAGTCGAGCCTGAAGGACGCCGGCGAGAAGATCAAAGACGCGTTCAAGAGCTAGCTGTAGTTGCTGATCGGCCCGCCACCGAATGGGTGGCGGGCCGATTGCGCTTTCGCGCGGCCGCCTCAGACCGCAAGTAACCGTTGGAAGAATTCCCGGTAGCGCGTCAGAGCCACCCGCAGATCCTCCGTGGACGCGCTTTCGCCGCGCGCCCACTGCGCTTCGAGCTGTGACCGGGCATCGGCGAAGCGCGACGTGAGCTGTTCGATGACTTCCTCGACGAGTCCATCTGCCTGTCGTACGCACCCCGACGGGTCATCGACGAAGGCCGCCTGGATGTCGTCCCACCGCGATCGCAGCTTCGAGGGATCTCCGGCAAACAGCATGTCGTCGTCTGACGGCTCAACCGCGGCGCTGCTCGACACCGTTTCCACTGCAGCCTCAGGCGCGGGTTCGGAGCGCTCCGACTGTGCGGGAACGTTCGACTGCGCCATAGGTGATGTTTCTGCGACAGGCATCGACTGCTCGCCTTGCCTGGTAGGCATTTCGTCTCTTGCGCTTGATGTTTCAGGATTCACGGGCTGCGCAGTTTCGGTCTCGATCCGCTGATCGTGGGTGGTCATGCCGTCGCCTCCTTTGGCGTCTGATTCTCGATTGCAGGTTCAGTGGCGAGCAACTGGTCGAATAGCGCGCGGTAGTGAACGAAGGCCTGGCGCTGCGCCTCGGTATCGATATCAGCCTTCTCCTGAGCCAGATACAGGGTGTGTGCGGCTCGGTAGTGCTCGACCGTTTCGGGGTGGTCGACCGAGATATCGGCTGCACGCTGGTCGAAATCGTTCACGGGATAACCACGTTCGCGCATGACCTCGGTCACGAGGCGGTCGGCGAAGCCGACTGCTTCAGACGGTTCGTCGACGAACGAGCGTTGAACCTCGAGCCATTGCTGGGCATACCGATGGTGCGCTTCGGGTGACAACGGGACGACGTCCAGTTGCTCACGGTTGCGTTCACGCGCGACGAGCTCGTTCTCGGCGGCTCGCCGATCGCCGGTGTCGTCGACGACGCGCTCATACTCAGGACCGAAATGCTCTTTCAACCGCCTCGTTCGCCTGCGACTTTTCGCGGCGAGCACCGCTGCAAGAATCAAGGTCAGCGCTATCAGAGCGCCTGCTGCAATGAAGAACCAACTCCAGACGGGCATCTCTTCTACCTCCTTCATGGCGGGTACCCGACCGTCGCCTACGGAAACGTCAATTCTTTGCCGCTGGTCAACCCGTATACGTGTTGATTGCCGGGCCGCCAACACGAGTGGGCCAAAGCAAGTGCGGCACTTGTCAATCGATACGGGCGAAGCCGGTCAGGTCGGGCTACCGTCCTTACGCCCTTGATCAAAGAAGCTTCGTGGCGATATCGATCTCAGACGTCAGCGTCTGATGCACAGGGCAGCGCCCGGCGATCAGCAGTAGCCGTTGGCGCTGATCCTCGTCGAGGTCACCGATCAACTCGATGTCGATGCCGATGTGATCGACCACCCCGGTGCGCGTTTCGCAGTCCGCACAGTCGGCGGCGTGAATGCGTGAGTGCCGCAACGTGACCCGTACCTGCTCGAGCGGCCAGTCCCTGCGCTTTGCGTACATCCGCACCGTCATGGATGTACAGGAGCCGAGCGCCGCAAGCAGCAGGTCGTAGGGCGTCGGTCCCGCATCGTCGCCGACCGGCCGCGGCTCGTCGGACACCAACTCGTGATCTCCGGCGGTGACCCGCTGGGTGTAGGCGCCCGAGCCCGCCTCGGCCACGATGACGGTGCCTTCCGACGACGTCGCGTCGCTCGCTGTGTCGGGTGTTGTCATTGCGGCCTCCTCGGCGCTCCGAGCACGGAAGTTAACTCCGAAAACGCCGAACTCGGTCCAGAATGGGCGGATGCGATTCGGAAACTTCCTGGCTCCCTTCCATCCCGTCGGCCAGAATCCGACGCTCGCCATCGAGCGAGACCTACAGCTGATCGCAGCCATGGACGACCTCGGGTTCCACGAGGCGTGGGTCGGCGAGCACCATTCGGCTGGTTTCGAGATCATCGCGTCGCCGGAGGTCTTCATCGCGGTGGCCGCCGAGCGCACCAAGCACATCAGGTTGGGCACGGGGGTCAGCTCGCTGCCCTATCACAACCCGCTGATGCTGGCCGATCGCATGGTGCTGCTCGATCACCTCACGCGGGGACGGGTGATGCTCGGCTGTGGACCCGGACAGCTCACCTCGGACGCGCACATGCTGGGAATCCCGGCGGACGAACAGCGGCCGCGTATGGAGCAGTGTCTCGACGCCATCATGAGACTTCTTCGCGGCGAGACCGTCACCATGCACACCGACGGGTTCACCCTGCAGGACGCGCGGTTGCAGCTGAAGCCCTACAGCGACCCCTGCTTCGATGTCGCTGTGGCGGCGTCCTTCTCCCCCACCGGTCCGCGAGGCGCGGGCAAGCACGGCATCGGCATGTTGTCGATCGCCGCGACCGCTCGACAAGGGATGAACATGCTTGCCCACCATTGGTCGACCTGGGAAGAGGTCGCGCTGGAGCACGGTCACATCGCTGACCGTTCGAAGTGGCGCCTCGTCGGCCCGATGCATCTCGCCGAGACGCGCGAACAAGCCGAGCGCGACGTCGAATACGGCATCGCGGAGTTCTCGCGCTACTTCAGCCACATCCTGCCCGCGGGACCCGTCCAAGGTGATAACCCGGCCGAGATCATCGCCAATAACCGCGAGTCCGGCTTCGCGGTGATCGGCACGCCGGAAGACGCCGTCGCCAAGATCGAGGAACTCGTCGAGGCGAGCGACGGCGGATTCGGTGTCTTCCTGTTGTTCGACCACGACTGGGCACCCCCCGCCGCCAAGCTGAAGAGCTACGAACTCTTCGCGCAGTATGTGATGCCGCACTTCACCGGCCAACTCGAGGGGCCGGCCGCGTCGGCCGACTGGGTGGCCGCGAGCGGGACCGAGTTCGTCGACCGCGCGTCACACGCCATCGGCAAGGCGATCGAAGACCATGCTGCCGAACGAGCGGCGCGCCCTGCGACGTAGACCGCTGCGCCGAACGCTAGCTCGTTCCCCTCTTGGCTCGCGCCGGCTTTGCGGGTTGTTCTGATTCCTTCTCGGCACGCAGGGCGGCGTTGTCGCCCTCCAGCGCGACGTTGCGGTCCTCGAGCGACAGAATGCGGTCGATCCCGGCGAGGTTGACCCCAGCGGCTACGAGTTCGCTGATGCGCTGAAGGCGGACAAGATCGTCCGCGCTGTATCGGCGGGTTCCCCCGGCGCTTCGCGCGGGCGTGAGGAGGCCCTGACGCTCGTACAGACGCAACGACTGTTCGGCGATACCGGACAGCTCAGAGGCGACCGAAATGCCATACACCCCGCGGTTCGAGGCTGGGGGTCCCGCCGAGGCCGGGCCCATTTCATCACCGGCAGCCATCTGTGCTGGTCGTCCTTATCGCTCGGTGGCAATGCGCCTGATCAAGATCAACTCATGCCTGCCTATTGCACAGGTTCTACGCGTGATGCTAAAACAAATCTGTATCATAACCCATAGATTTCTTTCAAGCGTTGGCAACCACAATCGAATCGAGGGGAGGCGACGACCATGTTGCGGCATCCGCACGAGGGCACCCCTGACATTGACGAACTCGGCTCACGCGCTTTGGATTCGACCGATGGCAGACCGGCCGCGAGGGACGATTCGCAACCGACGGACGGTTTGGACGAAGACGCGATCGAGTTCGGGGTGAGTGCCGGAGAGCCACAGCGTGTTGGACGTTTCCACTTCTACATCGATGGTCAGCGATGGGAATGGTCGCCGAGCGTCGAACGACTGCACGGATACGAGCCGGGCACCGTCACTCCGACCACCCAACTGCTTCTCGACCACAAGCATCCCGACGACCGCGACCAGGTCGCTGCCGTCCTGGACAAAGTGGTGCGCGGCGAACCGTTCAGCAGTCGCCACCGCATCATCGACGTTGCGGGACGCACGCACTGGGTCATCGTCATCGGCGATCGCATGCTCGATGATGCCGGCCACGTGATCGGCACATCCGGCTTCTACGTTGACTTCACCGACACGATGCAATCCGACATCTCCGCAGCAGTGTCCAAGGTGGCCGAGGCCCGCGCCGAGATCGAGCAGGCCAAGGGTCTGCTCATGGCCGCTTACGGCATCAGCGCTGACCACGCCTTCGACATCTTGGTCTGGCGCTCGCAGGAAACGAATGTCAAGGTTCGGCTGCTTGCCCGCCGATTCGTCGACGCCATGGCCGGCACCTTTCCGGTTGGCATGCGAACACAGGTCGACCACATCCTGCTCAATATTTCCTGACGCGCATCCGTCCCCGCCTGATTGACTCCCGGGGTGGCCATCCACATCGACCTCACGGGCCGCCGGGTCCTGATCACCGGAGCCGGACAGGGTGTCGGTCGCGGGTTGGCGCACGCGTTCGCCGCCGCCGGCGCCGAGATCCTCATCAACGATCTGCATTCCGACCGTGCCGACACGGTCGTCGACGAGGTGCGCGCATTGGGCGCTCAGGCGAGTCCCGCGGTCTTCGACGTCACCGACTTCGAGGCGGTCACCGACGCGGTGGCGGCGGCAGGGGCCGTCGACGTCCTGATCAACAACGCGGGCAATGCGGGCGCGGAGGGGTTCGGCGGACGCGGACCGTTCGCCGAATCCGAACCCTCGGCGTGGGAACCGTATCTGCGGGTGAACCTCTACGGCGCGATGTACTGCACCCGCGCCGTACTCCCGGCGATGATCGGCCACAAGTGGGGTCGCATCATCACGGTCGTCTCCGATGCCGGCCGAACGGGCGACGCGAACGGCGCCGCCTACGCCGCGTCCAAGGCAGGCGCCGCCGGCTTGACGCGCTCCATCGCGGCCGAGAACGGACGCCACGGGGTGACGGCCAACAACATCGCGCTCGGCACTATGCGCACACCGATGACCGAAACGTTCTGGGCCGAGCATGCGGACTCGCCGCAGGCCAAGGCGATTTTGCAGAATTACGCCATTCGCAGGCCCGGTCGCCCGGACGACGCTGCCGCGCTCGCAGTCCTGCTCGCCAGCGACCATGGGGCGTGGATCACCGGGCAGACCATTCCTGTCAACGGCGGGTTCTCCTTCGCGCTCTGAGCACCTGCGTATTCGCACCGGTTCTTGGGATCGGTAGCCGCTCCGGCTGTTTGTACTACTCACGTCGGGGCGCCACAGACGTGGCGCCATGACTCGTAGGAAAAACGGCACGACACGAAAGGAGCCAGCCGTGAACACGTACGTCACCAGTCACACCACCTCAAACCCGACGACACCGCAGGGAGCACGCGCGACTGGCCTCTATGCGCTGAAGCCGTGGTTCACCAGGCGCCTGACGGTCATCGTCGACGTCGCGGTCGCCCGGCAGGTGTCCCCGGATGCTTTCACCGCCGCCGGCGTTCTCGCAGCCGGTGCCGCCGGGGTCGCTGTCGCCTTCGGCTGCTGGCCGCTCGCGGCGGTGTTCATGGTGCTGCGGCTCGCAGGCGCCAACCTCGATGGTGCGGTCGCCCGTGCCCGAGGAGTGAGCCGGCCCTGGGGGTTCGTCGTCAACGAGATCGGCGACCGCACCGCGGATCTGCTGGCCTTCGCCGGTTTGGCGGTATGGGCCGCGCAGCAGCGTGGTCCCGGCCTGAACTGGCTGTCCTGGCCAGTGCTTCAGGTGCTGGTGGCCGCGCTCGCCGCGACGCTCCCGACCTTCGCCTCGCTGGCCGCGGCCGGCGCCGGCGCAACCCGTCGCAACGGTGGCCCGCTCGGCAAGACCGAACGCTGCCTCTTCGTGGTACTGGCCACCGCGTTTCCGGTCATCATGCCGTTTCTGCTCGGGCAGCTCGTGAACGGTTCACTGATCACCACGGCGCTGCGCCTGCGGGCTGCGCACCGCGAGTTGAAAACGCAGCGCGCGTCCGAACCGATCGCCGACGTGGTCTCGATCACCAAGCCGGTCACCGTGCCGTTCCAGTTGACGGGAGCGGTGGCATGACCGCGAACCGGATTCCGAGCGCGCTTCGGCACTGGCTTTGGCGAGCGGTGTGCGGCGTTTCGGGCGGGCTGACCGTGACCGGGCGCTGGAGCGCATCGGGCGGCTGCGTCGTCGTGGCCAATCACGCCTCGCACGCCGACACCGCGGTACTGCTGGCGGCGCTGCCGTCGGCGGCCCGACCGGTGTTCGGCGCGGCCGCCGACTACTGGTTCGACATTCCGGTGCGGCGGTTCATCGCGACCTCGCTGGCCGGCATCCTGCCGGTGCGGCGATCCAGCGACGGCGGATACGACGCACTGCTGGCGGCCGCAGGTCCGGCGTTGAAGGCTGGACGCACCGTCATCCTGTATCCCGAGGGCACTCGTTCGACGGACGGCAGCATTGGTGAGTTCCGTTCCGGCGCAGTTCGTTTGGCCCGCGACTGCGGAGTACCGATCGTTCCGGTGGCAGTGCTGGGAACCGCCGACGTACTTCCGAAGAACGGTCGCTACTCCCCTGCTCCGATGCGGGTTCACGTGGGGGCACCGCTGAATCCCCACACCACGTCGGCCGCGCAGCTGCGGGCCCACGTGATGACCCTGCGCGGCGACAGGATCGTCGAACCCTCAACGCGTTACCCCCTTGACGAGGCCGCCTGAGATGGCGATCGTCGATCACTACTTGTGGTTCGTTCACCTCGACCGGCGGATGGCCCTCAACATCGACCTGGGCCCGTTACACATCCACCTCTTCTCGCGTGCCGTGTTCTTCATGTGGGTGACGGCGGCGATCCTGGCCGTGGCCGGCATTGCGGTACTCATCTCGCGCAAGCCCGAGCTCGTGCAGAAGTGGCGCACCTGGGTGGTGATCGCCCCCGTGGTCGGCTTCCCCATGTGGATCGGCGAGGGCACCACATCCGCTTTGGCCGCAGTGCTGGCCGTCGTCGCGGTGGTCGAGTACGCACGTCTGGCGCAACTGGCGAAGGCAGATACCTCAGTGCTCCTCGCGCTGGCCGTGGCATATCCGCTCGCAGCCTGGCTACGCCCGTCCCTCCTGCACCTCGCGCCCCTCGTGCTACTGCTGTGCGCGCTGCCGTCAGTTCTCGGCGGCGACGTCGAAAACGGCACACGGCGAAGCGCTTTCACCGCATTCGGGTCAGTGTGGATCTGCTGGTCGCTGGCTCACCTGGTGATGGTGTGGCCGGATTCGTTTCTGCTGTGCTTTGCCGTCGCGGCCACCGACGTCGCCGCATGGTGTGGCGGAAAAGGGTTGCGTCGCATGGCTTGGGCGCGCCGCCCCCTGTCACCGTTGAGCCCCAACAAGACCCTCGGCGGACTGGTCGGCGCGATCATCGGGGCGTTCGTCATCCTCAGCCTGCTGGGCACGATTTCGATCGGCCTGCTGATCGCCGTCTCCATCGGTGGCATCTTCGGCGACCTTCTCGAGTCCATGCTGAAGAGGCAAGCGCAGGTCAAGGATGCCGGCGACTGGCTGCCGGGCTTCGGCGGCCTGCTCGACCGGATCGACTCGCTGTTGCTCGTCCTCCCACTGGCGTATTTCCTAGCATGAATATTCACATGGTCTCCGCGACAACGCCTGCGATCACCGTCCGCTCCGGCGGTTGGCAGCGTACGTTCGCGCCGGGCGACGACGTCGTCATCGGGCGCGATGTCCGCGCAGACGTGCGCATCCCGCACGAGAGGATTTCGCGCTCGCACGTGATCCTGCGCTACGTCGACGGCGAGGGCTGGGTCGCCGTCGACGACGGCAGCTCCAACGGAACCTTCTTCGACGGCCGGCGCGTCCAGACCGTCGAGGTCCGCGACCAACTCACCATCAACCTCGGCGGCCCCGACGGTTACCGGCTCTCGTTCGAACTCGGTACCGCACCGAGTGCAGACGACAACCCAGAGCAGTCAAGGGATTCGGTCACGATCGGCCGCGCCGCAGATAACGACATCGTCGTGCCGGATGTGCTGGCGTCGCGTCACCACGCCAAGCTGGTGACCACCGACGTGGGTGTGCAGTTACAGAACACCGACGGCGCCGGGACCTTCGTCAACGGCCAGAGGGTCGCCCACACGGGCCTGGCCGAAGGCGATGTCGTGACGATCGGCAACGTCGACTTCGAATTCACCGACAACACCCTGGTGCGTCGCACCCGGGCCGCCGCGACGACCGGTGGTCTGGAGGTACGCGATGTCAGCCTCACGGTGGGTGGCGATGTCGTACTGCTGGACAGGATTTCGCTCGACGCCCGCCCGGGTACGTTGACGGCGGTGATTGGCCCGTCCGGTTCCGGTAAGTCCACGCTGTCCCGAGTGATCGTCGGGTCGGCGTTGCCGAGCAGTGGCACCGTGTCATTCGACGACCGAGACCTGCACGCCGGATACGCGTCGTTGCGCAGCCGGATCGGGATGGTGCCGCAGGACGACATCGTCCACGGTCGCCTGACGGTCGCCCAGGCGCTCGAGTTCGCCGCGGAATTGCGGATGTCCGACGACACCAGCGCAAGTGATCGACGCCGGGTGATCGCAGCGATCCTGGACGAACTCGAGCTGACCGACCACTCGGCGACTCGCATCGACAAGTTGTCCGGCGGGCAACGCAAACGTGTCTCTGTCGCTCTGGAGCTGTTGACCGGCCCGTCGCTGCTGGTACTCGACGAGCCGACGACCGGATTGGACCCAGCGCTGGACCGGGCAGTGATGACGATGCTGCGCCGGCTTGCCGACGCCGGCCGAGTGGTCGTGGTGGTGACGCATTCGTTGACGTTCCTCGACGAGTGCGATCAGGTGCTGCTGTTGACGCCCGGTGGTAAGACCGCGTTCTGCGGAGCGCCGGATGAGCTCGCATCGGCGATGGGAGCCACAGACTGGGCGGACATCTTCACGGCCGTGAGCGCCGACCCCGACGGTGTTGCACGCAAATACCTCGAACGCATTGGCGTTTCTCCGAACGCGCCTGAGACGGCGACCGAACCTGCCACCGACCGCCCGGTGCCGACAGTTGAACCGGCGCACATCGGCGTGTGGCGCCAGTTCTCGACGGTCGCGCGCCGTCAGGTGCGGCTGCTCCTGGCCGACCGCGGCTACCTCGCATTCCTCGTGGCGGTGCCGTTCATCATCGGCCTGCTGCCGCTGACCGTTGCCGGCCACGCCGGCTTCGGTCATCCACCGTCGGACGGCTCCGCACCGTTCGAGCCCAAGCACGTCGTCGCGCTGATCAGCTTCGCCGCCATCTTGATGGGAACGACTCTCACCGTGCGGGATCTGGTCGGCGAGCGCACCATCTTTCGCCGCGAGCAGTCGGCGGGATTGTCGGCCTCGGCTTACCTGTTGGCGAAGATCGCGGTGTTCAGCGCCGTTGCCGTGGCCCAGTCGGCGCTGCTGGTCCTGGTCGTCACGGCACCCGGTTTCGGCAAGCCGGGGCCACCGGGGGCGGCCGCACTCGGCATCGGTGCGCTGGAGTTGTTCGTCGACGTGGCGGCGACGTGCGTGGTGGCCGCGGTGCTGGGACTTGCGCTGTCGACGCTGGCGCGGACCAACGATCAGGTCATCGTGCTGCTCGCGGTGGCGCTGGTGACGCAACTGGTCTTCGCTGGCGGCTTCATCCCGGTGACGGGGCGGCCCCTGCTGGCGACCATCGCGTGGATCATGCCGGGACGGTGGGGATTCGCGGCGACCGCGTCGACGGCGGACCTGAGCAATCTCGTCGTCGGCATTGCCCAGGACACGCACTGGCAGCACACGGCGTCGGCGTGGTTCTTCGACATCGCCATGCTCGTGGTGCTGGCCGTGGCCTTCGCCGGTGTCGCACGGTGGAGGCTGCGGCTGACGGCCGACTAGGCTCCGCCGATCACCAGATACGGCGGAACTGGGCTCCCGTTCGCCGGTGTCGCAACTGCGCCGCGCGCTCCTGCGGCGTGAGCACCGGCGTATCCGCCGGGAGGTGGTCACGTACCTCGGCGACAGGCACCTTCGTCACCGTCGCCTCGGGATATTCGTTCGCGCGATAGAAGCGGGCCTGCAAGATCCCCCACGGCCAGTCGGCCTTGTCGAGCCAATTGTGCACGCCTGGATCCCTTTTCGATACCACACCGCGAAACCGACCATCCGCGTCGACCCGGGCCTGAACGTCGTTGAGGCTCGACTGGCGGTTCACCCAGTCGACCGTCGAGAATCGGTCGTCGGCCACCAGGATCTGCCAGTAGTGGCATTCGGTCGGTACCGGGAACTCCACGATGAGTGCCTCGTCGTCGCCGATCTCGTGGATGCCGTCGTAATACGCCTGTTTGGTCGCCAGGCCGCCGCCCTGCTGAATCCACTGGGATCGCAACAGGACGTTGATCCCGTGGTGCTCCCGGTAGTACCGAACGAGCTCCATGTCGAAATCGATCATTCCCTTGATCCAGTCACCCAACTCGGAGAACCTGCGCGCGATCTCGGCAGGCGACATGTCCTCCCCCGCGTCGTCCAGACGGTTGATCGCCACTTGCGCGTCGATCTCGGTGTTCCAGTCGCACGCGCACTTGCGCATCAACAGCTTGCCCGCCTCGGGGTTGAGCGGCCACCAGTCGCCGTCGTGACCCTCTGGTCGTTCGGCACTCAGTACCACCCGGAAAGAACCGTCCTCGGCAAGCGTGAGGTCATCGAGGTCGTGGGTGATGGCATGGAACTTCATTTGGCGCTCAACACCTTTGAGGCTCTTCATCATGCCAGGGGCGGACTGGGTGATCTCCACGAACCGCACCGTGCCGCGCCGACCCACCAGTTCGTACACGCCGGACCCGTCGACTTCGGCGTTGAGGTAGACGTAGTCGGGATCGGGACCGCCCTGATTGCAGGCGTAGTTCCACAGCGGCATGAAGACCGGCCGGCGCGCGTCGGTATACACATGGCAGAGGTAGCCGCACGCCAGGATGGACAGCGCCAGCTTGTTCATGTCCTGCACCTCGGCCTCCGACGCATCGTCGGGACGCCAGGTGGCCAAGAGGTGGTCGGCGACGCCCTTGAGCGCCTCCATCTGCTCGTCCCAGGTCGGTAGCGCAGTCACGGCATCATCCCTCCTTCGCCACGTCGAAATGGCGGATGTAGAACCCGTAATCGGATCGGATCTGTTCGGCGCTGAGACCGAACTGTTCGGCGGTGTAGCGATGAGTGCCTTTGGCACCCATCATGTTCGCGTCCTGCCAGTCGAATATGGACTGTTCGACCTCAGGCGTGAGTTCGAGATCGAGCCAGTCGTACACGCGTCTGATCGTGCCCTTCGGATCCGTCACGAGTTCGCGGTGGTGAATGTCGAGGAAACGGTCTTCACCGATGCGCGCGCGTTCTTCGATGGCGCGTTGCACGCCCTCCAGCAGATGCACGCTGACCTCGTGGCCGAGCGCGTGCAGATCTCGCTGCCCGGCGGCCGGCGGGAAGATCGTCGACACCAGGCTGGTGTAGGACGGCACGACCTTCGCCGGGTCCCGATGGGTCATCACGAAACGCATCTCGGGATACGCGCGGGACAGCGCCTCGAGGTGGAACTTGTGATGCGGTGCCTTGAACAGCCAGAGGTCAGGCGGCCTTTGGGATCCGAGTAGTTCCACGACCCGGCGGTGGTATTCGTAGGTCTGCGTCAGATCGGTACGGCGCCACCACTTTCGATAGCCGGCGACCGGAAGGGTCATCTGCTGGCCGTGGAACGCCATTCCGAGAATTTCGGTGTCCTCCATGGTGGCGTCGACCTCGAAGATGTGCATGGCTGCGCTTTCTGCTGAGCGCTGCTGATGCGCGCGCAGGAAAGCCACGCGGCGCGGGTCCTCCGCTTCGCCCTCGGTTACCGGTGGCGGTACCGGTTTGGTCTGTTCCCAGCCGCGTAGGCAGCGGAATTGCGGGTCCAGCGACAGCATGTCCGCCAGCGCAGTGGTCCCGGTCCGCGGTAGCCCATTGATGTCGATCGGGCCCGTGATGGTGGCGTCATTCACCTCAGGGTGGTCGGCGTACCAGGCCTCGACCTCCAGCCTGTTGACGAGGCGACGCCGCAGATCGCCCATCACCGCCGCGTCGGTGTCCGGATGCAGGTCACCGTCCCGTTCGAGGCTCTCCAGCAGGACCGTCAGACCCTCGCGAAAATCACCGGGGCCGAAGTCGGAGCGACCGCCCTCGGCGGCAGCCTCGGCGAGCAGCTGGTCCGGTGTGGGGTAGCGCATATCGCTCATCGCCCGCTCACACGGTCCGGATAGTGGTGGGCAGCCATGGCGCGGAAGCCGTCACGCCAGTCCATCGTGCAGGGCCCGGTGATCGATGCTCGCTTGGTGTGGTCACCGACCGAGCCGATCGACGCTCCGGGCACGACATCGACGCGAAGATCGAGGTCCGCGCCTATCAGGTCCGCGAAATACCGTGACCACTGCTGCACGGTGACAGGAACGTCGCCGGCCCAGTTCACGATCGTCGCAGGAACCCTGGCCGCCGCGAGGAGAGCCTCCACTTGGGCGTTTATGTCGTCGTAATGAATCGGGCTGTAGGGCAGCGGATCCCACCGCGCCACGACAGGTTGGCCCGCCACGATCGCATTGAGATGCCACAGCGGCAGGCCTCCGCGGTCACCGTAGGCGCTGCCCATGCGAGCGATGGTGATCGGCAGGTCGAACTCACGAGCGCAGTACCGGGCGACGGCCTCTTCGGCGATCTTCACGATGGAATACGGCCGCGGGGTGGGCAGTCCGGCGTCGCCGATCGGATCACCTTCCGCAAAGGCATGCCATGGATCGGGATGCGGCTTGTAGACGGTGACGGTGGACATCACGAGCGCCGCCTTGGCAGTGCGACAATGCGACAACAACAGGCCGGTGCCTTCGGCGTTGACTCGCAGCCCTTGCTCGTAGTCCTCACCGAAATCAGCGGCGATGTGCAAGAGATAGGTGAAATCACGGGGGACGGAACTGAAGTCGGGGGTGCCCAGGTCGACGGTTCGCGTAGTCACTCCCAATGCCTCGACCTCATCGCGAACCGCGGTGTCTGAGAACCGCGCGATACCCCATACCTCGTTGTGCGCGGCCAGCGTCTTCGCGATGCCATGTGCGATTCGCCCACCCGGTCCGGTGATGAGGATCTTCTCGCCGCTCAGCATGCGCCACTCTCCTGTCCCGTCCGAGTGTGGGTGATGAGTCCAGGTCTCATGCCATGATCGTCGACATGGATGCCGACGCGACGACGCCACCGGCACATCCGCTGT
This sequence comes from Mycolicibacterium rhodesiae NBB3, assembly GCF_000230895.2. Next base: position 6,400,103 of record NC_016604.1, read on the forward strand.
ATGAGCAGCCCTGGCCGGACGGCGAGTTCCGGTTCTTCCAGCTCGGACACGTCGTCGACGACGTCATCGCAGCCGCTACCAGCTGGGTGCGGACCTTCGGCGTCGGGCCGTTTCACGTGCTCCCCGTCATCGCACAACAAGCCGACTATCGCGGAGAGGTACGCACGGTCCAGATCCAAGTCGCCGTCGCACAGGCCGGCCCCGTGCAGATCGAGTTGATTCAACAGCACTGCGACACGCCGAGTATCTTCAGCGAATGGAGCCGCCGCGGCGCATCCAGTTTCCACCAGATGGCTACGCTGACAAGCGATTACGACGCGAAGGTCGCCCATTTCCAGGCGCTCGGCTACTCGATCGCGGCCGAGAGCCTCGGCGGTGGCTTCCGGGTCGCCTACATCGACACCGCAACTGAGTTCGGCTTCTATACCGAGGTCGTCGATGCCCCATCCACCTTCGTCGACCAGGTGCGCGGCATCTCCGACGCCTGCGCCAACTGGGACGGCCGTGATCCGGTGCGGATCATGACCCGCGGCGGCTACCGGGTGCCCGAAGACTCGGGCGGACGCTGATGCGCACAACCGCGCCAAAGTCACCCCTACCTCGATGTAGTGAGCTAGCCTAAGGAACTTTAGTGTCTCAGTGCAGGGAACTGCAACGAGTCGCTCGAGAGAACAGGAGGACCCGCGGTGGGCGGTGACGAGTCCACCTCGGCCGAGGACCTGACGGGCCCATTGCACGGCACCTCACTGGAGACATCGGTCATCAGCGCATTGGACACTCTCGAGCGCGCTCTGCAGCTGGAGCCGCTGGGCAACAACAGGTTTCGCGCGACCAACGAAGCTGATCGCTTTGGTCGTATCTTCGGAGGTCAACTGCTCGCGCAGGCGTTGCACGCGGCGTCAGCCACCGTCGAGGGGCACACGCCACACTCCCTTCACGCGTACTTCCTGCAGACAGGCGATTCGGGACAACCGGTTGAGATCGCCGTCGAAGGCGTTCGCGACGGGCGATCCATGTCGACGCGCCAGGTGAGCGTGGCGCAGGGCGACCGCACACTGCTCGCCGCGCTGGCCTCGTTCCACAGCAATCCGGCAGAACCCGAGGCGAGGTCAGAGCCGCTCGCCGTGCCGTTACCGGAAGAAATGCCGCTCTTACAACACTGGGTCGATCACGGGTCACCGCCGATGCGGCGTAATGCGCAGACGTGGATCGACGTCCCACCCGCGGTGGAGATACGGATCGCGGAGCCGACGACGTTTCTCGGCGGCCGGCAGACGTCAGGACCGCGTTCACACTGGATGCGCATGCCGCGAAACGTCACCGAAAGCACGGGCCTGCACAATGCGGTACTCACCTACGCGAGTGACTACCTCATGCTGGACATGGCTCTGCGCAGCCATCCTCTGCCTGCCGAGTACACATCGGTCGCCGCGGTCAGCCTGGACCACGCCATCTGGCTGCACCGTCCCGTCCGTTTCGACCAGTGGCACCTGTACACCCAGGAGACAGCCGCCATCTCCGGCCATCGCGCGATGGTTCGCGGCGTCATCCGCGATATCGACGGACACGTCGTCGCCAACACGGCGCAGGAGGTACTCATCCGACCCATCGCAGGCACGACGTGACATCTCATCGTTGACTTTCGTCGGTGCCACAGCGGAATGTGTAGAGGCTGAACAACGAGAGGTGACGATGACGAAAACAGTTGGCCGGGTGGCGGGCAAGGTCGCCTTCATCACCGGGGCTGCCCGCGGTCAGGGTCGCGAACACGCGATCCGGCTTGCGGAGGAGGGCGCCGACATCATCGCCGTGGATGCCTGCACCGACATCGATGGCGTTCCCTATCCCCTGGCGACCGAGGCTGACCTCGACGAAACCGCAACGCTGGTCGAGAAACTCGATCGTCGCATCGTCACCGCGCAGGCCGACGTCAGGGACGTCAAGGCGCTGGGCGCCGCCCTGCAGCAAGGCATCGACGAGCTGGGCCGACCGGACATCGTGATCGCCAACGCGGGAATCAGCGGAAGCCCCGCACCGGCCTCGATGATCGAAGAGTCCGCCTGGCAGACGATGCTCGACATCAACATCACCGGGGTGTGGCACACCGTCAAGGTGGCGGCGCCGCATATGTCCGACGGCCGCGGCGGATCGATCATCCTGGTGAGTTCGATGTTGGGGCTGCGAGGCGGTGGCTACATGGCCCACTACGCCTCAGCCAAGCACGCCGTCGTCGGCCTGATGAACTCACTCGCCAACGAACTTGCCCCCCAATGGATCCGGGTGAACTCCATCCATCCCGGCAACATTCAGACGCCGATGATCGACAACGAACAGTTCCACCGCACGCTGCGGCCCGACCTCGCCGCGCCGACCATGGCCGATGCCGGGGAACTGATCGGGCAATTCCACCTGCTGCCGGTGCCCTACTTCGAGGCGCGGGCGGTCAGTAACGCCGTGCTGTTCTTGGCATCGGACGAGGCCAAGTACATCACCGGCGCCGCGCTGCCGATCGACGCGGGAGCGACCGCGAAGTTCTGAGGCTCAGCGCGCCCCGCGCACCAACCGGCCTGGGCGGGCACCGGTGTCCACGCTGTCGCGGCGCGTCACGACGCCACTGACGATCGTCGCGCTGTAGCCGCTGGCCCCCTGAACGAGGCGCTGGCCGCCGGCGGGCAGGTCGTAGGCCATCTTCGCCGGATGCAACGTCAGCGCGTTCATGTCGATGACGTTGATGTCGGCCTTCTTGCCGGTCTGGATGACGCCACGATCGGTCAGGCCGAACAGCTGAGCGGTGTCGTGAGATTGCTTGCGCACCAAGTACTCCAGCGGCAGCTTCTCGCCCCGGTGGCGATCGCGCGCCCAGTGCGTGAGCAGGAACGTGGGATACGACGCGTCGCAGATCATGCCGCAGTGCGCGCCGCCGTCGGATAAGCCCACGACACCGGCCGGGTGCGTCAGCATCTCGCGGATCGCATCGTGGTTGCCGTAGAAGTAGTTGTAGAACGGCAGCATCAGCATGGCCGTTGCGTCGTCTTCCAGCATCAGGTCGTACAGCGTGGACAACGGATCGTCGCCGCGCTCGGCGGCGATCTTGTCGACGGCTCGGTCCTGCGTCGGCTCGTAGTCGGGTGGATTGCCCAGCGAATAGAGGCGACCGAGCGAGTACTGGACCAACGCGAACATGTTGTCGAACAACTTCGTCGGGTCGGGCGGCAGGTCGTCTTCGGACAGGATCGCCGACTTCACCGCCGGATCGGCCAGCCGTCGCGCCAACTCTTGGCGGTCGCACTCGGCCTTCAGCCGGCGGAAGGTCGGCCGGTGGGTGAAGGCGTGATGGCCCGGGAATCCGAACAGCATGCCGAACGGACGGGCCGCGATCTGCGGATACAACTCGCTGCCCGCCGAGTGCGCCGCCGCGGAGATGTCCAGTTGTTCGCGCCAGAGGTCCGGCGCCGCGTCGACCTGGATCATGCCGAAGGAGATGGGTCGGTCGATCTCGGCGCCGAGGCGCTGCATCCACTCCAGCTCCTTCTTGGGCGCGATGATGTCCTCGCCTGCGACGCCCTGCGGGGCCAGCTCGAACACCGCGCGCCCACCGGCCGCCATCGCCCGTCCGAGTCCGAACAACTCGTCCTCTGCGGCATAGGTTCCCGGGACCGGCTCACCGTCGATCGCTCGGTGTCCCAGGGTGCGGGACGTCGAAAAGCCAAGCGCGCCTGCCTCGATGCCTTCCTGCACGATGCGGGCCATCGCGGCGATGTCGTCGGGCGTCGCGGGCTCGTTGCGGGCGCCGCGCTCCCCCATCGCGTAGGCGCGCACCGAACCATGGGCGATCTGGCTGCCCACGTCGATCGCGAACTCCTGCTTCTCGATGACGTCGAGGTACTCGGGGTACGTCTCCCAGCCCCACGAGATCCCCTCGGTGAGCGCAGTCCCGGGGATGTCCTCGACACCCTCCATCAACCCGATCAGCCAGTCCTCCTGGCCCGGGCGCACCGGTGCGAACCCGACACCGCAGTTGCCGGCGACGACGGTCGTCACGCCGTGCCCGCTCGACGGCTCCAGCGAGCTGTCCCAGCTCACCTGGCCGTCGTAGTGGGTGTGGATATCGACGAACCCCGGAGCGACCAGCTTGTCCGTGGCATCGATCGTCTCGGTCGCGTTGCCCTCCAGCGGCGCGTCACCCGGCCCGCGGCGATGAATCTCGACGATCCGGCCGTCTTTGATGCCGACGTCGGCTGAGAATCGGTCCCCGCCCGTGCCGTCCACCACGGTTCCGCCAGTGATCTTCAGGTCGAACACGATTTACTCCCTCGACGTCCTCGAAGCCGTTATGGTGGCCAATGTAACACCGTTACAGGGGGCGGCCAGCCGGATTCGGAGGGGAAACGTGACGCGGACGGCACCGGCCGGCGGCATCGTCGGCAACCCGGCTCACACGCGGCGCGAAGACGCGATCGGGGCGCCGCCGCAGAGCCCCACCCTCGTGCGCGCGCAGCGCTACTACTCCCCGGATTTCGCCAAACTCGAGGTCGAGCGGATGTGGCCGAAGGTGTGGCAGCTCGCCTGCACGGTCGACCACGTCGCCGAACCCGGCGACTACTTCGAGTACCGCTGCGGCCCCTATTCCGTGCTGATCGTGCGCGGCGACGACGGCGAGTTGCGGGCCTTTCAGAACGTGTGCCGGCACCGGGGCAACTCGCTGTGCGACGGATCCGGATCGGATTTGCGCGAGCTGCGGTGCGGCTATCACGGCTGGACCTGGGATCTTGCCGGCGCGCTCAAGCGGGTGCCCAACCGAAAGGGGTTCGGCGCGCTGCGGTTGACCGACTTCCCCCTGCTGGGTGTCCGCGTCGAGACCTGGGAGCGACTCGTCTTCGTCAATCTCGACGCCGACGCAATCCCGTTGCGCGACTACCTGGAAGCGATGCCCGACGACATCGCGTGGAACCGGCTCGGTGAGTTCCGCTGCTACGCCACCATGACCATCGAGGTCGACGCGAACTGGAAGACGATCGCCGACGGGTTCAGCGAGACCTACCACATCCAGACGTTGCACCCCGAGCTGCACAGGTGCATGGACGATGTCTATGCACCCCAAGTCATTTGGGGACACACCGGGAAGTCCGAACAGCTCTACGGAATACCGAGTCCGGCCATCAAGGAGTCACTGACCGACGCCGAGGTGTGGGACGCCTACGTCACCACGCAGGGCGCGCTGATGGGCGTCGAGGAGGGCACACCGTTCCCGTCCGATCAGCATGGCGAGTCAGCGGCGGAGGTGATCGCCGCGCGGACAAAGGCTTTCGCCGACTCACGTGGCGTCGACCTGAGTTGGGCGAGCACCGATCAGGTGTTGCGGCTGCATCAGTACAACGTGTTCCCGAACATGTCACTGTTGACCAACGCCGATCACCTGACGGTGCTGACCGCACGTCCTGGCCTCGACCCCGACCGCGGCGAATTGGTGATGATCGTGTGGATGCGGATGCCGCCCGGAGCGCCGCGGATCAAGCCGACCGATGTGCGGATGACCGCAGCAGACGCTCACCCCGGACTGGTGCTCACACAGGACATCACGGTGCTGGCCGGACTCCAGCGCGGGCTCCATCAGCCCGGGTTGCACCACGTGGTGCTGTCCAACGAGGAACGCCGCGTCATCAACATGCACCGCAATCTCGAGCGCTACCTGGACCTGCCCGAGGCCGACCGGATCACCGGAGGTGAGACCGTTGTCGCAGCCCCGTAGCAAGAGTGGCGAGCCCGTCACCGCCGACCAGATCCTCGAGACCGCAGCGCGCCTGATCGATGTCGACGGAGTCGAGGCGTTCAGCATGCGCCGGCTGGCCGAACAGCTGGGTGTCGCAGTCACCTCGATCTATTGGCATGTGGGAGGCAGAGACAAACTCTTCGACAGCCTGGTCGAGGGCCTGCTGGAACAGATGGCAGATCTTCGCAGCGACGGCGAGACCCCCGTCGACCGCATCGCGTCGATCGCGCGATCGCAGCGGCGGCTTCTCATCCAGAAACAGAACCTGTTGGCCATCGCCCATGAACGCGATCGAACGCCTCAGCTGTTCCTGCCCATTCAACAGCGGTTGGCAGCGGAGCTTTCCGAACTGGGCATCACCGGCAGTGAAGCCGCCCTTCTCGTGCGGGTCGTCGAAGTTCACGTCATTTCCTCTGCGGTGATGCAGTTCTCGGCGGTGCGCGGCGCCAAGCACGACGAAGAGGATCCCTCACTCTGGGCGGACGCATGGCCCGACCAGGCTTTGGTCGAAGCGCTGCAGTCGCCCACCGATTACGACGCCGTGTTCGAGTACGGACTCAGCGCGTTGCTGGCACCGCTGAATGGCTGAGATTTCGGCGGCCGCCGTCATCGCCGCCGCCGAGGACATCACCGGACTGCACGACTTCGGGGGCGACGAGTGGCACGAGGCGCTCGATGCGCTGACCGATGCTCTGGCCACCGAGGCCGGCCTGACCGAATTCGGCGAAGTCGTCGCACAGGGCGACCTCGTCGGATCCCTCACGCGACGTCTGCAGGTCGTCGACTACCGGTGCACACACCCTGAGGTCGCCGAAATGCGCATCGAGCGGCCCGTATTCATCGTCGGTCAGGTGAGGACCGGTACGACGATCCTCTACGAACTACTGGCACAGGATCCCGACGCCAGGGCGCCGTTGACGTGGGAGGTCGATGCGCCGTGTCCGCCACCGGAGGCGGAGACCCACGACACCGACCCTCGCATCGAGGACAGCCGACAGATTCAGGAGATGATGACGTCGATCATCCCCGACTTGGCGGCCATGCACCCCATCGGTCCGCTGCTCGCGCAGGAGTGTGTCCGCATCACCGGGATGGACTTCAAGAGCTTCATCTTTCCGACGATGTATCGCATCCCGTCCTACGCCCGGTGGCTCTTGAACGCCGACATGGCGTCGGCGTACCGATGGCACCGCAGCTTTCTGCAGCATCTGCAGTCACGAATCCCGGTGAACCGCTGGGTCGTCAAGTCACCGGGGCACATCTGGGCGTTGGACGCCATGATGCAGCAGTATCCGGATGCACGGGTGATTCAGACGCACCGCGATCCACTCAGGACCATCGCGTCGGTGTCCTCCCTGGCGCGCACGCTTCGCACGTTCGCCGCCGAGCCGACTCCCATCGAGGAGGTCGCCCGCGAATGGGCGGACTACGTCATCGACGGCCTCGACCGATCCGTCGATGCGCGCGAGTCCGGAATCGTCCCGGCCTCTCAGGTCGTCGATATCCAATATCAGACGTTCGCGACCGACCCGGTCGCCGCCGTCGCGACAGCCTATGACCAACTCGGCCTAAGCTTCACGGCCGTCGCGGAGAAGAGGATGCGAAGCTTCCTGACCGCCCAACCGGCCCACGAACACGGTGGGCACCACTACACGTTCGCTCAAACCGGGCTGGACGAACAGGCGCTGCGAGAGCGCGCTGCCAGGTACCAGAAGTACTTCGGAGTTCCCAACGAGCCTCTAGGGTGAGCGCGATGGATCCCGCACTTCAGGAGATGCTCGATGAGCACGCGCTGCACAAGCTCGTCCACGCCTACTGCCGCGCCGTGGACCGAGGTGACATCGCAGCCTTGCGGGAGCTCTATCACCACGACGCTGTCGACGCCCACGGCGCATTTTCAACGGGTTCGGTCGAGCGGTTTTTCGAACAGCTCGTCGCCTCGCGTCCCTACCTTCGCGCGATGGCGCACAACATCACGACGGTGAACTTCGCGATCGACGGCAACTCGGCCGAAGGTGAGGTCTACAACATCGCGGTCCACACACTCGCAGCCAAGGGACGCGACGTCGACCTCATCATCGGCGGTCGCTACCTCGACAAGTACGAAAAGCGGGGCAACGTCTGGAAGCTGCTCGAGCGGACCATCGTCACCGACTGGGCTCGGGTGAGCGATCCGTCGTCGATGGACATGAGCCACCCGATCACGGCAGACACGTTGAAAGGCGCGCTCGACGAGACCGATCCGTCGTACCAGTTCTTCGCGCTGTTGACCAACCTCTCGCCGGGATAAGCACCAGCCAACGATCGAGATGGGCAAATTCGACACACCGGCACGAAGACCCGTTACGCTCCGGTTTATCCGCGAAGTCCAAACCAGGGTTACGCACACAGGAGTGTGAGTGCGATGGCAGCCTCTGAGCGCCCATCGACGCGGGCCAAGGCGATAATCGTCTGGGGCCTCGGCACATTTTTCCTGGGCTTGGGCCTGCTCACAGCGGTGATGATCGGCATTGTCGCTGAGCAGGTTCGAGACCGCCTCGAGGTGTCCGAACACGCGATCGGCATGCTGAGCGCCGTCTTCTATGTCGCATACTCGATTGCGCAGTTCATCGGCGGCATCATGCTCGACCGGCTCAGCCCGCGCCTGATTCTCGGAATCTGCTCGCTGATCGCTGCGGTCGGATGCGTACTTCTCGCCAACGCAACGAGCATGGGCGTCACCGTCGCAGGCAGGGTCATACTCGGAATCGGACTCTCGACCAGCTTCCTCGGCGCGATCTACCTCGCCCGAATCTGGTTCCCACCGGAACGGTTCGCGTTGATGTCCTCGATTTCCCAGCTCGCGACGAACGTTATTCTGGCCCTGATGCTGATCGGTCTTTCTGTCACCGAGACCATCCCGCCACTGCACGCCGCGATGATCGGCATGGCCGTGGGCTACGTGGTGCTCGGGATTGCGATCCTGCTGCTGGTATCCAGACCAGCCGCAGCCGCTACCACCGCTGCGCCAGGTGACAGCGGCATCCTCAGCCAGTTGCGCGTGGTGGTGGGAGTACCGCAATTCTGGTTGGGAACAGCATTTTTCGCGAGTGTATTCGGTGTCCTCATCGCCTGGAATGACCTGTGGGGCATCATGAACCAGCGGGCCTATGGACGCACCCTGGAGATGGCGACGGCGTTGACATCGACCGGCGCCATCGCCGCCGGTGTCGGCGGCCTGCTGTTGGGATGGATCTCGGATCGGCTCGGCAAGCGGTCGCGGATCACCCAGATCACCATTTGGCTACTGACTTTCACGATGGCCCTGGTGTTGTTCCTCCCGCGCCTCCCGACCGCCGGCGTGTTCGTTCTCCTGTTCGTCTTCGGCTTCCTGTTGGGCAGCAACATCCTTGGGTTCGCGCAGATCGGGCAGCACATCCCCGACAACGCCCAGGCCACCGCGTTCGGATTGATGACGAGCGTCGGCTTCCTCACCGGCGCCGGACTGGACTACGTGATCGGCGTCCTCGTGGGTGAGGCTCCACCGGCTGGCACGGACCTCGCAATCAGCCACTACCGCGGAGCGATGATTCCATTGCTCGTCGTGCTGTCCGTCGGTGCACTGTGCTCGGTTGCCCTCAAGGATCGAGCGCGACCACCGTCGTCCGCGACGGTGGATCCCCTGCCAATCCCGACCGCAAAGTAAAGGAATCGATCGATGGACGACATGAAATTTCTCCTGCATGCCGTTGACGTGTCCAAACGATCTATGCGCGAAGGAAATCACCCGTTCGGCTCCGTCCTCGTCGACAGCGAGGGCAATGTCCTGCTGGAACAGACGAACATCGAAGTGACCGAGTCAGATTGCACCGGACACGCGGAAACGGCCCTGATGCGCCAGGCCTCGAAGAAATACGACAAAGACTTCCTCGCCACGTGCACCCTTTACACGACCGCGGAGCCGTGCTCGATGTGCGCGGGGGCTATGTACTGGGCCAACGTCAGACGTCTTGTTTACGGCATCACCGAGAAACAACTGCTCGCAGAAACCGGTGACGACCCCAGGAATCCGACGCTCAGCCTTGACTGCCGGAAGGTTTTCGGGGCCGGGCAAAAACAAATCGAGGTGATCGGGCCGGTTCCCGAGGTGGCCGAGGCCGTGCTGGAGCCACACAAGAATTACTGGACCCAGCAGAGCTGAAACCCTCAGGTGCGCTCGAGTTCGTCGTCCTCCCACAGCAGCAACTGACGCACCGCAGGGCGGGATCCGTACGGACGCAGCATCGTGCTCGCCGGACGCGGGCGCACCCGGAGCGGCCACCAGAACCACCGTCCGAGAAGCACGGCGATGGACGGCGTCATGAACGACCGTACGATCAGGGTGTCGAACAACAGGCCAAGGGCGATGGTCGTGCCGATCTGCCCGAGCACGACCAGATCGCTGTACACGAAGGACGCCATGGTGAACGCGAACACCAACCCGGCTGCGGTGACGACGCCACCCGTGCCCGCCATGGCCCGGATGATGCCGGTGTTCAGACCGGCGCCGATTTCCTCCTTGAAACGGGATATCAGCAGCAGGTTGTAGTCCGAACCGACGGCGAGCAACAGGATAACGGCAAGCGGGATGATCACCCAGTACAACTGGATGCCCAGGATGTGCTGCCAAACCAGTATCGACAGCCCGAGTGAGGCGCCCAGCGACAGCGCCACCGTTCCGACTATGACGATCGCGGCCACCAGGCTTCGGGTGATGAACATCATGATGAGCAGGATCAGGCCGAGCGCCGCGATGGCCACGATCATCAGGTCGTACTTCGCGCTTTCCTGGATGTCCTTGTACGTCGCAGCCGTACCGCCGATGTAGATGTGCGAGCCCGCCAGTGGAGTGCCCTTGACCGCTTCCTCTGCGGCGTGCCTGATCGCATCGATATGTGAAATTCCCTGTGGCGTTGCGGGATCCGTGTCATGCGTGATGATCATCCTGGCGGCTTTGCCGTCAGGTGAGAGGAACAGCTTCAGACCACGCTGGAATTCTGCGTTCTGGAAGACCTCCGGCGGAACGTAGAACGAGTCGTCGGTCTTGGACGCATCGAATGCCGCCCCCAGCGCGGTGGAGTTCTCCAGCGCTGCCGCGTTCTGACTGTAGATGCCCGACAGTGTGGCGTAGTTCGTCATCACCAGATCGCGGTTGGTCATCTGACTGGCGATCTGAGGTGGAATCAGTTCGAGCAGTCGCGGCTGGACCGCATCCAGTTTGTCCAGGCTCGTCGTGACATTCGCCAGTTGATCCGTCAGCGAGTTGATACCGTCAAGCGCGTCGAAAAGAGAGCGCAGCGCAGAGCACATCGGGATGTCGAAACAGTGTGGCTCCCAATAGAAGTAGTTGCGCAGCGGGCGGAACTGGTCGTCGAAGTTGGCGATCTTGTCTCGTAGGTCTTGCGCCACGGCGACGGTTTCGTGGAAGGCTTGCACCTGCTCGTGCGTCGCATCGTTCGCCTGTTGCTGCAAGGTGGCCTGCTGTCGCAGAATTCCGATGGTCTTGTCGATTTCGTCGACCTGCTTGAGCAGGTCGTTGGCGCGGTCCTGCTGGTACCCGAGATTTTGTATCTGGCCGGCACTGGAAGCGCTGATCTGGAACGGAATCGATGTGTGGTCCAGCGGCGTGCCCAGCGGCCGCGTGATCGATTGCACCTGCGCAATGCCCGTCGTGTGGAAGACGGCCTTGGCCACGCGCTCGAGCAGAATCATGTCGGTCGGATTACGAAGGTCATGGTCGGCTTCGATCATCAGCAGTTCCGGATTGAGGCGAGCCTTCGAGAAGTGACGTTCCGCTGCGGCGTAACCGATGTTCGACTGCGCGCGGTCGGGCAGGTAGACGCCTTCGTCGTAACTGGTCTTATAGCCGGGTAACGCCAGTAGGCCCACCGCGGCCACCGCCAGTGTGGCGACGAGGATCGGTCCGGGCCAACGGACGATCGCCGTTCCGATCCTGCGCCAGTTCCGCGTGCGCGCCATGCGTTTCGGATCCAGGAGGCCGAAACGAGCACCGATGGTCATCACCGCAGGCGCCAGCGTGAGGGCCGCCACCAACGCGACGAACACACCTATCGCTGCGGGTACGCCGAGGCTTTGGAAGTACGGCAGTCGGGTGAAGCTCAGACACAACACCGCACCTGCCACGGTCAGACCCGACCCGAGAATGACGTGGGCGGTCCCGCGGTACATGTTGTAGTACGCGGTTTCCCGGTCGATTCCGTTGCCCAGGTCTTCGTGGTATCGACCCATCAGGAAGATCGCGTAGTCGGTGCCGGCCGCGATGACGAGCAGCGTGAGGATGTTCGTCGAGTACGTCGAGAGTCCGATGATGCTCTCGTTGCCCAGGAACGCCACAATGCCTCGGGCCGCGGACATTTCGATGAGAACGGTGATCAGTACCAGCAGCATGGTGACGATCGACCGGTAGACGAGCAACAGCATGACCGCGATGACCAGCACCGTGAGGACGGTGACCTTCGTGGTGCCCTCGTTGCCGACCTCGAACTGGTCGGCGACCTGGGGCGCCGGACCTGCGACGTATGCCTTGACTCCCGGTGGTGCCGGCGTGCTGTTGACGATGTCGCGCAGCGCGTCAACCGATGCGATCGATTGCGCTTCGCCTTGATCGCCGGTGAGGAACACCTGGACATACGCGGCCTTGCCGTCCGAACTCTGCGATCCGGCCGCCGTCAGTGGGTCACCCCAGAAATCCTGGACGTGCTGAACGTGTTTGTGATCCTGCTCGATTCGATCGATCAGGGTGTCGTAGAACTTGTGGGCGTCGCCTCCGAGTGGCTCGTCCCCTTCCAGCACGACCATCGCCGCGCTGTCGGAGTCGAATTCGTTGAAGACCTCACCGATCTTCTTGAACGCCTGCAGCGACGGCGAATCGGGAGAGCTGAGTGCGACGTTGTGCGCTTCGCCGACGACCTCCAGTTGCGGGACCAAGGCGTTGGTGATGCCGGCGATCGCCAGCCAGAAGAGCACGATCGGCACCGAAAGCCAGCGGATCCACTTCGCGATGCGGTCCGTCAGCGATGTGCGTTCCTCTTGATGGGTGGTCATCCCGACTTGTCCAGACAGTAGGTGTAGGCGTTCATGGTGTTGACCTGCCGCTCGTCCTTCACGACGCCGTCGATGACGATCCGGCAGCCGATGGAGTCACCATCGCCCTGCGCCATGACGTTGACGAGCACCGCCGGCTGGGTCGTCGTGGTCTCGTATTTCCACGGCAATGCAACGTCGTTGGCACGCTGCGGCTGGGCGTTGATGTCCAGATAGTTGACCGTCGCGACCGAACCCGGAGAGCCGAACACCTCGAGGACGACATGCTTGGGGTTGAAGGGCACGATCTCGTCGGACAGCGCGTCGGGAGTTGACGTGTCGTGGCCCGAACCGAAAATGCCGTGCAGGCGGAACACCGCATAACCGGCGATGGCGACCACCACGACGGCGACGATGAGCATCCAGCCTCGGCCCAGTAGCCGACCAACTGAAATCCGCTGCACCCGTCAGCCTTTCGATACGCGACACGACGTCTGGACTGGACCTTAGCCCAGCCCGGCGACATATCAACCTCGTTGACAGTACGGTACGGTACCGGACGGCACAACCCGTACGGCTCGTGCGGCGCGCGGTTCTGTTAGCGGTTCAGACGGGTGAGGCTGGGAATCATCACGTCGTCGACGAGTGATTGCACGGTGCGCCGACTCGGCGGCCGCAACGAGAAGATAGACCTGAAGATGAGGTAGCCGGGCAGCAGGTCCCAGAGATCCTCGGAGATGGCGGCGGCTTCGATCTCGCCGCGCTCGACGGCCTGCCCCAAGATGTGCTTGAACAGGGCCTTGCGCTGATCGAGGAACTGGTGCTGCATGACATCGTTGAGCGCGGGATTTCGCGTCACTTCGGCCATCACCGCCCGCATGGTGCTGGCATGCGTGCGCGCCTGATCGCAGATGACCTCCCCCAACTGCACCAGGTCGCCGCGCAGGCTGCCGGACTCCGGGGCGACGGCAACTTGGCACACTCCCTCGATGAAGGCCGCCAGCACCAGTTCGGCCTTGGTCGGCCAACGCCGGTACACGGTCGCCTTGCTGGCCCGCGCCTTCGCCGCGACCGCATCGACGGTCAACCCGTCGTAACCCTCCTCCTGAAGAAGCCGCAGAGTCACGGCGAGGAGTTCGGCCTCCCGCGGAGACCACGGTGAGGTCTCCATGGCGCGGGCGGCACTGCGGGTCATCGCACCACCATAGATCGTGTCGACGGTTGCTGACCCGAACGTTCACACATGTGAAATTTCTATGCGGGCGGTGCCTGCTCGCTGTGAGGCCGCGAGAATGGCCAGGTGGCGTCTGCGCCAGCCGGAGATTGTGGCCCCCGCCGCGCCGATGGTTTCACCGCTATGAGGAGGAGCCCAAGAGCGCTGCCCGCTGGTACTCGGTCGGCGCGGCCAGTCGGTAGCGCGACTGCGTGCGGCGATGCCGCCGATTTGATCGCGGCATGCAGGTCGCACGGGTGGGCGCGTAATGGTTCGCAGCCACGGCTGATCGGGGAACACGCCGACCTCCGATGAGGAGGCCATCACCCGCATCCTCGACGCCGTCGACGAGATCATCGCCGACGCGGTCACGGCGGTCATCGAAGGCTTGGTCTTCGCGATCGAGAACCTCACAAAGGATGAACGCATCGGTTTCATGATGACCAGCCGGTCGCGTGGTGAAGTCACGCCGTCGCTCACCTCCGATACGGCGCTGTCGTTCAGTCGGTCCATGCTGCACCGCTACGAAGTGGATTGGGAAGCAAACGGTTTCGACGACGAGGCCCTTGTCGAACTGTCCGAGTTCTGCCTTCGCGTGCTTTACTTGTTTCTCATCGACACGGCCAAAGCCCCGCGCCACGGCGACAACCCCCGCACATACCTGGCCCGCTGGGTGGGTCCGGCGGTCATCTATCCGCGCTTTGCCGACGCGATGGGCGCGATCACCAAAGTCGCTTCACCGTCCCCTCGGTCGCGGCGCCGTTCGGCGTCCTGAATCCACGGACCTTGTTACCATCGCGCCGTGGTCGACTCGTCAACGCATTCCCGACGTGACGTCCTCAAATATGCCGCCACCGCACCGGCTCTACTGATCGTCGGCTCGGCGGTCGCGACACTGAGCGGCCAGAAGGCATACGCGGCGCCCATGAAGCTCATCGACTTCACGCACCGATTGGTCCCCCCGGAACAGATCAAAGCCGCGGGCTTCGACGGTGCCCTGGTCTACGTGTCCGAATTACGGCCAGGCGCAGACTTCGATTTCAAGCCCGTCACTCGCGAGTATGCCGACGCGCTGCGGGCCGAGGGTCTCCAAGTCGTCAGCTGCTATCAGTACGGAAAACCCAACTGGCCCAATGCGCCGTCGGATTACACCCGCGGCTACGACGGTGGCGTCGCGGACGGACAGACCGGAATGCGGCTGCACACCGCCGCCGGCGGGCCCGATTCCGCGCCGATCTTCTTCAGCGTCGACGAGGACATCGACCTCGACACCTGGAACAGCGTCGCGGTCGAATGGTTCCGGGGAATCAACTCGGTGCTGGGGGTGAATCGCACCGGCATCTACGGACACGCGCAAGCCTGCGCATGGGCGATCCAGGACGGCGTCATCGGCGCTTCGACCACCCCGGGCCACGCGTGGGCGTGGCAGACAAGAGCGTGGTCGGACGGCGAGCGTGAGCCCGCCGCCGTCCTGTATCAGGACGTGATCGTCACACCCGACGACCCCGGCGTGATCCTGGCCAACACCAGTGTGGACGTCGACATCGTGCTGGCGCCCGACTTCGGACAGTGGTCCTTGCCGAGATAGCGTC